>NZ_VFUH01000020.1:0-94456 GCF_006440475.1 Mesorhizobium sp. B2-6-1
TCGGCAAAGACGCGGTAGCGTCGTTCCGCATGGAGCTGGTCGATCGCGTCCTCGAAGAACCGCTGATAATTCATGTCGGCTTCCCAGTTTTGGGCTGGATCATAATCATTGCCCGATTGGCCGTCCACCGGCCCGTTTTGGTCAAAATGCCACGCCCCGCACCTGTTCCTAACGAGGGGCGGATCATGGCCTATTTCCTGGCGATAACGGCCTGTAGGGCGCTTTTGTTTCGACATGATGCCATATGCCGGCCAAGTCGGTTACGCAGGGTTTTATTGGTCATAGGGCGGGCTTTCCAGTAGAGCGGGTGTTGAGACAGTTTCCGATAGATCTTGAATGCGAGGACGCGGAATGACGGTTTTGGTGACAGGCGGCGCCGGCTATATCGGCAGCCATATGGTCTGGGAATTGCTGGATGCGGGCGAAAGCGTGGTCGTTCTCGACCGGCTTTCGACCGGTTTCGAATGGGCGGTGGCACCGGAGGCAAAGCTGGTCGTCGGCGACGTCGCCGACAAGGAATTGGTCGGCTCCATCATCCGCGACAACAATGTCGACGCGATCATCCATTTCGCGGGCTCGATCGTCGTTCCCGAATCCGTCGCCGATCCGCTCGGCTACTACGAGAACAACACCTGCAAGACGCGCACGCTGATCGAAACGGCGGTGCGCGAGGGCGTACCGAACTTCATCTTCTCCTCGACCGCCGCCGTCTATGGCGGCGCTGGGCTGGAACCGGTGCGCGAGGATGCCAGCCTGACGCCGGAATCGCCCTACGGCCTCTCCAAGCTGATGAGCGAATGGATGCTGCGCGATGCGGCGATCGCGCATGGCCTGCGCTACACGGCGCTGCGCTATTTCAACGTCGCGGGCGCCGATCCCAGGGGGCGCACCGGCCAGTCGACGCCGGGCGCCACGCATCTGATCAAGGTCGCTTGCGAGACGGCGCTCGGCAAGCGGCCGTTCATGCAGGTGTACGGCACCGATTATCCGACGCCCGACGGCACCTGCATGCGCGATTATATCCATGTCAGCGACCTGGCCGCGGCGCATCGCCTGGCCCTTGAGCGGCTGCGCGCCGGGGGCGCGAGCCTCGTCGCCAATTGCGGCTACAGCCACGGCTACTCGGTGCTGGAGGTGATCGAGAGCGTGCGCCGCGCCTTCGGCCATGATTTCGAGGTCAGGACGGGCGAGCGCCGCCCCGGTGACGCCGCCGCGGTGGTTGCCAATTCCGATCTCGCCCGGACGGAACTCGGCTGGACGCCGCAACGCGACGATCTCGACCAGATCGTTGCAGATGCGCTCGCCTGGGAGCGTATCCTGACGGGGAAGAATTCCGCACGCGGTTGAGCGGGTTTTCCCAAGGGCTCGCAAGCCGCTCCGCGAAGCGCTATGGAAGCGTTCGCGGAGGGTGCGGAAGCGCGCTGCCCGGTTCGACCTTTTTTGGGGGGACGACATGAAGATAACGGTGCTCGGGGCCGGCGTCGTCGGCACGGCGGCCGCCTACTATCTGGCGAGCGACGGCCATGAGGTCACCGTCATCGAGCGTCATCCGGCGCCGGCGCGGGGCACCAGCCAGTCGAATGCCGGGCTGGTGTCGCCGGGCGATGCCACCGCCTGGGCTTCCCCGGCGGCGCTGAAGACCTTCCTGCGCGGGCTCTACAACCACGATCTCGGCATCAAGGTGCGACTGCGCTTCGATCCCTATTTTCTCGCCTGGAGCCTGCGCTTCCTGCGCCAGTGCACGGTGGCGCGCCTGCGCGCCAACACCGACGTCAAGCTGCGGCTCGCGCTCTATTCGCGCGACTGCATCAATGCGCTGTCGGAGGCGACCGGCATCCACTATGACGAGCGCAAGAAGGGCATCCTCTACTTCTTCCGCTCGCAGAAGAGTCTCGACACCGGGACCGACAATTATCGCTATCTTGCCGAGCATGGCTTGCCGATCGAGATCGTCGGGCGCGACCGGCTGGTCGAACTGGAGCCGGGGCTTGCCGGGGTGAAGGACAAGATAGCCGGCGGGGTTTATTCGCCCACTGACCAGACTGGCGATTCCAAACTGTTTGTCGACAGGCTCGCCGCCTATGCGACCGAGAGGCTTGGCGCCGAGTTCCGGTTCGGCACCACGGTCGAAGGTTTCGATATCGAAGGCGACAGGGTGCGGGCCGTCATCACCTCGTCAGGCCCGGTGGCCGGCGATGTGGTTGTCATCGCAATGGGCCCGGAAAGCGGCCTGCTCGGCCGCCGCTACGGCATCGACCTGCCGGTCTATCCAGTGAAAGGCTATACGGCGACGATTCCCCTGGAGGACGAAAGCAAGGGGCCGACCATGGGCGGCGCCGACGAGGACCGGCTGATCGGCTATTCCAGGCTGGGCAACCGCTTGCGGATGTCCTCGACGGCCGAGTTCACCGGCTTTGACCGAAGCTTCAAGCCCGCTGACTTCAATACCATCATCAGCACCGGCAAGGATCTTTTCCCTGGCGCCTTCGACGAGAAGAAGGCCATGTTCTGGGCGGGCCTGCGGCCGATGATGCCCAATTCCGTGCCGGTCATCGGCCGGGCCCGCTACAAAAATCTCTATCTCGACACCGGCCACGGCCATGTCGGATGGACCATGGCCTGCGGCTCGGGCAAATTCCTCGCCGACCTCGTCGCCGGCCGAAAGCCCGAAATCGATCCACAGGGGCTGGTCTATGAAGACTAGGCAAGCGGATCCGTAGTTAGCCCCGCCCTTCGACCGCCGCACGCCAGGTGCTTGCATAATCCGTCAAGGCGGGGTCGACCGGCGGTTCTTGTCTCAAACCCTTGCCATGCGCCTCAGCCTTGTCCGATGCCAGCAACGCGGCGCCGATGCTGGTGCCGGTCGCGGCTTCGGAGGCGACGACGCTTCTGGCGGTCGCCGCCGCCAGCATGCCGACAAAGAGCCGGTTGCGGGCGAAAGGGCCTTCGACAATGGTCGGGCCGTCGGCGCCGATCAGATCGAGGCAGGTCGCCGTCATCAGCGCCAGATAGAAAGAGATGGCGGCAAAGCGCTGGCCGCTGTTCATGCCGTCAGCGTTGAGCCACGCCGCCGCATGATGCGGGAACGGTCCCGACCCCTGTTGTGTCGATGGCAGCAGCAGCGTCCTTTTTGCCAGCACGGCCCCGACATCGTCTTCGGTCGAGTTCTCCGGCTGATCATCCGTCAGCACGGAAAATTCGCGGCCGCCCATGAAGCGCGCCGATGGCACGGGATCGCCCAGCGCGTTGACGTTGACCAGCGTATCACGCGCCGGGTCGAGCGCCACCGATCTGCCGCTGACCGACATCGACACCACCCAGGTGCCGGTCGAGACGACGCTGAAAGGCGGCGCGTCGGCGAGAAGATGCGGCAGCAGCGAGGCGTTGGAATCGTGCAGGCCGCAGAACACGGGCGTCTGCGGATCGAGCCCCGTTCGCTCGGCAAGCGCCGGCAGGAGCGGGCCGAGCCGGTCCCTTGCCGGCCGCACCGGCGCCATCAACGCGCGCCAACCGAGGCGGTCGATCATTGCCGAAAAATCCGCTTTCCACGGGTTCCACAGATCGGTGTGGCAGCCGAGCGAGGTCACCTCGTTGGCGGCGATGCCGGTCAGCCGCAGCGCCCAATATTGGGGATACATCAACATCGCCGTTGCCCTGGCGAATTCCGTCGGAAAGCGCTTCTGCTGCCAGAAGAATTGCGCGCCGAGATTGAGGCCGAGCGGCAGCCGCGGCGTGCCGGTTTCAGCGAAGGGCGGACGGATCGCGTCATACTCGGCCGCGAGTTCCTCGGGGCCGTCGAATTCGTAGTCGAGCACGGGCAACACCAGTTCGCCGGAGGCCTCAACCAGAGCGCCCGTCGCGCCATGGGTAGTGATCGAAACGGCGTCGATGGTCTGTTCGCGGTTGAGATCGGCAAGACTGTCGAGGATGAAGGCCCACAGCGCCTCGACGTCGTGATGCGGGTAGCGGGCTTGCCGCACCGGCGCGTTCGCCACTCGGCGCAGCGAGACCTCGCGCAGCGTGGCGAGGTCGACCAGCGCCACCTTGGCGTTGGTCTTGCCGATGTCGATGACGGCGATGTGGCGCGGGGCACTCATGCCATGTGGAACATGGTTTCCAGGGGCACGGCCACCGGCTCATTGTCAGGCCTGGTCTCCATGAGGTCGGCCATGTCTGCCCACCAGCGCTGCATCACCGGATGCTTCGGCAGGTCGGCCATGCCATGGTCGTCCCGCCGCCACAGCACGCCGAACAGGATGTTGGTCTCCTCGTCGAGATGGATGGAATAGTCGGAAACCCCGGCCTGCTTCAACAGCGCGACCAGCGATGGCCATATCTCGTCGTGACGCTTCTTGTATTCCGCCTTCATGCCGGGCTTGAGCATCATCTTGAACGCGTATTTTTCGGCCATCAGTGTCCCCCGCGCAGCCGCCGCCAGACGATCGGCAGCGCGATGACGATGATCAGGAGCAGGCCGATGAAGATCGACATGACGATGCCGGGCACGTTGAGCAGGCCGAGCCCGAAGGTCACCAGCCCCATGATGAAGGCGGCGAGCACGACGCCGACAATGCTGCCTGCGCCGCCAAGGATGCTGACGCCGCCAAGCACCACCATGGTGATGACTTCCAGCTCATAGCCCTGCGCGATCGAGGGACGGGTCGAACCGAGCCGGGAGGTGATCAGCACAGAGGCGATGCCGGACATCAGCCCGGTCAGGCAGAACAGGATGAACTTGATGCGGCCGACACGCACGCCGGAAAACTGTGCCGCGACCGGATTGTTGCCGATGGCGAAGACGCGGCGGCCGAAACTCGTGCGGTGCAGCACGAACCAGTAGACGACGGCGGCGATGAGAAAGAGCACCAATTCGAACGACACCACCCACCGGACGTAACCCTGGCCGAAGAAGGCGAAGCTCTCGGGATAACCCTTGTAGGCCTGGTCGCCGAGGATGATGAAGGCGATGCCTCGAAACAGGCTCATCGTGCCGATGGTGACGACGATCGAGGGCAGGCCAAGCCTCGTGACCAGCAGGCCGTTGAAGGCGCCGCAGCCGAGCCCGACGACGATGCCGATCGCCACCAGCACCGGCGTTCCGGCGCCGGCCTGCACCGCCATGCCCATCATGGTCGAGGCCAGCGCGATGATGGCGGCGACCGACAGGTCGATCTCGCCCGAAATGATCAGCAGCGCCATGGCGAAGGCGATCAGGCCCTTCTCGGTGAAGTTGAAGGTCAGGTCCGACAGCGAATAGGGGTCGAGGAAATAGGGCGAGGCGAAGCTGTTGATGGCGAAGATGGCGAGGGCCACCACGACCAGCAGCGCTTCCCAGGAAAAGATCGCCGAACGAAACGGCTTGTCGAGCCGGTCCGGAATGTGGCGCGGGGCAGGGACGTCGCTCATGCCGCCTCCATTTTTCTCAGGATGATGCGGCCCTGCTGGCGTTCGCCGCGCGCGTTGAGCACGACGGCGAGGATGATGGCGCTGCCCGAAATCGCCATCTGCCAGAAGGGCGAGATGTTGATGACCGGCAGCGCGTTGGAGATGATGCCCAGGAACAGCGCCCCCAACACCGCGCCCCCGACCGAACCGATGCCGCCGGCAATCGAGATGCCGCCGATGACGCAAGCGGCGATGATGTTGAGCTCGTAGCCATTGGCGACCTCGACCGAGGCGATCACGTAGCGTGAGATCCAGAGATAGCCGGCGAGCCCGCCGATCATGCCGGAGATGCAGAAGACGATGAATTTCGTCCGCCCGACATCGATGCCGGCATAAACCGACGCCGTAGGATTGACGCCGATGGCATAGATCGAGCGGCCGAGCGCGGTGCGCGTCATCAGGATGAAGAACAGCGCGATGACCAGAATGGCGATCCAGGACAGCACCGGAATGCCGAGTAAGGCCGCGCGTTGGAAGCCGATGAACTCGGGGCTCATCTTGTCGGCATTGACCCAGGCGCCGCCGGAGATGACGAAGGTGGCACCGCGATAGATGGTCAGCGTGCCCAATGTCACCACGATCGAGGGGATGTTCAGCCGCCACACCAGAAGGCCGTTGATGGCGCCGAGCACCAGGCCGACGACCAGGGCAATGACGATCAGCAGCGGGATCGGGATCGCCGGGTGAGCGGCGTTCAGCATCGCCACCACCATGCCGGTAAAGCAGAGGTTCGACGCCATCGACAGGTCGATCGAACGGGTCAGGATGACCACCATCTGCCCGAGCGCCAGGATCATCAGGATCGAGGTGTCGTTGAACACCTGGCGCAAATTGCCGGGGTCGGCGAAGGCGGGAAAACGCGTCGAGATCAGCCCGATCAGCACGACGATGGCCGCCAGCAACCAGATTTCGCGATATTTCAGCAAAGTTTTCATGCCGCGATCCCCGCCGCCGTCCGGACCAGCGTCTCGGCGTCCAGTCCGTTGTTGTCGTAGACGGCCGCGACAAGGCCCTCGCGCATGACGACGACGCGGTCGGACATGCCGAGGATTTCGGGCAGCTCCGACGACACCATGATAACCGACAGGCCTTGCGCCACCAGCTCGGCCATGAAGCCGTGCACGGCGGCCTTGGAGCCGATGTCGATGCCCTTGGTCGGCTCGTCCAGGATGATGACCTTGGGCGTGGTCGCCAGCCATTTGGCAATGACGATCTTCTGCTGGTTGCCGCCCGACAGCGTGCCGACATCCTGGCTGAGCGAGGAGGCCCTGAGGTCGAGCCGCTCGGTGTAGGAGCGGGCGAGCGAAAATTCCTCCGCCAGCCGCAGCACGCCGGATTTGGAGGTGCGTGCCAGCGACGGGAGAGAAACATTCTGGAAGATGGGCAGGCCGATCACCACGCCTTGCTTGCCGCGTTCCTCCGGCACGTAGACGATGCCGGCCTCGATCGAATCCGCCGCCGATTTCGGCACGATCGACTTGCCGTCCAGCGTGATCGTGCCGCCGGAGGTGCGAGTGATCCCTGAAATCGCCTGCATCACCTCGCTGCGGCCGGCGCCCACAAGACCGTAGAAGCCGAGAATCTCGCCCTTGTGCAGTTCGAAACCGATGTCGTTGAATTCGGTGGGGTGCGACAGGCCGGAGACCGACAGCACCTGCGCGCCGATCTCGGCCTTGCGCTGTGGAAAGATGTGATCGACCGCACGGCCCACCATCATGCGCACGATCTGGCTCTGGGCGGCATCCTTGATCAGCCCTTCGCCGACCATCTCGCCGTCGCGGAACACGGTGTAGCGGTCGGCGATGCGGTAGATCTCGTCGAACTTGTGGCTGATGAACAGGATCGCCTTGCCTTCGCTCTTGAGGAACTCGATCAGCAAAAAGAGCTCTTCGATCTCCTTCATCGAAAGGGCGGCCGTCGGTTCGTCCATGATGACGATCTGCGCGTCGATCGACATGGCCCGCGCCACGGCAACGAGATGCTTGTTGGCGATGCCGAGGTCCTTCAGCCTTGCATCGGCGTCGATATGGCGGGCATGCATGGTGTCGAGCACTTCGCGCGCATTTCTGCGCATGGTGCGCCAGTCGATGGTGCCAAAGCGGGTGCGCGGCGCATGGCCGAGAAAGATGTTTTCGGCGACAGTCAGATCGTCGAACAGCACGGTTTCCTGATGGATGGCGGTAACGCCGTGGCCGAAGGCGGCGTGCGCGCTGGGCAGGGTGACGTCCTGCCCGTCTATGCTGATCGTGCCCGCATCGGGCTGGTAGATGCCGGTCATGATCTTGACCAGCGTCGACTTGCCGGCGCCGTTTTCCCCGATCAGCGCCGTCACCTGGCCCGGATAGAGCGACAGGCTGACATTGTGCAGCGCGCGCACGCCTGGAAAGCTCTTCGAGATGCCGGACAGCGTCAGGCGTGGCGTGGAGGCCTGGGGCCCATCCTTCACCGTGCCGTGTTGGGCTGTCGTGTCCATGGTCGTATCAAGCCCTGAAACAAGGTGCGTTTGAAGTTGCGGCGGGGCGTGAACCCCGCCGCGTCAGCTTGAAGCTCCGGATCAGTAGATCTTGGAGAACTTCTCGATGTTGGTCTTGTCGAACTGGAAGGGCGGAGCCATCGCAGCCGAATTGGTGTCGTCGAGCGTGACCTTGCCGACGCGGCCGATCGACAGCGTCGCACCGGGCTTGGCCTCTTCCTTCTTCACCGCCAGATCGTGGGCGAGGTAGACGGCGGAGTAACCGAGATCGATCGGGTTCCAAAGAGCCACGGCCTGTGAAGCGCCGTTGTCGATGAACTTCTTGAACTCCGACGGCAGCGCGAGGCCGGTGACGTTGACCTTGCCGATCAGCTTCTCATCGGTGACGACCTGGGCAGCGGCGACGACGCCGACGGTGGTCGGCGCGATGATCGCCTTGAGGTTCGGATAGGACTTCAGCAGGCCCTTGGCTTCGTCGGTGCTCTTGGCCGAATCGTCGTCGCCATAGACGGTGGCGACGAGCTTGATCTTCGGGAATTTCTCCGGCAGCACCTTCTTGGCCGCGTCGATCCAGGCATTCTGGTTGGTCGCGGTCGAGGAGGCCGACAGGATGGCGACGTCGCCGCCCTCCGGCAAATAGTCGGCGGCGAGCTTGATGATGGTCTCGCCGATCAGGCCGGTGTCGGACGGGTTCAGGTGAAGCTGGCGGCCTTCCTTGGCGACGCCCGAATCCCAGGAGATGACGGTGATGCCGCGCTCCATGGCCTTCTTCAGCACCGGCACCAGCGCGTCGGCGTCATTGGCCGAGATGGCGATAGCGTTGACCTTTTGCGCGATCAGTGAATTGACCACCTCGATTTGCGCTTCGGCGGTCGCCTTGGTCGGGCCGGTGTAGATGATGTCGACATCGCCCAGTTCCTTGGCCGCCTCTTCGGCGCCCTTGTTGGCGGCGTCGAAGAAGCCGTTGCCGAGCGACTTCACCACCAGCGCGATCTTGACGTTCTCGGCATAGGCGGCATTCACGACCATGGCGGCGGAAAAGGCCGCCGTAACCATCAGTTTCTTCAGAAAGCTCATCGAATATTCCTCCCTTGAGCGTTGCATTCCATCGCCGCTGCGGGCGTGAGGGTGTCTCAGGCTTGCAGCGAAGATTCTTCCTTTGCCGACTTGCGGGCGACGATCAGCGTTACCCCCGCTGTTTCGAGCATCTTTGCCTCGCGGTCCTCGATGCCGTCGTCGGTGATGACGGTGGCGATGCGCGACAGGCCGCACAGGATCAGGCTGGAGCGTTTGCGGAATTTCGAGGAATCGACCAGCACCACCAGCTCGTCGGCCTGGTCGATCAACTTCTGCTCCGCCTGGATCAACAGCGGATCGCCTTCCATCAGGCCGAGCGGCCCGAGCCCCTGGGCGCCCATGAACATGCGGCGCGCGTAGAAATTGCGCGTCACGTCATTGTCGAAGGGCGACAGGATGATGTTCTGCTCGCGGTAGATGGTGCCGCCGGACAGCATCACCGTGTTCTTGGAGTGCTTGAGCAGGCTTTCGGCGATCGGGAAGGAATTGGTGAAGATCGGCATGCGGCGGCCGGTCAGGAAATGCACCATCTGGAAGGTGGTGGTGCCGCCGTTGATGATGATCGGCTCGCCGTCCTTGCAGAGCTCCACCGCTTCCCGCGCTATCGCCCGCTTCTGCGCGGCGTTGAGCGTCTCGTTGACGGAAAAAGGCCGGCCGGCAAGGCCGATGAACTGTGGCGGCGTGATCGCCTCGGCGCCGCCGCGCACCCGGCGCAGTCGCTTTTGCACGTGCAGGGCCGCGATATCGCGCCGGATCGTCGCCTCGGACGACTCCGTCAGGTCGACCATTTCCTGCACCGTCACCACAGGCTTTTCCTGGACGGCGGACAGAATGATCCTGTGGCGCTCTTTTTCGTGCATGGTTCCTCCCTGCATGGCCATCTGGCATTAGAAATCGCGCAGTGTCAATCATTTCCGATCATATAATTTCATTGTGCAGTGCAATATGATTGATGTTGATCGTTTGTGATTGACAAAGCCACGCCTTGCGTAGACATTCCCGACGAAAAGAGGAGCGCACCGTCCGCGCTTCAAGGGAGGATTACCCATGCTCGACAAGCGCTCCGGCTCGCGCCTCGCCAATCTTTGGGATGATGCGAAGGCAAGGGGGATGAGCGATCCCGAGCTTCTGGTCTATCGTTCGAACACGCTCGGCTCCGACAAGCGTGTCACCAATTACGGCGGCGGCAACACATCGTCGAAAATCCGGCAACAGGATCCGCTCACCGGACAGGACGTGGAAGTGCTGTGGGTGAAGGGCTCCGGCGGCGACAGCGCTTCGATCAAGCTTGATGGTTTTGCCACGCTCTACATGGACAAATTGCGAGCCCTCAAAGGCCTTTATCGCGGCGTCGAGCATGAAGACGAGATGGTGGGTTATCTGCCTCATTGCACCTTCAATCTCAATCCGCGCGCCGCCTCGATCGACACGCCGCTGCATGCCTACGTGCCGAAGCCCTATGTCGATCACATGCATCCCGACGCCATCATCGCCATCGCGGCCGCCAAAGATTCCAAGGCCTTGACGAAAGAAATCTTCGGCGATGCCATAGGCTGGCTGCCGTGGAAGCGGCCGGGCTTCGAACTCGGCCTGTGGCTGGAGAAATTCTGCTTTGACCATCCAGCCGCCAAGGGCGTCATCCTGGAAAGCCACGGCCTGTTCACCTGGGGCGAAAGCCCGAAGGAATGCTACGAAACGACGATCTCGGTGATCAACCAGGCGATCGAGTGGTTCGAGCGGCGTTCCGAGGGCGTCGCGATCTTCGGTGGCGAAGCGGTCAAGTCGCTCGACGCCGCCGAACGCCGCGCCATCGCCGCGAAGCTGATGCCGAGGATCCGCGGCCTCATCTCGGAAAAGAGTCATAAGCTCGGCCATTTCGACGATTCCGCCGCCGTGCTCGAATTCGTCAATTCCAGGGATCTGCGCCCGCTGGCGGCACTCGGCACCTCATGCCCGGACCATTTCCTGCGCACCAAGATCCGGCCGCTGGTCATTGAGTTCGATCCGGCCAAGCCCGATGTCGATGCCGTCATCGCGCGGCTGGCCGACGACATTGCCGAATACCGCGTCGGCTACCAGGCCTATTATGACAGCTGCAAGCATGCGGACTCGCCCGCCATCCGCGATCCCAACGCCGTCGTCTATCTGATGCCCGGCGTCGGCATGTTCACCTTCGCCGGCGACAAGGCCACGGCGCGCATTTCGGGGGAGTTCTACGTCAACGCCATCAACGTCATGCGCGGCGCCTCGACCGTCTCCTCCTATGTCGGCCTGCCTGCGCAGGAAGCCTTCGACATCGAATACTGGCTGCTCGAGGATCTGAAGCTGCAGCGCATGCCGAAGCCCAAGGCTCTTGCCGGCAAGATCGCGCTCGTCACTGGCGGCGCGGGCGGCATCGGCCGCGCGACGGCGAGCCGGCTGCTGCGCGAAGGCGCCTGCGTGGTGCTCGCCGACATCGACGAGACAGCACTTGCCAGCGCCAATGAGGAACTGGCCAAGGCCTATGGCAAGGATTTTGTCCGCCCCGTGGTCATCAACGTCACGTCGGAGGATCAGGTCGTCGCCGGCTTCGCCGAAACGGCGGTCGAGTTCGGCGGCATCGATATTCTGGTCTCCAACGCCGGCCTCGCCTCCTCGGCGCCGATCGAGGACACGACGCTGGCGCTGTGGAACAAGAACATGGACATCCTGTCGACGGGCTATTTCCTGGTCTCGCGGGAAGCGTTCCGGCTGTTCAGGGTGCAGAAGATCGGCGGCAACGTCGTTTTCGTCGCCTCCAAGAACGGCCTTGCCGCCTCGCCGAACGCTGCCGCCTATTGCACCGCCAAGGCCGCCGAGATCCATCTCGCCCGCTGCCTGGCGCTGGAGGGCGCGGAGGCGCAGATCAGGGTCAACGTCGTCAATCCGGACGCCGTACTGCGCGGTTCCAAGATCTGGTCCGGCGAGTGGAAGGAACAGCGCGCCGCCGCCTACAAGATGTCGACCGACGACCTCGAGGAACATTACCGCTCGCGCTCGATGCTTAAGCGCTCGGTGTTTCCCGAGGACATCGCCGAGGCGATCTATTTCTTCGCCTCCGACATGTCGGCCAAGTCGACCGGCAACATCGTCAATGTCGACGCCGGCAACGCGCAAAGCTTTACGCGCTAGGCCCTCCTTCTCCCCATTCACGGGGAGAAGGTGCCGGCAGGCGGATGGGGGCAGCGCCAGCTGAACGAAATTTGGGAGGAACAGCAGTGTCCGAAACCATCATCTCGGCCGACGTCGTCGAAAAAAACAACGCGGCGCGCAAGGCCGACCTCGAGCGTGACTACGCCTCGCTCGGCGAACGGCTCGACCGTCGCGGCATCGCCATCGACGCGATCCGAAACAAGGTCGAGAAATTCGCGGTGGCGATCCCCTCCTGGGGTGTCGGTACCGGCGGCACGCGCTTTGCCCGTTTCCCCGGCGCCGGCGAACCGCGCGACATCTTCGACAAGATCGAGGATTGCGCCGTCATCAAGCAATTGACGCAGGCGACACCGACGGTGTCGCTGCACATTCCCTGGGACAAGGCCGACCCGAACCGGCTGAAGCAGGCGGCCTCGCGTTTCGGCCTCGGCTTCGACGCCATGAACTCCAATACGTTCTCCGACGCCAGGGACCAAAAGCTGTCCTACAAATTCGGCTCGCTCTCGCATGCCGATGCCGGAACGCGCCGGCAAGCGGTCGAGCACAATCTCGAATGCATCGAGATCGGCAAGACGCTTGGGTCGAAGGCGCTGACGGTGTGGATCGGCGACGGCTCGAACTTCCCCGGCCAGGTCAACTTCGCCAAGGCGTTCGAGCGCTATCTCGATGCCATGAAAGAGGTCTATGTCGGGCTGCCCGCTGACTGGAAGCTGTTTACCGAACACAAGATATACGAGCCTGCCTTCTATTCCACCGTCGTGCAGGATTGGGGCACCAATTACATTATTGCCAAGGAACTCGGCGACAAGGCGTTCTGCCTGGTCGACCTCGGCCACCACGCGCCCAACGTCAACATCGAGATGATCGTGTCGCGGCTGATCCAGTTCAGGAAACTCGGCGGCTTCCACTTCAACGATTCGAAATATGGCGACGACGACCTCGATGCCGGTTCGATCGACCCCTACCGGCTGTTCCTGGTCTTCAACGAACTGGTCGACGCCGAACTGTCCGGCGCCGACGGCTTCGATCCGGCGCATATGCTCGACCAGAGCCACAACGTCACCGATCCGATCGAGAGCCTGATGCTGTCCGCGGTCGAGGTGCAGCGCGCCTACGCGCAGGCGCTGCTGGTCGACCGCAAGGCGCTTGAAGGTTTTCAGGACGGCAATGACGCGCTGATGGCAACGCAGACGCTAAAATCAGCCTACCGCACCGATGTCGAGCCGATCTTGGCCATGGCGCGGCTGAACACCGGCGGCGCCATCGATCCGGTCGCCGCTTACCGGGCGGCAGGCTACCGCGCCAAGGTCGCGGCGGAACGCCCGGCCGTTGCCGGCGGCAGCGGTGGCATTGTCTGAGGCCGATCCCGCCCCTCATCCGGTCGCTTCGCGGCCACCTTCTCCCCGCTGGGGAGAAGAGACTGGCGCGAGCGCTGACAGCCTCCTCTCCACTAGACTAGGGAAGAGGTCGGATGGCAATCCGGGTGGGGCTCTTTCTCGTGCTCCCTCAATTGTTAGTGGACTCGATCACCCCAACACGGTTTCCTAGGCGTCCCCCGCCAGGAGCCTCGCCATGCATATCACTCGCCGCACGCTGATCGCCGTCAGCCTCTCCTTCACAATCGCTTTCGCGCCATGGGCGGCCGCCTTCGCCGCCTCGCCAGCGCCTGCCAAAGGCGAGAACGGCATGGTTGTCACCGCGCAGCATCTGGCGTCGGAGGTGGGCGTCGAAGTCCTGAAGAAGGGCGGCAACGCCGTCGATGCGGCGGTCGCCGTTGGTTATGCGCTCGCCGTCGTCTATCCCAATGCCGGCAATATCGGCGGCGGCGGCTTCATGACTGTCCGCTTCAAGGACGGCAAGTCGACCTTCCTCGATTTCCGCGAACGTGCGCCGCTGGCCGCGACCAAGACCATGTATCTCGACAAGGACGGCAAACCGGTGAAAGGCGCCAGCCTCGACGGCTACCTCGCCGTCGGCGTGCCGGGCTCCGTCGCCGGTTTCGAGATGGCGCGCGAAAAATACGGCACCTTGTCCCGGCAGGACCTCATGGCGCCGGCCATTCGCTATGCCAAGGACGGGTTCATCCTCAATCAGGGTGACGCCGCCTCGTTTGCCGGAGGTGCCGACAGGCTGGCGAAGGATCCAGCTGCGGCGGCCATATTCCTGAAGCCGGATGGCAAGCCCTATGGCATCGGCGAGCGGCTGGTCCAACCCGACCTAGCCGCGTCGCTCTCGGCGATTTCCGAAAAAGGCCCCGACGCCTTCTACAAGGGCGCCATCGCCGATGCCATCGTCAAGGCAAGCGGCGCCAAGGGCGGTATCCTGGCCAAGGGCGATTTCGAACAATATGCGGTGCGCGAGCTCAAGCCGGTGACCTGTTCCTATCGCGGCTACGAGATCATTTCCTCGCCGCCGCCAAGCTCCGGCGGCGTCATCATCTGCGAAATCCTCAACGTGCTGGAAGGCTATCCGCTGTCCTATCTTGGCGCCGGTTCGGCCGAGACCGTGCATGTCATGGTCGAAGCCATGCGCCACGCCTATGTCGATCGCAACTTGGCGCTCGGAGATCCCGATTTCGTCGACAATCCGGTCTCGAAACTGCTGGACAAGGCCTACGCCAAGGACATTCGCGACAAGATCGACCCGTTCCGGGCCGGCGTCTCTCAGGACCTGATGCCGAAGGGGTTCGGCGAGAGCAAGGAGACGACCCACTATTCGATCATCGACAAGGACGGCAACGCGGTCGCGGTCACCTACACGCTCAACGGCTCGTTTGGCGCCGGCGTCGTCGCCGACGGCACCGGTATCCTGCTCAACAACGAGATGGACGATTTCACCCAGAAGCCCGGCGTGCCCAACCTCTACGGCCTGGTCCAGGGCGAGGCCAACGCCATCCAGCCGAAGAAGACGCCGCTGTCGTCGATGAGCCCGACCGTGGTGGCCAAGGACGGCAAGCCGTTCATGGTCATCGGCAGCCCCGGCGGTTCGCGCATCATCACCATTACGCTGGAAGCCATCGTCAACGTCATCGACCACGGCATGAACATCCAGGAGGCGATCGACGCGCCGCGCATCCATCATCAATGGCTGCCCGACACGGTCTATATCGAGCCGTTCGGACTGTCGCCGGACACCGAAAGGCTGCTGGCCGGCATGGGTTATCACCTCGATCTCAGCGACAAGACCTGGGGCCAGGCGGCGGGCATCCTGGTCGGCGGCAAGAGCCTTGCGGAAATCGGGAAGGGTGGCGGCGCGCGCTACAATGGCGCCATCGACAGCCGCGCCGCTTCCGGCGAGGCGCTCGGCTACTGATGGGACTGGCGCACTCCGCAAGCGCGTGAACCCGCGTCCGCAATCGCACCGAAAACGAAAAGACAGGGCGACCTGAGTTTCCGTGAAACGACCGCTCTAATTGACGATCAAGCCGTCACGAAATCAGCGTGACGGTGGATGCGATCAGCATCAGGGCCGCGATGCCGACGAACAGTGCGTAGATGCGCGGCCGGTCGAGCAGAAGCGCGTTTCCCGATATCCAGGCCGATGTGGCGCCGCCGAGCGCGAACAGGAAACCGTTGCGGTGGCCGAAGGTCATCGACGCGGCCATCAGCCCGCCTATGATCAGGGCGCCGAACACGATTATGACGGCGACCGCGTATCTCTCGAAGTCGTTGCCGCTACCCATGGCCGGCCCGATCGCATTCAAATTCGGCAGGTCATCCGGATCGAAGGGGCTGGTCGACCCGTATTCGTCTTGACCGATGGATTCTCGCATCACTCGTTCTCCGCTGACCGGCAACAAACCATCAACACATGCCGAGCGCAACCCGATCGCGTGTTTCTCCCTACGTGTTGACCGCGATATCCAACCGTTCCGGCAGGGCGCGCCAACCGTTTTGGCGGGTGCGGATCACCGCCGCAACTCCAGCGGTATCTGCCCGAATGGCAACGGTCCGCCAACCTGTTTTTAATATGGGCGTTTCTTCTGGAGAAAACATGATGGCGGAGTTGATTCGAGCTTCGACAGAAGCATTTTTACGCGACCGGAGCCGCGGCGCCAGGCGCGGCCGCGTAAAATTTTCAGCTCCGGGCGTCCGCTTGATGTTGAGCCAGGTGCGTTCCGCACTTGGGGCGAGCGTCATGCTGGCGCTCGCGGGCTCATGATGAACCAGCTCGACCAAAGCGGCCGGGCTGATCGCATGGACAAAGCTCGGCCGGGGATCGATTTTCGGCGACGGCCTGCGATATCCTAAGCTGGTATCAGGGCGGCGATACGGTGGATGCTGATCTCCTTGCGTGCCTTGGACGCCTCGTTGGTCAGCCTCATGTCGAACCTCTGTACTGGACAGCCTCAATCCATAGTGCGAGCGCGGTGGCAGGCGACCGTCCCTTTACTTTCAAATCGCGGCCTCGATAGCCGCCGGCCGCGATCCATACCGTTTTTGAACGCTGATAGATTGTTACGCCTCGTGCATTCGCCCAAGCGCATGATTCCGCGAACTTTGGAGCCATTGCCGAGCCCGTTCCCGAGAATGCTGTCTCTATGTGACAAAGCTGCGTGGCCATATCAGGTCCCCTAATTTTGACGGTCCCGGCCGACGATCCCCGACCCTCGCCCAAAATCACCGAATGAATGATAGGACCGCTTCCGTTACGGTAATGTGTCGCCACCAGCGCGGTCAGGTATCTCCCGATGCAAAAGCCGCCAGCTTTCGGCAGGGACAGGTCTGGAGTGGCCAGGGATTAAACCCAGCTTAGGTCAACGAGCGGGCGGAGAGCCGGGATCGGCCGCCATTCAAACCTGATCAGGAGATCGGGCTGGAGACGATGATGCGCAAGGCGCACCTGTTCGACGCACAGCGCGGCGCCAGGATAAATTAGGGGGAATGGCTGACGCGCGCTGGCGACTGTCAGCTCATCCTGTCTATCAAGGTTTGGCGTTGGCTTTCCGCCAAGCCTCGTACTCGTCGTTCGCGCTTGGGTGCAGTGGATAGTAGCGTTGCAACGGCGCGCCCCCCATGAGTTTCATTCGTGAGAATTCCTCCCAATCGTGATGTTTCTGGGATTCTTCGATGACCTTCGGGGCCATTGCGACGGGAAGCACCACCACCCCGTCGTCATCGGCGACGATGATGTCGCCGGGGATCACCGTCACACCGCCGCAGGCAATCGGAACGTTGACCGCATTGGGATAGATGCTGGTCTGCACATGATAATTTGGCGTCCAGCCGCGCAGCCAAAGAGGCAGGTCGAGCTTTTCGACATTGGGCCGGTCCCGCATGCACCCATCGATGACGATGCCCGCACCGCCTCTGCCCTTGAAATAGGTCGACATCATATCGCCGAAGACACCGGAGCTCATGTCGCCGCGCGCGTCGACGACGACCACGTCGCCCTCCTGCGCATGGTAGAGCACATGTCTGTGAAGTTGCGTCTCCGGATCGGCATATTCTCCCTCGGTGAAGAGGTCCGGTCTCTGCGGCATGAACTGCAATGTCAGTGCCGGCCCGACGATCGACTTCCCATGGTTCTGCGGCACCGGGCCGACCATGTGCGGATTGCGAAAGCCCATGTGGCCAAGTGTGCCCGCGACCGTGGCGGCGCCGATCTCCCTTAGCGCGTCGATCAGGTCCTTGGGCGGCCGCGTGATATCGGGAGTATGCGTCATTTTCGGACTCCGGTTGAAATTGAATTACCAGTTGGTGACAGAGCCGTCGCGGCGCTTGAGATGTGGCGCTTCCCAGAAACGGAAACTCTGCGCCTGGACCGCCGCTTCATTGACCTCGACGCCGAGCCCCGGCAGGTCGCTGACCGGATAATCGGTCCCGTCGAGCCTTGGCTGTACGGGGAAAAAGTCGGAATTGTCGAAACCCAGCTTCCTTTCGGGGATCCTGGTCTCGAGCCACGCGAAGTTGGGCACCGCGGCGGCGAGATGCACGGTTGCGGCCGTGCACACGGGGCCAAGGGGATTGTGCGGCATCAGGTCCACATAGTGCGCCTCGCTCCAGCCAGCGACTTTCATCGCCTCGGTGAGCCCGCCGACATTGCAGACATCGAGCCGGTTGAACTGGTGGATGCCGCGCTCGATGTAAGGCAGGAACTGCCACTTGCTGGCAAATTCCTCGCCGATGGCAAAGGGGATGTCGGTCATCGTACGAAGGGACTCGTACGCCTCCGGTGTCTCAGCCCGTATCGGCTCCTCGAGGAAATCAAGCACGCCGCGGCCGAGCTTGCTGCAGAAGCTCGCCGCCTCGGCCACCGACAGCCGATGATGATAATCGACGCCGAGCACCACCTCATCGCCCAGCGCCTCGCGCGCTTTGTTCAGCATGCTCGCGGTAGGGCCGATCGATTCACGCGGCTCGAAGACGTCCTTGCTGCTTTGTCCGATGGGGAAGAAGCGGATCGCCTGCCAGCCCTGCGCGCGCAGTTCGCGGGCGCGTTCGATCGCAACATCGCCCTCGGCCTCGTCTCCGGTCGAGGCGAAGGTGGGCACGCGGTCGCGCTGCTTGCCGCCAAGCAACTCGTAGACCGGCACCCCCAGCGCCTTGCCTTTGATGTCATGAAGGGCGATGTCCATGGCGGAAATCGCCGCCTGCAGGACCCGACCCCCTTCGAAGTATTGGCTGCGATAAACTTCCTGCCAGATACGCCCGATATGCATCGGGTCGCGGCCGATGAGAAACTCGCGATAGTGCTCGACCGCGCCGGCTACGGCTTTCTCGCGACCGCTCAAGCCGCTTTCGCCCCAGCCGAAGATACCCTGGTCGGTCTCGACCTTGACGAGCATCTGGTTGCGCGTTCCCACCCATACCGGGTAGGGCTTGATCGCGGTGATCTTCAGGTTCTTAGTCATACACGCCCGCGTTCCACGCGCATCCCCTGTCTCAGTCGGCCTTGAGGGCCATTTCAGTTTCGCCGTCGAACAGATGCATCCGCTCCTGGTCGAACTCGAGCCAGATCCGCTCATCAGGTTTGACGGCGACGTTGGGCGACACGCTGATGTTGACGATGGCGCCCGACAGGAATGCTTGCACGAAGGTGACGTCTCCGGTCGGCTCCACCGTATAGGCCTTGGCCGGAATGGCGCCCGGGACCGCGCTTTTGTGCAGCTTGATCGTCGAGTGCCGCGCGCCGAGCACGACCTTCTTGGTGGTCGCTCCCTGGACCTTGCGCGCGTTGAGTTGCGACAGCTCAAGCGTCCAGCCTTCCGCGCTGGTCAGCGCGGTGCTGCCGTTTGCCGTCGAAGCCTCCAGCGGAATGAGACTCATCGCCGGGCTGCCGATAAAGCTGGCGACGAACATGTTGACTGGATGGGCAAAGACCTGCGCCGGTGAATCGTATTGCTGTAGATAGCCGCCATTCATCACCGCCATCTTGTCGGCCATGGTCACGGCTTCGAGCTGGTCGTGCGTCACGTAGATGATCGTTGCCTTGAGGTCCTGGTGGAAGCGCTTGATCTCGGATCGCATCTGCACGCGCAGTTTGGCGTCGAGGTTGGAGAGCGGCTCGTCCATGAGGAACACAGCGGGGTCGCGGACGAGGGCACGGCCAAGGGCGACGCGCTGCTGCTGCCCGCCCGAAAGTTCCCGCGGTTTGCGCTCGAGCAGGTGCGTCATGTCGAGAACGCGCGCCGCTTCCCTGACCTTCTTGTCGATCTCGTCCCTGGAGAGTTTGCGCATCTGCAGCGGGAACGCCAGGTTCTTGTAGACCGATTTCTGCGGGTACAGCGCGTAGTTCTGGAACACCATTGCGATGTCCCGGTCCTTGGGGTCGAGATCATTGACCACCCGGTCTCCGATGACGATGTCGCCCGATGTGATCGAGGTCAGCCCCGCGACGAGATTGAGCGTGGTTGTCTTGCCGCAGCCTGACGGGCCGACCAGCGCAACGAACTCGCCGTCATTGACCGTCAGCGAAACATCGTTGACAGCTTTGAAGCCGCCATAGGTCTTGACGAGATCTTTGAGGACCACGTGGGCCATTGGCAACTCCCTAATGCTTGACCGCGCCTTCTGTAAGGGCGCGTACGAAGTATCGTTGCAGGACGAGGAACAGCACCACGACGGGCACGCTCATCATGAAGCTGGCCGCCATCAGGCCCGGAAAGTCCGTCGTGTTTTCCGAGAAGAAGCGCTGGATGCCGACCGGCAGCGTCAATTGCTCGTTCTTGGAAAGGAAGGTGTAGGCGTAGATGTATTCGTTCCAGGCGCCGATGAAGGAATAGATCGCGGTGGCGATGATCCCAGGCGTCGAGAGCGGCATCACGATCAGGATGAAGGCCTGGAACCGCGTTGCGCCGTCGATGCGCGCCGCCTGCTCGAGTTGCACCGGGATGTTGTCGTAGAAGCCCTTGAGCAGCCAGATCGCCAGCGGCAGCCCGAAGGTCAGATAGGTGAGAATGAGCGAGCCGTGCGTGTTCACCAGGCCGATCGCGCGCATCAGGATGAAGAGCGGCACGAGAAAGATCACTGCCGGAAACATGTTGCGCAGCAAAACGGCGAAGAACAGGAAGTTCCGTTCGGGGAAACTGAAGCGCGAAAAAGCGTAGGCCGCGGGGACAGCCACGATTACGGAAAGGATTGTCGTGACGGTCGACACGAACAGGCTGTTCCAGAAGAAGCGGAGGAAGTCCTGGCCGACGCTGTTCTGCGGATCGAGCAATTTCTGATAGCTGGCGAGGGTCGGCTCGTCCGGCCACCATTGCGGCGGGAATTGCGTCGCCGCGAACCCGGATTTGATCGAGGTGATCAGCATCCAGATCATCGGCAACGCCGTATAAAGCAGCATGAAAACGAGGAAGATGCGCCCGGCCCACCGCCACCCGTCGACGCGCATACGGCGACGGGTCTGGCCTCGGGAGACCGTCTCGGCAATCGCGCTCATGCACCGCCCTCCTTCCGCTCGTTGCCGCTCAGCGCACGGACATAGAAGTAGCCCAGCGTCATCAGGATGATGAACAGGAGCACCGAATAGGCCGATGCCACGCCCCAGCGCTGCCGGCCGAAGGCGAGTTCGTAAATATGGGTGATCCAGATATGCGACGCGTTCGACGGCCCGCCGCCGGTCATGATCCAGGGGATGATGAAGGAATTGAAGTTGGCCACTGCCAGCAGCAGGATCGTCACCACCGAGACGTTTCGAAGGTGCGGGAAGGTGACGTGCCAGAAGCGCTGCCAGGCATTGGCTCCGTCAACTTTCGCGGCGAGCAGCAATTGCTCGGGGACTGTCTGCAGGCCCGCCATCATCATGATCATAGCGAACGGAAACTCGCGCCAGATGTTGACGACGATCAGGGAGGGGAGAACCGTGCTGACATTGTCGATGAAATTCGGCGGTCGGTCGGCCAATCCGAGGCCGACCAGCACTGCGCCGATGATGCCGAAATCCGAATGGTAGATCCACTTCCAGATATAGGAGGCGGCGACCGCGCTGATGACCCAGGGAATGATCAGGATAGCGCGCAGCACACCGCGTCCGATAAAGTCGCGGTGGAGCGCCAGCGCAGTGGCAAACCCCAGGACAAAGGAGATGAAGGTGGACCCGAATGTCCAGACCAGCGTGTTCCAGGTGACTTTCCAGAACACCTCGCTGGTGAGGATGGCCGTGTAGTTGTCGAAGCCGATAAAGGTCTTGTCACGGAGCTGCAGGCCGGGCGGCGTTTTATAGAACGACAGCTCGATCGTGTAGTAGATCGGATAGGCGATGACGATGAGCATCACGGCGATCGCGGGCAGCACGTACGCGTAGTCGGCGCGATGCTCCCAGATATTCCGCAGCGCACCGGACCTGCCGGGTTGCAATTTTCGGCGCGCCTCGGCCTTGCCGGTCACGATCGTCACGATGGTATGCCCTTGTTTCTTCGGAACGAACCGGCTGCGCTGTCAGCGCAGCCGGTCAGGTCGTGGGTCAGGCGCAGGCTAGAGCCCGCCCATCAGGTCTTTCACCTTCTGGGCCGCGTCGTCCGCCGCCTGGTCGACGGTCATCGCTCCGGTCAGAGCATTCTGCAGCATGTCCGGGACGATGATGTTCATGATCTCCGGGGCCTGCGGCAGCGCCGGGAACGGGATGCCGTATGGCAGCATCGAGGTCGTGACATCGAGGAATTTGATGTTGTCCAGACGTTCCTTCATCCATTTGGTCTTGAAGCCGTTCAGGTTGCCGGGATTCGATCCGGCATAGGCCATCTTCAGCGACCATTCAGGGCTCGTCCACATGCAGATGATAGCCTTCGCCGCCGGCTCGTCTACCTTGCCGCCTTCGACATATTCGGGCTTCAGGATGTGGATGTTCGAGCCGCCGAACACGACCGCGCGCTTGCCGTCGGGCCCGGCCGGGATCAGGCCGTAGCGCATGTTGTCGATGACGGTCTGCGCCTTGTCCTTGTCGGTGCCCGTCGCCTTCTTCTGCAGGTCGAGCATGACATTGTAGTCGGACGGGTGCGAGATCATCATGCCGAGTTGGCCGGCGACGAACAGGGGCTGGTTATCGGCCTGCTGGTTGGTGAGTGCCGAAACCGGAACCGACTTGTCGCGAACATACATGTCGTAGGAAGCCTGCAGCGCCGCCTTGCTCTGCGGGCTGTCCAGCTCGACCTGCTCATAGGTCGGGTTTGCCGCCGCTTCGTCGAAGACGCCGCCACCATAGGCCCATAGCTGCGGCATGAAGCGATACGGCGTATTGCCGGCATTCTTGCGAGCCACGAGGCCATACCCGGCAATGCCGAGCTTGTCGTGGATCTGCTTGGAATACTTGATGACGTCGTCCCAGGTTGCCGGTGGCTTGTCCGGATCGAGGCCGGCGCGTTTGAAGATGTCGGCGTTCCAGATGAACGCCATCGTTTCGTTGTTGGTTGGAATGCCGTAGGTCACCCCGTCCCAGGTCACGGCCTTCATGGCGCCGGGCCAGAAGTCCTCGGTCGAATAGCCCACGTCCTCGGGCTTCAGCGGCTGCAGATAGCCTTTTGAAGCGAATTCGGTACCACCCAGGATTTGCAAGCGGACCGCCATCGGCGCGGCATTGCCGAGGAGCGCGGTGCGGAACTTGTCGAGAAGATCGTTATAGGTGAGGGCTTGTTCCTCGAGCTGGATGTTTGGATAGGTCTTGCGGAAGGTTTCGAAGAATTCCTTGTAGTATTGGCGCAGGAGGTCGGGGTCGCCCTCGAACACGCCCTGATACCAGAAGGTCAGTCGCCCCTTGTAGTCCAGCGGGGTGACCTTGGCACAATCGGCCGCCGTGTCGAAATCCTGTGTGCCCGCAATGGCGCGAACATATTCCGGCGACCACTTGCTGAGGTCGACCGGCGGTGCGCCCAGCGCCGATGTGGACATCAGTGATGCCGCCAAAACGCTGACGACAGTGCCGCGCAGGACCGCACTGCCGAGTATAATCCTCGTCATAGGTATCCTCCCTGGTTCTCCCATGCCGCTTTGCGGCGAGGCAAAGCGGTCTTGCTCGTTTGATCGCAGGACGTCTTTGTATCTGTGTACCCGTTCGGGAGCCTTGTACGTTTTCAGATCATGAATTGCCTGTCAACGCGTTAGATCGTACATTGTTTATCGAAACTTTGCGTGTTAATCGGAAAGGGTGTGTATTAATCCAGGGGAGCCGGCCTTGGCCGAACCAAACGATTTCAAAGCCAAGCCACCGGTGGGGATTGACCCCATAGGGGCGTCCAGCGAGGGCGCCTCGCTTTATGAGCTGATCAGGGAAGACATCATCGAGGGACGGCTTGCCGCCAACGAACGGCTCGTGGTCACTGATCTCGCCCGGCGCCACGGCACCTCGACCAACCCCGTGCGCGAAGCCTTGCAGCTGTTGCGCGGCGAAGGCTTTGTCACCTTTCTCCCCAACCGCGGGGCGCGCGTCCGGCCTATCGATCAAGAGTTTGTCCGCGACATTTATGAGATCGGCGTTCTGATCGAGCCGGCCCTGACGCGATGGTTTGTGAATATGGCCACCGGCGAGGACATCGCCGAACTCCAACGTCTCCAGGACCTGATTGAAGAGAACAACTTCGCCGATACGTTCAGGCACAGCGAGCTGGATACCGCCTTCCACACCGTGATGTACCAGCGGCATTACAACCGCCATGCCGCCGAGCTTTGGTGGAAGCATCGTGAAGTGCTGCGAGCCGTGAGCCGGCGTTTCAATTTCACGCTTGCCCGGCGTGCCGCGATCATTCGCGAGCACCGCGAACTCATCGCGTTCGTAAAGGCGGGAGATGCCGACAAGGCGGCCGAACTCGTTGCCCGCCATGTCGAGGGCTCCGGCCGGCACATCCTCGAACATATGCGTGCGCGCAACGCCGCTCGGGCCGGATAGAATGCCCGTTCCAGAACATCGCTAGCCCGACGATCAGACAGAGGTAGCTGACATGAAAATTACGAGCATTCGGCCGTGGCTGATCAAGTCCGATGCGTCCTATTGGGGAGAGTACCTGTTCGTCGAAGTGACGACCGACGAGGGGGTGAGCGGCTGGGGAGAGATCACGACCACCACCAGGCTCGCCAATCGCGCGCTCTGCACGATCCTGCGGCAGATCGGTGCCGCCGTGACCGGCGAGGACCCGGCCCGGATCGAGCACCTCTGGCACAAGATTTTCCGCAGCTTCACCTATATGGGCAGCCGCGGCGCCGCGGTCGAATGCGTGAGCGCCATCGACATAGCTCTCTGGGACATCCGGGGCAAAGTTTTGGGCAAGCCGATCTACGAGCTGCTGGGCGGGCCGGTGCGCGATGAAATCGCGCTCTACACCCATCCCAACCAGTCCAAATTTACCAGCAAGGAGGCGGTGGTCCGCGAAATTCGGGACATCGTCGAGTCCGGACACACCGCGCTCAAGTTTGATCCTTTCCCGCATCAGGGACGTAGCGCCGATGGCGTGTCGCGCGAACAGCGGGACGGCTACCTCGATGGCAGCATGACTCGCAAGGACGAGCGCGAAGCGGCCGAACTCACGGCTCTGATCCGCGAAACGGCGGGCCCTGATGTCGACATTCTCATCGATGCGCACGGCCGTTTCGATGTTCCAACCGCCATTCGCCTCTGCCGAAGCCTCGAGGAAGCCGGCCAGATCGACTGGTTCGAGGAGCCTTGCCCGCCCGAGAGCCTCAATGCCCTCAAGCAGGTGCGTGAGAAGGTCAGCGCCGCCATCTCGTGGGGAGAGCGCGGCCACACCAAGTGGGACTTCGTGCCGGTGCTCGAAAACAAGCTCGCTGACTACATTATGCCTGACGTCACCTGGACCGGCGGCATTACCGAACTCAAGAAGATCTCTGCCCTGTGCGAAGCCTACTACGTCCCGGTCTCGCCGCATGACGCCGCGGGGCCGATCAACGTGGTGGCGGGCGCGCAGGTGATGATGACAGTTCCTAACTTCTACAAGCTCGAGACGTCGGAGTGGAACCTGGGTAAATACGATCATCTCATCGACACACCGCTCGACGTTTCGAACGGCAGCCTCAAACTGACGTCGAGGCCCGGTCTCGGCATCGAGATGGACCGCGAGTACCTGCAAGCCCACGAGATTGAGCTGGGCTGACGCATGTCGCATGTCGGGGCTGCATGCCGCCGAAAAGCCCGCCTACCAAAAACGAGGATAAGTGATGCCCAAGACCGGTGGAGCCGACGAAGCCCTTGATCGGGTGAACATGAACTCCAAGCCGTCCGATCTTCGCATCACCGACATGCGGGTGGCTGAAATCGTCGGCGCACCGTTCACAACGGCGCTGCTCAAGATCTACACCAACCAGGGCATCGTCGGGCTTGGCGAGGTGCGCGACGGGGCCAGCGCCACCTACGCGCTGATGCTGAAGAGCCGGTTGCTTGGCGAGAATCCCTGCAACATCGATCGCCTGTTTCGCCGGATCAAGCAGTTCGGCGGGCACGGCCGGCAAGGCGGCGGCGTCTCGGCGGTCGAAATCGCGCTGTGGGATCTCGCCGGCAAGGCCTATGGCGTTCCGATCTACCAGATGCTCGGCGGCCGGTTTCGGGAGAAGGTGCGCCTCTATTGCGATACCGATGCAACCGTGCCGAGCGGCACAGAGACCGGCAAGCGCCTCAAGCAGCGCATGGAACTCGGCTTCACCTTCCTCAAGATGGATCTGGGGCTGATGCAGATCGCGGATGTGCCCGGCGCGGTCGTGTCTCCTGCCGGCTCACTCGAAGGCTATCGCGTTCATCCTGCCCGCGGCCCACTCAAGACCGTTGATGAGCGGCGCGCCCGCAACGCGGCCTACGACCTGCATAATGTCGCCCACCCGTTTACCGGCCTCCATTTTTCCGACAAGGGCCTCGACCTGCTCGAGCAGTACATTGCCGAAGTTCGCGAGGTCATCGGCATGGAGATCCCGCTCGCTATCGACCACGTCGGCCACATCTCACTCCAGAACGGCATTCGGCTCGCCAGGCGAATTGAAAAATACGTGCCGGCCTGGCTTGAGGACGTGATTCCCTGGCAATACACCGAGCAGTACCGGCAGTTGCAGGACGCCACCACGGTGCCCATCTGCACCGGCGAGGACATTTACCTCAAGGAGGGGTTCGAGCCTCTGCTCAAGAGCGGTGGCCTCTCCATTGTCCACCCGGACCTGCTCACCAGCGGGGGCATCCTGGAGACCAAGAAGATCGGCGACATGGCGCAGGATCACGGCGTCGCCATGGCCATCCACATGGCCGAAAGTCCAATCGCCGCGATGGCCGCGGCCCATGTCGCCACCGCGACCGAGAACTTCATGGCGCTCGAATATCACTCCGCCGATGTCGACTGGTGGGACGATATCGTCACCGGCCTTCCCAAGCCGCTCGTGCAGGACGGGTTCATCACTGTTCCGGACAAGCCGGGTCTGGGGATCGACGACGTCGTAGACGAGGTGATCTCGCAGCATCTGCAGCCGGGTGTGGTCGGCATCTGGCAATCCACCGAGCATTGGGACAATGAATATAGCTGGGACCGGACCTGGAGTTAGCCCAGACCCCCAGCCCTCATTCCTCCAGCTCACAGGGCCAACGACCGGCCATTCGTGTCGACCTCTCCGAGGGGAGAGGCGAAGAAAGAAACGGACGAAACCATGATCTACGAACTGCGTATCTATGACTGCCTGCCGGGCAGGCTGCCGGCTTTGCTCAAGCGCTTTTCCGACCAGACGCTGGCCATCTGGGAGAGGCATGGCATCCGCCAAGCCGGGTTTTTCACCACGGCGATCGGCGAAAACAGCAATCGCCTTACCTATTTCCTCGCCTGGGAATCGCTGGCCGAGCGTGAGGCGAAATGGGCGGCTTTCGTCACCGATCCGGCATGGCACAGGGCCCGGGACGAGTCTGAGCGTGACGGGCAGATCGTTGCCAATATCGCCAGCCAGCTGCTCACACCGACAGCTTTCTCGTCTGTGAAATAGGACTGTGCCATGAAGATCACCGACCTGCGCTGCGCCGTCATCGGGCGGCATCCCATCGTTCGCGTCGTCACTGACGAGGGCCTCCATGGCCTTGGCGAGGTCGAGTTCACAAAGACCTATCTCAAGCCCTTTGTGCTGCATTTCCGCGAGGCGCTGATCGGCGAGGATCCGACCGACGTCGAGCGGGTGATGCTGAAGATCCGCCAGCGAGGTTCGTTCAAGCCCTATGGCGCCGCCGTCTCCGCGATCGAGCATGCGCTGTGGGACATTGCCGGCAAGGCCGCTGGCGTGCCGGCCTACAAACTGCTCGGCGGCAAGGTGCGCGACAAGGTGCGCGTCTATAACGGCTCGATCCGCCGGAAACGCGCGGGCGACCGGCCGGAGGATTATGCGGCCGACGTCAAATGGATGATGGAGCAGCCGCAGAACTTCTTCATGGTCAAGCAAGGAATCTCGTTCCACTCGAACATGAAGGACAGCATCGAGGACTTCCATTATGGCGTGACGCAGAAGAAGGCCGGCTATCACGGTGCCATGGATCAGGGCGTGATCAGCGAGCGCGGTTTCAACCACATGCTCGACTGCGTGATCGCCATGAAGGAAGTGCTGGGCGACAAGGTCAGCCTGGCGCTCGACTGCGGCCCGGGCTGGATGCTGCCCGATGCGATCAAGTTCGCTCGCGCGGTGGAGAAGTACAATTTGATGTGGCTCGAGGACATGCTGACCGGCGACTATGTGCCGTGGGTCAATCCGCAGGCCTATCGGGAGCTGACAACCTCCACCTCGACGCCGATCCATACCGGCGAGCAGATCTACTTGCGGCACAATTTCAAGGAGCTGATCGAGACGCAGGCCGTGCGCGTCATCGGCCCCGATCCTGCCGATATCGGCGGTATTGCCGAACTCAAATGGGTCGCCGAGCATGCCTACATGCACTCGATCCTGATGGCGCCGCACGGCACCGCGAATGGCCTACTGGGCCTCGGCGCGCTGATCAATGTTTGCGCCACCTTGCCCGCCAACTACATCGCCTTCGAATATCCGAGCGCCTCTGACCCCTGGTGGGAGGATCTCGTGATCGGCCTGCCGTCGCAGATCGTGAAGGACAGCATGGTGGACCTGCTGGAAGCGCCGGGACTGGGCCTCGATATCGACGCCGAAGCAGCCAGGAAGTATCTCAGGGAAGAGGATACGGGCTTCTTTGATTGAACCCCTCTTCTTTCGTCACCGGAACCACGCCGACCGCGCCGCTACATTCTCATCGGTATCCGTCGTCAGACGCCTGTTGATGTGATCCACAGCTTGGGTCAAAGTTGGTTGGTCTGAACTGGACCGTCAGAGGCGGTGGCGTTGAAGCGGACTGGCAAAAACATCGTTGTCTGCTGCGATGGAACGGGAAACCAGATCGAGCGCAATCTCTCGAATGTCTTGAAGTTGTTCCGCATCCTGAAGAAGAATGAGGAGCAACGCGTCTATTACGAGGCCGGTATAGGAACAATCGGTGCCAGCGATGCCTGGGCGCGATGGCGTCAGAACACGAAATCCGTGTTCGAGCTCGCAACTGGATATGGTCTCGACGCTGAAATCGCCGGCGCCTACGCCTTCATCTGCAGGCACTACGTCGAAGGGGACGTAATCTTCCTCTTTGGCTTCAGCCGCGGAGCCTATACAGCCCGCGCCGTTGCGGGCTTGATCCACATGATCGGCCTGCTGCATCCGGACCAACTCAACATCGTTGAGTATGCCGTAAGCTCTTACAAGCAAGCCAGCGATGAGCACGACCTTAGCGTTGCCTGGCACTTTTCCAAGGTTTCAGGAGCCCGGGACGCGCGCATCAGATTTCTTGGTGTTTGGGACACCGTGGCGTCGATCATCGTGCCGCGAAGCGACCGGCTTCTACCACAGCTCCTGACACTGCCGCATACGAGGACCAACCCGAGCGTCGAAGTCTTTCGACATGCAATTGCGATCGATGAGCATCGCCGCATGTTCCGGTTGAACCGGTGGATCGAGCCGCAGCCATTCGTCGAAAACCCTTTCGACAAGATTGCGCCGGCAAAAGAGCAGGACATCAGGCAAGTCTGGTTCGCCGGATCTCATTCGGATGTCGGCGGTGGCTATCCTGAAGAGGAAAGCGCCATATCCAAATTTCCGCTCGACTGGATGATTGATCAGGCCAAAGCATCTGGATTGCAGACCAATTCCCGCATGCTGGAGCGGCTTGTCTTCGGGGAAGGGAAGGGCGAGGGGACGATGACGTTCGTCAGCCCCGAACCGTTGGGGATCGTGCATGATTCAATGACCGTGGGCTGGAAGCCGCTCGAGTGGATCCCAAAGTCCGTCAAATGGCGTGAATGGAAGCGAAAATCGGTCCTCGGCTTCTACCTACCGCAAGCCGAGCCGCGCACGATCGAGCGACAGGGACGGCGGCCGCTGGTCCATCAGTCGGTTCTGGATCGGAAGGCGGCGATCCCGGCCTATAAGCCCGAGAATTTTCCAACCGCATTCGATGTTGAACCTTATGGTGACCTCATGAAGGACCACCTGGCCAACGAAGCTGGTTAGCGCAGGCGCCGAGCGGGCCGTGAAGCCGGTGGAGAAATCTCAGGTGGGCACGGCGCGATTTCATCAGTCAACGCGTGGAACGCGCGCGTTTCGCCGGATCATGGAACTGTTCTGCTTCAACGCCGGTTCAACGAGACGGCAATGATGATGATAGCGCCCTTGATCACCTCCTGGATGCTGGTCGAAAGACCGAGCACGAGAAGACCGAATCCGAGTATCCCTATGAAGATTGCGCCGACGACAGAACCGACGATCGATCCATAGCCGCCGAAGAGACTTGTCCCGCCTATGATCACGGCCGCGATGACATCGAGTTCGAGACCCGCTCCCAGGCTGGGATTGCCGGCGGTGGAGCGGGCCGCGAGCATCATCCCTGCAAGGGATGCCATCATGCCGGACAGCACAAAGGCGAAAATCTTGACGCTGTCCGTCCTCACCCCGGAAAAGCGGGCGGCTACAGGATTTCCACCGGTCGCATAAACACGCCTGCCGAAGGGCATCTGGTGCAGAAGATAATAGCCGACGGCAGTTAGGACGATCGTCCACCAGATTGGCGCCTGCACGCCCAGAAAACTGCCGTTCCAGAACAGGTTCGAGAAATCATCGTCGACGATAGACACCGGCCGGGTGCCGGTGATCGTCAGCGCCAGTCCGGAAAAGATCGACAGCATGCCAAGGGTCACAAGAAACGATGGAATGCGTATTTTCGTAACAAGGATGCCCGAGGTGGCCCCGATCGCTGCGCCGGCGGCCAGCACCAGAAGAGCTGCCACATAGGTGGGAACATCCTGGCCGAGCAGCAGCGCTCCGATCATCCCTGAAAAACTCGCAACCGATCCTACCGACAGGTCGATTTCGCCGCAGATGATGACGAATGTCATGCCGATCGCCATTGCCGAAACGATGGCTGTGATTCGCAGAACCGCGCTTGCGGTCGAGACAGACGCGAAGTGTGGAGCAAACAGGACGAAGTAGAGGGTTATCGCCAGGAAGATCACATAGGTGATGTGATCGCGGAAAAAATTTATCGCATTTGCGTGCGAGGGCATAGGGGACGGTTTCATGCTGCAACTCCCTGGGCGCGCGCACTGGCTTGTCTGGCCGCCTCGGCCTGCAGCAACGCGCGAAGTTTTGTCTCGTCGTCCGCGCGATCGATGCTGCGCGTAATCCGCCCTTGCGCCATGACCAGAATGCGATCGGACAAATCCAGAAGTTCTTCGAGTTCCGAAGAAATAAGCAGCACGGCGACGCCTTCGCCGGCCGTGCGGCGCACAAGGTCGCGCATATCGCGCTTGGCATTGATGTCGACGCCGGAGGTTGGTTCGTCGAGGATCAACAGCTTCGGCGTCATGGCCAGCCATTTGGCGAAGACGATCTTCTGCTGATTGCCGCCCGAAAGCTCCTGGGCTTTCTGTAAGGGACCGCGGCACAGGATACTGAGATCGTCCCGGTATTGTCTGAACAGAGCCGTTATCCGGGCCTTCGCCATCGGCCCGAACGGACCCGCCAGCGAGAACTCGGAAAGGCGGGGGAGCGCGAGGTTCTCCTCGATCGAGCGCCCACCCACAAGACCTTCGAGCCGACGGTCTTCGGGAACAAGCGCGATACCGGCAGCGATGGCCCTGCTCACACTGCCCGGCTGGACGAGGTCGCTCCCGACGGCGATGTGGCCGGTTACATCCGGAAGGATGCCGAACAAAGCCTTGCCCAGGGTCGAGCGGCCACTGCCGACAAGCCCGGCAAGGCCGACGATCTCGCCCGGGTCGATCGAGAACGACACGCCGGACAGTTTGCGCGAGGTGGCAAGGTCACGGACCTCAAGAGCCGGCATCCCGGCGGGCGTCGCCGGTTGACGATTTGCTGGCGCGGCTGCGGCTGGGGAAGCTGTTTCGACCTTGGGCCGGGACATCAACGACGCGATATCCTCGATGGACGTCTTCTCCGGATCGAGCGGGCCGACCAGTCGCCCATCCTTGATGATCGAGATGCGATCCGAAAGCTGCAGCACATCGGCCATGCGATGGCTGATGTAGACGATACCGATTCCGTTCTGCTTGAGCTGACCGATTGTCCGAAAAAGCGTTTCCTCCTCATGGATGGTCAGGGACGAAGTCGGCTCGTCCATTACGAGCAGCTTGGCGCCCCGCGAGATCGCTTTGAGAATCTCGACCATCTGGCGCTGAGCGAACGCCAGGTCGCCCACACGTGCCGAAGCATCGAGCGAGAAGGCAAATCGCTCGATCAGAGCCCGGGCCTCGCGCAGCATTTTTCTGGCATCGACACGTCGGCCGAAGGCGAGCGGCTCGCGAAGGATAAACAGGTTTTCGGCAACCGAACGGTTCGGCAAGACGCTCAGCTCCTGGAAGATCATTGCGATTCCGCGATCGATCCTCTCTCGAAGCGACAGGGCGGTGACGTCCTCGCCGTCGAACAGAATCCGGCCTTCGTCCGTCCGATACGCGCCCATGAGGATCTTCATGAGCGTCGACTTGCCCGCACCGTTTTCGCCGAGCAGTGCATGCGTTTCGCCGGCCTTGACCTCGAACGAAATGTCCGACAGCACGCGGTTCGCGCCAAACGACTTGCCGATGCGTTGCATCGTTACGATAGGGCGCTGGGACGTTGAAGTTTTCGCTTCGGCCATGACGATTTCTCGATCGCTCGGGGAGCGCCGGCGGACTGCTGCGGCCCGCCGGCGAAAGAAGGAGCCAGAGCAATTCCAGGAAAAGTGTGTACGGTTTTCCGTCTGGAATTGCGCAAAAACAAAGAGATAGAGCGGTTCGCCGTTTCCGTGAAACGGTGAACTGCTCTAGAAGCACTCGCCGTTGCAGATTTTCACCACCGAAGCCGGCGCATCTTCCTTGGTGACCTGCTTGAGGGCACTGAGAAGGTCGAGCTTCTTGACGCGCAACGTCGGTACCGAAATGTACGGCGGGACGTCATGTCCAAGCAGAGCAAGCGCGGCCGCCTTGGCCTCCGCGACACCCTGGTCATAGGGGCGTTGCGCACCCACGGCCAGAAACTCGCCACGTGCAACGTTCAGCGCGCTGTCTGCGGCAATGTCATTCGTGGTGATGACGATGTCGCGGCCGAGTGTCTTGGCCGCGGCCACGACCTGCTGCGCGGGCGTGTCCCAGGCAACGAAGATGCCCTTCATGTCGGGATGCGCCGTCAACATGGCGGTGGCGACCTCGTAGGCCTTCTCAGGCGCGGTGAAGGTACCGACGTCCGCGACCTTGATGTCGGGGTGTTCGCCGAATGCCTTGAGTGCGCCGACCTTGCGGGCCGCGACAGAGTAGTAGTAGTCATAGACCAGCGTGATGATGCCGACCTCGCCCTTGCCGCCAATGGCCCCGACAAGTTCCTGCGCGGCGAAATAGGCGTTCTTCTCATTGTCGGAAGCGACAACGGACACATAGTCCTTGCCCGGCGCCATATCGACCGGAACGTTGTCCATGAAAACCAGCTTGATGCCGGCTGCCGCCGCCTTCTTGTAGGCTTCGGATTCGGACTTCGGATCGATCGGGATCGAGAAGATCACATCCGGCTTGCGTGCGATCATCTGCTCGAGATCACTGATCTGCTGGCCGGGCTGGAACTTGGCGTCGGTGGTTCCGACAACCTCGATGCCAAAATCCTTGAGCGTGTTCGAGATCCCGGCCACCTGCAATTGGGGCCAGCCGGCATCCATGGTGTGCATCACCAGCCCGGCGGTGAACTTTCCGGCCTTCAGCTTTGCAAGGTCGGCATCGGAGAATTTCAGCACGTCTGGCGACACCGCCGGTGGACCGTCCGGGAAGCCCGGAACGGGTTGGCCTCTCGGCGATAGGGGCAGCGGCTCAAGCAGCGCCTTTGCTTCCGGTGGAATGGTGTCGTCGGCGATCGCCGAAGATGCGGCCAGTCCTGACAGTGCCACGGCCAAAGCCGCCGCCATGAATCCACGATAGTGCATTTTATTCCTCCCGATGAGATGAAACGGCCATTTTGGCCGGGTAGCGACCTGGCTGGTCGTACTGTCTGGGCGCTGTTCAGCGCCCGTAAGGCATCAATGCCGCCGTGGCGGCACCCGAGTAATTCACGTAGACCGTCTTCTTGCGCATGTAGCTCTCGAGCCCGTGTACGCCGTCATCGCCGCCCAATCCGCTCTCGCGGAAGCCGACATGGAAGCCCTGCAGCATTTCTGGCCCGATCCGGTTCACATAGATTTCGCCAAACGAAACCTCGTTGACGGCGTTCATGACGCGACCCAGATCGTTGGTGAAAAGATAGGCCGACAGGCCATAGCGACTGGCATTGGTGATGCTGACTGCCTCCTCGAAGGTGTCGAAGGGCATGATCGGCACGACCGGGCCGAAGATTTCCCGCGTCATGATCGGCATGTCGGGCGTCACGTCGGTCAATACGGTCGGATTGAGCCAGTAGCCGCCGTCGATCGGCGCCTTGGCCGGGCGTCCGCCGGCCAGAGCCAGCTTCGCGCCGCCCGCGACGGCTTCCGCCAGGACCACCTCGACCTTTTCCAATTCCTCACGACTGACTTTGGGACCGATATCGGTATTCGCCTGCATCGGATCACCGACGACCAGCGACTTCGAGAACTCCACGAAGCGCGTGACGAACTGATCGTAAATCGAACGGTGAACGAGCGTGCGTTCGTTGCATATGCAGACCTGCCCGCAATTCATGTAGCGCGAAGTGGCCGCCGACCGCACCGCCAGCTCGAGATCGGCATCGGCCAGGACGATGAAGGGGGCCTTGCCGCCAAGCTCCAGCGAAACGGGCGTCAGGTTGCGCGAGGCATTCGCCATGATGCGCTTGCCGGTCGGCACGCTTCCGGTCATGGTGATGAGGTCGACGCCGGGTTCCGTGCACAGCACCTCGCCTATGGTTTCGCCTCGTCCTGTTATGATGTTGACCACGCCGTCCGGCACGCCCGCTTCCACAAAGATGCGAGCCATTTCGAGCGCCGAAAGCGGCGTGTCTTCATGCGGTTTGAGGACGATGGTGTCGCCGGCGATCATGGCGGGCGCCACCTTTCGGCTGACCAGGGCGCTCGGATAATTCCAGGGAATGATGGCGGCGACGACGCCTACGGGTACGCGCTGGATCCAGACCTGCTCTCCCGCATAGTCGGATGGCAGGATCTCACCTTGAATGCGGCGGGCAAACTCGGCGTAGTAGTCGAAGAACTCGGCCGCACCGCCGACTTCACCCATGGCCTCATTGATCGGCTTGCCTTGTTCCCTGACGACCACCTCGGCCAGATGTCGGGCGTTCTGCCGGATCAAGACCGCGATCCGCTTCATGATCGCCGCACGGGCGAGGGGTGATTTGAGCCCCCAGGCTTTCTGCGCCTTACGGGCTGCCTCTATCGCCTGGCGAGCCTGATCCGGACTTGCCTCGGGCACGTCGACAAAAGCCTTGCCGTTGGCCGGGTTGATCACCGGGCGCGTGCCGGCTTCGCCGGTGACAAATCTGCCGTCGATCAGCATGAGATGGGACGTCTCTACAGCCATGGTTCGATCCGCTTCTTCGTGCGTTGCAGGCGTGCCGGCGCCTAAGGTTTGGATTTTGCCGCGGCCATCTGGACGGCGAACTCGATCGCCTCGACCAGGCTGTCCTCGTTGGCGATGCCCTTGCCGGCGATGTCGAAGGCCGTGCCGTGGTCGACGGAGGTACGAATGATCGGAAGGCCGAGCGTCACATTGACACCGGAGAGCGCTTTCCATTCACCGGTCGCGGGATCGACATTGAAGCCGAGCAGCTTCACCGGAACATGGCCCTGATCGTGATACATCGCGACCACCGCATCATACTGACGCGCACGTAGCTTGACGAAGACCGTGTCGCCCGGAACAGGTCCAACCACGGTGAAATCGGGCGATGTGTAAGAGGCGACGACCGGGGTCGTGATGTCGATGTCCTCACGACCGAAAATGCCGCCTTCGCCAGCGTGCGGGTTGAGCGCGGCAATCGCAATGCGCGGATGCGCAATGCCGAGGCCCTGCAATGCCTCGACAGTCAACTTGATAACCCGGCGCAAACGAGGTCCGGTCAGTTTCGAGGGAACTTGAGCCAGCGCCACATGGGTCGAGACATGGCTGACGCGAAAGTCGCCATGGGCAAGCATCATCACGGAATCGCGGGCGCCCGTCAGTTCTGCCAGCATGTCGGTATGGCCGGCATAGTGATAGCCGGCCAGGTTGAGCGCTTCCTTGTTGAGGGGGGCCGTAACGATACCCGCAATCGAGCCGGCCTGGGCCAGGCGAACAGCCTTTTCGATGGCCAGGTAGGCAAGGCGCCCGCCTTCGGCCGACATGACGCCTGTCTCTACGGGTGTCCGCTCTGGTCCGGCCTCAAGAATGGCCACGGGCGGAAAAGGTCTGGCGGCCGAAGCCGACGGTTCTTCCCGCTCGATACGTCCTGAAATGGACTCCATCGCGCGCATCGCGGTGGCGCTGCCGATGATGAGAAGCGACAGTGACCCGTCGGCCAGGCGCGGTTTCAGCCGTGCGCATGCCTTCGCGATGATCTCGGGGCCGATGCCCGCGGGATCACCCATAGTGATGCCGAGCCTTGGACCAGACATAAACACCCCATATCGGTCAATTGTGATCATCTTCTAATCCTTCGGGCCAGATATGCGCAATAGTTTTCTTTCGCGATCATTTACAATCAAATCTCACAGGCTGAATCGGGCTTGCGTCTCTCCCTCTGCGGCTGAAATCTCGACCACACTCGGCTTCGCAGTGCTTTTTGACGCTATTTGACCGGCAGGCGGATGTCCCGCGTCTTCGCCGGCGATCGTCCTGATCAGGAACGCGCGAGAGCGGCAAGCCTGCAGAGCAGGGCGCTGTCGCCGAACGCGCCCGATTTCGAAATCGTGGCCAGCCCCTCGAAAACGCCGCCTTTGATGACGGAAACCGGCAGCCCCGGCTCGATCTCGCTTTCGACCGTGAGTTCGACGGCGCCTAGGCTGTCGCACACCGACCGCAATGTTTCGCCGCCAGTGACGAGCAACGTGCCGGGCTTCGGCAAATCTTCGAGAAGCGAGGCAAACACCTTGCCGATATGATCCGCCACCGCGTGGCGATCACCCGATGCAGCGACGCTGACAATCGAAGGCGCGCCTTGCATCATCCGCTCCGCCAAGCGCTTTCTCGCTTTGTCGATGTCGCGTTCGATAACGATATGCGCATCCGCATGCCGGGCGGCAAAGACGGCCACCTGTCCCGCAGTGATCTCGTGATTTGTGCCGACAAGGCCAAGGAACGGCCCGGACAACGCAAGAGCAGGCTTCTGCGGGGCTTTCATGTGCCGAGCGAGTGCCGCCGCCAGGCCGCCTGTACCGACCCACAAGGTCCGTGCCTCCGACATTCCGGCCGTTGCGACGATCTTGTCCAGGTCCGTGTCCGTTTCGGCATCGTAGAGGGTGATGAAATGGACCGGTCGTGCCCTCGGTGTTGAACGCCCGACCGAAAAGCGCTGGCCGAGGTCGGCGAGGAGGTCGGGACCAACCATTTCAGGCCGATCGAGCCGCCATTGGCGCCCGGCGCGCGTAACACGCCCTTGAAATGGGAAAGCAGGCGCCAGCACAACGCGCTGGTACGTCCCCTCGACGATGCAGGCTTCTATTTCGGCGATGACGTGACCGCGCAAAAGGCTGTCGATCTTCTTGAAACTCAGCTGTCCGGCGGCGAGCCATGGCGCGAGCGCCTGGTGCCTGGCGACGGCCGTGGCCTCGGCGCCCTCTCGTGTGGCGACATCGACAGCCATGCGCTCCGAAAACGGACCGTCCAGTCGCCAGCTCACCCCAATGCCGTGGCCGGGCGATGCGAAGGAAACCGCGCTGTCCAGGGCGCCGGTCAGGTCATCGGCTACGACCCGGATATCCACGCCCTCAAGAGCGCTCAACTGAAGAACCTGGACGGCTGACGCGCACGACGCGGACGTTCACATCGAGCGTCCGAAGATTGGTGAGGTGAGCTTGATCGATGCCCTCGTCGGTAATGATCTGGTGGATATCGGCCAGACGGCAGATGGTGCAGAAATTGGGGGCAGTGAACTTCGAATTGTCCGCAAGCACGACGACACGGCGCGCCGCCGCGATCATCGCCTGCTTCATCGCCGCAACCTCTAGCGAGGTCTCCGTGAGCATGTCTCCGGTGATGGCATGGGTCCCAAGAATGGCCACATCGGCGTGGATGGTTCGCAGGAAATTCTCGCCGGGCTGGCCGACCAGGGTCAGTGAGCCCGGCTTGCAGGTGCCTCCAAGCATGACGAGGCGTACTTCCGGCACGGTTGCAAGTATCTGCGCGATCGCAAGACTGTTGGTAACGGCGGTAAGCGGGATAGGCGCCGCGGCGATGGCGCGGGCGACTTCCAGCACGGTCGTGCTTGCGTCGAAAATGACGCTTTGGCCGGCGCGGAGTTCCGACATCATGGCGGCACCGATGGCCTCTTTCTCTGCCCTGGCGAAATGCGCCGCGGTGGCGAGATCCGGCTCGAAGGTGGCGAGTTCCGTGCGCTGAAGCATCGCCCCGCCATGCGTTCGCTCCAGTGCTCCCTGCCGTTCAAGCGTCTCGAGATCGCGCCGGATCGTCGAAGGCGATGCGCCGATGAGATCGATGAGCTCCTGAACGCCTACGGCTCCTTGCCGTTTAAGGCATTCGAGGATGAAGGCATGACGCTTGGCCGGAATCAAGTCGACCCGTCCGCGCCCGCCATCGTCTTCCCATGACCCGGCGGACGCCGAGGGCGCCATGTCCTCCACCGCTGATTTTCGGACATTCCTTGCCACGTTTGTATCTCCGCACCGTGCCGCAAACGCTCGCCTGAATCACGCGAGCGATGTCCCGCAAATATCACGAATCCATCCAGCGAGCCCAATCGTTTGTCATTTTTGGTGGGCGATTTCCCACCGTTTTGGCTTCGTTAGAATTATTTTGACTGATTTTTGACCGCCGGCGTTAATCGAATGACGTCAGTCTTCGTCAATAAAAGTTGAAAACGAGCAGTTTTCGTCAAAAAGATGAAAATGGAGTCAGTGACGCAAGGCCCCTGTAGGCTTCCGTCGCGGACGGGGTTGGAGGAACACTGTCTTGCTAGTCAAGCCTGAAATCGTCCATCGTGGGCGTCGCTGCCGCGGCCTCGGATGTCAAGCGCCCCGCAGGGAAGGCAAGATGATAGGCGCTAAGGCGAGGAATCCCGACGCCAAGCTCCTCCGGCTCGAAGCCAAATTTAACGAACTCATCGAAAAGGTGGGGCGATCGCCGAAGGCCTTGCCATTTGGCAGGATCGGAAGCCGCCATTCAAATGGCGCTGCAGGCATCGCCAGATCGGCTCGGTGATAGACATGGCCAAGTTCCGCCCGGCGGCTTGGCGGCGGTTAAGAATTTCGACGCCGAGGCGAAGGGCGGCGAACGGAAATTGTCAAACCGGTCTGAGAAAAGCGTCAAACTCTGGAATTCGCCGCTATGACGCGATCCTAAAAAGACTTGAATATCAAAGGTATAAGGATGGTGCCCAGAGGCGGATTCGAACCACCGACACGCGGATTTTCAGTCCGCTGCTCTACCAACTGAGCTATCTGGGCCTGTTCCGGCTAACGAAAACTCGCGCTCCGGATTTCATGGAAGCGCCGTGGGCGTCCCTTGAAAGCGCGTGGGTTATAGCATGGGAATCCGGCCTGTCCAGCGCCCAGATGTGGATTTCCGGCAGGAAAAGAAGTGCCGCCCGATGCGCTGGTTTCCGCGCCACGCCGCCGCTATCTGGCGCCCGCCAATCCCTTGCGAAAATCCGTAGGTGTCATGCCGGCGAGCTTCCGGAACGACTTGTTGAAGGCGCTGAGCGAACCGAAGCCCGAATCCATCGCGACCCTGAGCACATTGGCGTCCTGGTGCATGAGCAGCGCCTGCGCATAGCTCAGCCGCAACAGGTTGACATACTCGTTGAGTGTCATGCCGGTCGATTTCTTGAAGATGCTCATGGCGTATTTGGGATGGAGGTCGGCGGCCGCCGCTATGTTCATGCAATCGATGTCGTAGAGGAAATTCTCGGCGATGAAATCGCACATGCGCCCGACATTGCGCGACGACTGCTGGTCGAACGGGCTGCCCGCTTCCTGTCCGGCCGCATTTTCCGGCACCAGCCTGTAGGGCTCGAACCGTACCCGCTCCAGCCGCAGCAACAGTTCGTTGACGGCGTGCTCCGCCCTGGCCGGGTCGCCGGAGCGGGCGTAGCGGTTCCAGCGGTCGAAATTATCGTTGTCGGACTGATCGGTGGCGCTGGTCACCAGCGTGGCACCCGTCATCAGCCGGTGACGTATGTCAGCCGGCAGATGCAGCCGGAAGAAATGCACCAGCGGCAGATGCGCGCCGGCATAGATGGCGTCGTCGCTCAAATCGTCCATCTGGTGCGGCAGTCCGCCCCAGAACAGGCACATCTCACCGGCCGAAAGCGAGATTTCGTGGTCGTTCATGCGGTAATGCACGCTGCCGCGCACGATGAAGTTTACCTCGACCTGCGCATGCCAGTGCGGTTTGAGCATCACCAGGGGTGCGGTGTGGAACATCTGCAACAGCAGCGGCATTCCTTCCACGCTGCTGGCGCCAGGCTGGTAAAACGGCCGGTCCGGCATCTTACTTTCCGCCAATTTCGTATTCCCTTTGTCGGGGACAAGCCTTCCGCGCCGCATAGTCTAGCCCGGCTCGCAGAGAGAGCAAATGAAATGGGAGGATTTCAATGCGCATCACACTGTCCTGCGCCGCGCTCGCGCTTGCCTTGGGCTCAGCCCCGGCCTTCGCGCAATCGGGCGAAATCACCATCTGGAGCTGGAACATCGCCGCCTCGTCGCTGAAGGCGACGATTGCCGGGTTCAACAAGCTGCATCCTGACATCAAGGTCACCGTCCAGGATCTCGGCAACCAGCCGACCTATGACAAATCGATCGCCGGATGCGCCGCCGGTGGCGTCGGCCTGCCTGATGTCGTTACCATCGAGAACGGCGAGGCCGAGAATTACTGGAGCCAATTTCCCGATTGCTTTGTCGACCTGCACACGCTGGGCTACAGCGCCGAGGACCAGGCGAAATTCCCCGATTTCAAGCGCACCGAGCTCGAGGTCGGCGACAAGGCCTATGCGATGCCGTGGGATTCCGGCCCGGTCGCCGCCTTCTACCGCCGCGACTTCTACGAAAAGGCCGGCGTCGATCCGGCGTCGATCAAGACCTGGGACGATTTCATTGCCGCCGGCAAGAAGATCCAGGCCGCCAATCCCGGCGTCACCATGACCAACGCCGACTTCAACGGCGACACCGAATTCTTCCGCATGATCTCCAATGAACAGGGCTGCGGCTATTTCTCCGAGGATGGCCAGTCGATCACGGTGAACCAGCCGAAATGCATCGATACGCTGGCCAAGATCAAGGAGATGAAGGACGCCGGCGTCATCTCGTCGGCCGATTGGGGCACAAAGATCACCAACAACACCGCCGGCACCGTCGCCACCCAGGTCTATGGCGGTTGGTATGAAGGCACCATCCGCACCGAATCGGCCGGCGAAAACGGCAAATGGGGCGTCTACCTGATGCCGAGCCTTACCGCCGACGGGCCACGCGCCGCCAATCTCGGCGGGTCGTCGCTGGCCATCACTTCCGGGTCGAAGAACAAGGAAGCGGCTTACGAGTACCTGAAATACACGCTCGAAACCAATGAGGGCCAGATCACCATGCTGAAGGAGTTCGGCCTCGTTCCCTCGCTGGTGTCGGCGCTGAACGACCCCTACGTCTCTGAAGGCCTGCCCTATTGGGGCGGCCAGGCGGTGTGGAAGGACATCCTCGCCACTCTGCCCAAGATCGTCCCCAGCCGCGGCACGCAGTTCCAGAGCGATGCCGAAATCATCATGCGCGCGGTGCAGACCAAATATCTCGCCGGCGGCTATCCCGATGCCAAGGCGGCACTCGACGATGCCGCCGGCCAGATCGCGGCGGCGACCGGACTGCCGGTCAAGTCATAACCTCCCAGACGGGGTCCGGGCGGGCATGCGCCGCCCGGACCCGACCTCGGCCCGCGGGGCTTCCTCGCGGGACGTGTGAAATGTCGCATGTCCCGACTAACCGGTTGCCGCTGCGCGCGGGACCACAGCTTGAAACGCCGACGAGAGGAGGAGGAGCACGATGCGCAACCGCAACGCCACGGCCTATCGTTTCCTCGCGCCCTATTTGCTGATCTTCTCCGTCTTCTGGGTATGGCCGATCATCTCTTCGTTCCTGATCTCGTTCCAGGCGACGCGCACCGTGCCCTGGCGCTTTGCGCCCGGCTTCAACTGGGGCCGGCTGATCGGCGATCCGGCCTTCTTCAATGCCTTGAAGAACACGCTGCTCATCCTCGTCATCCAGGTGCCGGTGATGATCGCGCTGGCCATGGTGATGGCCGTGCTTTTGAATTCGCCGCTCCTGAAGGCGAGGGGACTTTACCGCTTCGCCTTCTTCGCTCCCGTGGTGGTCGGCGAGGTCGCCTACTCCGCGGTGTTCCGGCTGATGTTCAACCTCGATTTCGGCATCATCAACAAGCTCCTGAACAGCGTCGGGCTGCCCAAGATCGACTGGTTCTCCAATGTCACGCCGGCCATGGCGCTGATCATGATCGCGGTCACCTGGCGCTGGGCCGGCTACAACGCCATCATCCTTCTGGCCGGCATGCAGTCCATCCCCGAGGACGTCTGCGAGGCGGCGACGCTCGACCGGGTCAGCAAGCTCAAGCAGTTCTTCTTCATCACCTTGCCGCTGTTGAAGCCGGTCATCGTGTTCTGCACCGTGCTGTCGATCATCGGCACCATGCAGCTGTTCACCGAGCCGTTCCTGATCACCGAACGCGGCGGACCGGGCGGCGGCACCGAGACGCTCGGCCTGCTGCTCTATCGCCAGGGCTTCCGGTCGCTCAATTTCGGCTATGCCTCGGCCGTCGCCTACACCATGGCGGGGCTGGCGATCGCCATCACGCTGGTGCAACTGTGGCTGACGAGGGAACCGAAATGAGCTCGCTCGCCTCGGCCAGGCTGAAGCGCAGCCTCTTGCTGCATCTTTTCCTCACGCCACTGGCGCTGATCTGGCTGTTTCCGCTATGGATGATGGTCGTGTTCTCGACCATGCCGGACAACGGCATCTTCAGCCCCGGCATCGAGTTGCTGCCGCACGGCAATTTCGTGGACAATTTCAACAACCTGCAGCGCGACACCGACTTTGTCGGCGCGATTTTCATCTCCGTCTCGGTGGCGGTCACCTACACTGTTCTGTCGGTGCTGCTGACGTCGATGGCCGGCTGGGCGCTGGCGCGTTACCGGTTCGTCGGCAAGGGCTTGGTCGTCGCCATCATCCTGGGCACCATCACGCTTCCCTATGCGGTGGTGCTGATCCCGCAATTCATCATGGTGGCGCGCGATTTCAAGCTCGCCAATACCTGGGTGGCGTTGATCGTGCCGCCGCTGTTCAATTCGCTGGGCGTGCTGTTCATGCGCCAGAGCTTTTCCATGATGCCCGATGACCTGTTCGATGCCGCCCGCGTCGAAGGCGTGAAGGAGTGGCGCATCTTCGTCTTCATCGCGCTGCCGCTGGCGCGGCCGATGCTGGCCGCCCTTTGCATCATCCTGTTCCTGGCGTCCTGGAACAATTATCTCTGGCCGCTTTTGATCAACAGCCAGCCCGGCGCGATGACCGCACCGGTGGCGCTCGGCACGCTGATCGGCCTCACCAAAGTGTCGTGGGGCGGCATCATGGCGGGCGCGGTAGTGCTGACGGTGCCGATGCTGATCGTGTTCGTGCTGCTGCAACGCCATTTCATTGCCGGCATCGCCGCCGGCGCGGTCAAGTAAGGGTAGGCATGGCAACCGTCACGCTCACGAATGTCGTCAAGCGCTTCGGCGTTTTCGAGGTCGTCCATGGCGCCAACATCGACATCAGGGATGGCGAGTTCGTCGTCTTCGTCGGCCCGTCTGGCTGCGGCAAGTCCACGCTGCTCAGGATGATCGCCGGGCTGGAGGATATCAGCGATGGCGAGATCGCCATCGGCGGCAAGGTGGTCAACGATGTCGAGCCGGCCGACCGCGGCATCGCCATGGTGTTCCAGTCCTACGCGCTCTATCCGCATATGAACGTGGAGCAGAATCTCTCCTTCGGCCTGCGTATGACCGGCAATCCGAAGGCCGACACCGACCGCAGGGTGAAACGGGCGGCCGAGATCCTGCGCATCAGCGAATTGATGGAGCGCCGTCCGAAGAAACTCTCCGGCGGCCAGCGTCAGCGCGTTGCCATCGGCCGCGCCATCGTGCGCGAGCCGCAGGTGTTCCTGTTCGACGAGCCGCTGTCCAACCTCGACGCCGAACTGCGCGTCCAGATGCGGGTCGAGATCTCGCGCCTGCACAAGGAGCTCGGCACCACCATGGTCTATGTCACGCACGACCAGACCGAGGCGATGACGCTCGCCGACCGGATCGTCGTGCTGCGCGGCGGCCATGTCGAGCAGATCGGCCGCCCGCTCGATCTTTATGACAATCCCGACAATCAGTTCGTGGCCGGTTTCGTCGGCTCGCCGAAGATGAATTTCATCAAGGGCCGCGTGGTCGGCTGCGATGCGCGCGGCGTCGTGGTGGAACTCGCTGGCCAGGAGAAGACCCGCATCACGCAGCCGCTGACGGGCGCCGCGCCCGCAATCGGCAGCAAGGTCATCGTTGGCGTGCGGCCCGAACATTTTGGCAGCGCCGGAGAAGGCGACGCCGATCTTGCCGTCACCATCGATGTGGTCGAGCACCTGGGCGGCACGAGCTTTCTCTACGCCAGAACGGCCAATGACGAGGACGTGGTGATCCAGCGCGACGCGGCCAAGGTCCCCGAGACATCAGAGATCATCGTATCCATCCGCAAATCCTACCTGTTCGACGAAAAAGGGCTGCGGCTGCGCTGATCGGCTGCCCTTTCCCATCCCGCAAGGAGAATGACAATGACTGCAACCACGCCCATCCGCTGGGGCATTCTCGGCCCGGGCAGCATCGCCAAGGCCTTCGCCGGCGGCGTCGCCGCCTCCCGCAACGGAAAGCTGGTCGCCATCGGTGCGCGCGATCCGGGCAAGCCGGGCCTGGCGCAGAGCTTTCCCGGCGCGCGCATTCTCGAGGGCTACGAAGCATTGCTCACTGACGCGGAAATCGACGCGATCTACATTTCGGTCCCGCACCCGGGCCACGCGCAATGGGCGATCCGGGCGGCGGACGCGGGAAAGCATGTGCTGTGCGAAAAGCCGCTGGCGCTGACCGCCTTCGAGGCCGACGCCATGATGCATGCGGCGCGCAAGGCCGGCACCTTTCTCGGCGAGGCCTTCATGTACCGGCTGCACCCGCAGACGCTGAAGCTGGTGGAACTGATCAAATCCAGCGTCATCGGCGAGATCAGGATGATCAAGTCGAGCTTCGGTTTTGCCATGCCTGATTTCATGCCGCAGCACCGGCTTTATGCCAATGATTCGGCCGGCGGCGGCATCCTGGACGTCGGCGGCTATCCCGTCTCGATGGCGCGGCTGATTGCCGGCGCCGCGGCCGGCAAGCCGTTCCTCGAGCCGGACAAGGTGACCGGCGTTGCCCATCTTGGCCAGTCCGGCGTCGACGAATGGGCGTCCGCGCTGCTGCACTTTCCAGGTGGCATCCTCGCCGAGGTCTCCTGCAGCATCTCGCTCAACCAGGACAATGTGCTGCGCATCTTCGGCACCAGGGGCCGCATCGAAGTGCCGGATTTCTGGTTCGCCGGCGGCGACCGCGATGTCGGCCTCGGCCGGATCAATGTGATCGGCGCGGACGGCGTGCGCGAAACCATCAGCGTGAACGAAAAGCGTCACGTCTATTCCTTCGAAGTCGACGCCGCCGGGGAGGCCATCCTTGCCGGCCGGCAGGAGTTCGCCTGGCCAGGCATGGCCTGGGCCGACAGCCTCGGCACCTTGCGCGTGCTCGACAGATGGCGCGCGGCTGTGGGGTTGGAGTACGAGATCGAAAAGGCCTCGCGACGCACCAACACCATCGCCGACCGGCCCTTGCGATCCGGCGGCACGGCGATCGCCAAACGCGCCATTCCGGGCCTGTCGAAGCCGGCCTCGATCGTGGCGCTCGGTTTCGAGGATTTCCGCACTTTCTCCTCGGGTTCGATCCTGCTCGATGCCTTCTTCGAGGCTGGCGGCAATCTGTTCGACACCGGCTATGTCTATGGCGGCGGCTACACCGAGACGCTGCTTGGGCAATGGCTGAAGAACCGTGGCGTGCGTGAGCAGTCGGTGGTCATCGCCAAGGGGGCACATTCGCCGCTTTGCTATCCCGACATGATCGGCAAGCAGCTCGTCCAGTCGCTCGACCGTCTGCAGACCGACCATGTCGATATCTATTTCATGCATCGCGACAATCCGGACGTGCCCGTCGGAGAATTCGTCGATGCGATGGACCGCGAGGTCAAGGCAGGCCGCATCCGTGGCCCGTTCGGCGGCTCGAACTGGACGATGCAGCGCATGGACGAGGCGATCGCCTATGCCGAGCGCACCGGCAAGCAAAAGCCCGGCGCGCTCTCCAACAACTTCTCGCTGGCTGAAATGCTGGAGCCGATCTGGGCCGGTTGCGTGACCTCCTCCACCGATGACTGGAAGGCCTGGCTGACCGCCCGGCAGATGCCGAATTTCGCCTGGTCGAGCCAAGGGCGCGGCTTCTTCACCGAACGCGCCGGGCGCGACCGGCGCGACAATGAAGAACTGGTGCGGGTCTGGTACTCGGAGCGCAATTTCGGCCGCCGCGACCGGGCGATCGAACTTGCCGCGCGGCTGGGCAAGAGCCCGATCCATATTGCGCTCGCCTATGTGCTCAACCAGCCTTTCCCATCGGTGCCGTTGATCGGCCCGCGCACGCTGGGCGAACTGGACGACAGCTTGCGCGCCCTCGACATCGCGCTTTCACCTGCCGATCTCCAATGGCTGGACGGCGGCAGCCGGCAAGCGGCGTAGTGCATGTCATGCAAGGCTGCGCTGGACGGCGACGGGGTCAGGTCTCGTCGTCGGACACCCTGATGTCGCGCCTGGCCGGAACCCTCATGCTGGCATACATGCCGGTGGTGCGGAACTGGCCCGGGCTAATGCCGTAACAGCGGCGGAAGACCTTCGAGAAATAGTTCGCGTCCTCGAAGCCGCACAGGATGGCGACTTCCTTCACGGGCAGGAAGTCAGCCTTGGTCAAAAGCTTGGCGGCGCGTTGCAGCCGCTGCTGCAGTACGAACTCCGCGGGCGGGATGCCTTCGCTCTCGGCGAAGCAGCGCGAGAAGTGCGCCCGGCTGAGGCCGCTGATCTGGACGAGGTCCGCTACCGGCAGCGGCCTGTCGAGATTGGCGTTGATGTGGTCGATGACCGGCTGCATGGCGCTCTGCTTCTCCGCAAAGGCGTGCGAGCCGAAGACATCGTCGTAGAGCGCCATCGCCGCCTCATAGGCGATCGCTGAAGCCGCCCCCGGCGCAGCGGCCCCGTTGATGAGACGCAGGCTGCAATCGGCGAGATGATCGATCGTCTCCGGCTGCAGCCGGAACACCGGACCCGAGACGTCGAGGATCGATTTGTGGATGCGCAGCGCCTCCTCGCCATTCATCGAGATCCAGAAATATTCCCAGCGCTCGTCCTTGGCCAGCCAGTAGCGGTGGTTGTGCGGCACCAGCACCAGCAGCGTGTCGTTCTGCTGCAGGCGATAGTCGCGGTTCTCATAGCGAAGCCGGCCGCTTCCGTTGATCGTGTGCTGGAGCACGGTGAATGGCGTCTGGCCGCGCTTGCGCCCGTCCCAATCATAGATTTCGCCTTCGCGCACTTCGTAGCCGGTGCTCGTCGGCATGGCATGCAGGCGCTGGCGACCGCGCGGCAGCGAGATCGTGCGCATCGACTGTCCGTTGGCGATCAGATCCCGCAGCACAAAATTACCCTTGAAAGCATAATCCTTCTCTGGCCGCGCTCGCGAATAAGCGCATAATCCATCCCCGAAGAACGTGAAGAACCCGCGGTCGAGGAGCGGGCGGGAGGAGAAAAGCCGGAATTCGGCTCGATTGGCACGCGCGCCTTGGCGTGTGGCCATATCCTCCCTTGCTGCTCCTTGCCTAGCATCCGATCGGATCGAGGTGAAGGTGATGAGTTTCAAAATCGCTATTATCGGCGCCGGCAGCGTCGGCTTCACCAAGAAACTGTTCACCGACATACTGTGCGTGCCGGAATTCAAGGGTATCGAATTCGCGCTGACCGATGTCAGCGAGCACAATCTCCAGATGATCAAGGCGATCCTCGACCGGATCGTCGAGGCCAACAAATTGCCGACCAAGGTGACGGCGACGACAGACCGCCGCAAGGCGCTCGAGGGCGCTCGTTATGTCATCAGCTGTGTGCGGGTCGGTGGCCTCGAAGCCTATGCCGACGATATCAGGATCCCCTTGAAATACGGCATCGACCAATGCGTCGGCGACACGATCTGCGCCGGCGGCATCCTCTATGGCCAGCGCAACATCCCGGTGATCCTCGATTTCTGCAAGGATATACGCGAGGTCGCCGAGACCGATGCGAAATTCCTCAACTATGCCAACCCGATGGCGATGAACACCTGGGCGGCGATCGAGTACGGCAAGGTCGACACGGTCGGGCTGTGCCACGGCGTCCAGCACGGCGCCGAGCAGATCGCCGAGGTGCTGGGCGCGAAGTCGCCTCGGGAGCTCGACTATGTCTGTTCCGGCATAAACCACCAGACCTGGTTCATCGAGTTGCGCCTGAACGGTCGCGAAATCGGCAAGGACGAGCTGGTCGCCGCCTTCGAGGCGCATCCGGTCTATTCCAGGCAGGAGAAACTGCGCATAGACGTGTTGAAGCGCTTCGGCGTTTATTCGACCGAAAGCAACGGCCATTTGTCCGAGTATCTTCCCTGGTACCGCAAGCGCCCGGACGAGATCACCCGCTGGATCGACATGTCCGACTGGATCCATGGCGAGACGGGCGGCTATCTCCGTTATTCCACCGAGACCCGCAACTGGTTCGAGACGGAATATCCGCAATTCCTCGAAGCGGCGTCGAAGCCGATCGATCCGTCAAAACGCTCCAACGAGCATGCCAGCCACATCTTGGAGGCGCTGGAGACCAACCGCGTCTATCGCGGCCACTTCAACGTCAAGAATGACGGTGTCATCACCAATTTGCCGCAGGACGCCATCGTCGAATCGCCCGGCTTCGTCGACCGCTTCGGCATCAACATGGCGGCCGGCATCACCTTGCCGGAAGCATGTGCCGCGACCTGCATATCCTCGATCAATGTCCAGCGCATGTCGGTGCATGCCGCCATATCCGGCGACATCGACCTGCTCAAGCTTGCCGTGCTGCATGACCCGCTGGTTGGTGCGGTATCGACACCGGAGGAGGTCTGGCAGATGGTCGACGAAATGGTCGTCGCCCAAGCGGCCTGGCTGCCGCAATTTGCGCATGCGGTTCCGGCGGCAAAAGAGAGGTTGTCGAAATCCAGGGTCAAGACCCGCGAATGGGCGGGCGCCGCTTGGCGCAGCGTCCGCTCGATCGAGGAGTTGCGCGCCGAAAAGGCCGCGCTGAAGCAGGCCGGCTGAAAACCCAGGTGGCGGCGACGGGCCTGCGGGAGACAGGTCCGCCGCGGTCGCCGTCCGGGCAGAAGACGAGCAGCAGCAAAACAAAACGTCCGAACACGAGGGAGGAGACAATGAGGAACCTACGCAGCATTGGCATGGTCGCGGGACTGGCGCTGGGCGTTTCCGTCCCGGCGCTTAACGCTTTCGCCTCCGAGCCGACGGTCCCGCCGGTACCGGCGGCGTTTCCGGCCGAAGGCAAGATCACTTATGTGCCGCGCGACTCCATCCTGGAGTTCAAGGCGCTGCCCGACTATCACGAGCCGGACTGGGTGACCGAGAAATACGTCAAGGCCGGCAAGCTGCCGCCGGTGAAAGACAGGCTGCCGAAGGAGCCCTTGGTTTTCAAGACGGGCAACATGCCTGATGGCATCGGCGTCTACGGCGATACAATGCGCCACGTTATCGGCGGGCGGCCGGAAGGCTGGAACTACGGCGCCGGTCAGACGCAGGGATGGGGCGGCATCGATATCGGCCTGTCCGAATGCCTGACGCGCACCGCGCCGCTGTTCCAGGTCGAGGCCAAGGACACCGAACCGCTGCCCAACCTCGCCAAAAGCTGGGACTGGTCGGCGGATGGCCACAAGCTCACCATGCACCTCGTCGAGGGTGCCAAATGGTCCGACGGCGCGCCCTTCAACTCAGACGACGTCATGTTCTACTGGGACGACGAGGTCGTCGATCCCAATGTCTCGCCGCTCAATGGTGCCACCCAGGAAACGTTCGGCGTCGGCACCACGCTCAAGAAGGTCGACGACTACACCGTCGAGTGGACCTTCAAGGAAGCCTTCCCGAAACAGTATCTCTACGCGATGGCCTACGGCACTTTCTGTCCTGGCCCCGCGCACATATTGAAGCCGCAGCATCCGAAATATTCGAAGAACACCTACGACCAGTTCAAGAACGCCTTCCCGCCGGAATATATGAACATGCCGGTCATGGGCGCCTGGGTGCCGGTTGAATACCGGCCAGACGACATCATCGTCATGCGCCGCAATCCCTATTATTGGAAGGTCGATGAGAAGGGCAATCAGCTGCCCTACCTCAACGAATTACATTACAAGCTGTCCACCTGGGCCGACCGCGATGTCCAGGCGGTGGCCGGCTCGGGCGATTTCTCCAATCTGGAGCAGCCGGAGAACTTCGTCGCCTCGCTGAAGCGGGCCGCGGAGGCGAATGCGCCTGCACGCCTGGCGTTCGGTCCACGGCTGATCGGCTATAATCTGCGCCTCAATTTTTCCGCTAATGGCTGGGGCAACCCGGACGAGCGCGGTCAGGCGATTCGCGAGCTGAACCGCAATGAGGATTTCCGCAAGGCCGTTACCATGGCGCTCGACCGCAAGGCGCTTGGCAACTCCCTGGTCAAGGGGCCGTTCACCGCCATCTACCCCGGCGGCTTGTCCTCCGGCACCAGCTTCTATGACCGCAAGTCGACGGTCTACTATCCCTTCGACCTCGAGGGCGCTAAGGCCGAACTCGCCAAGGCCGGACTCAAGGATACCGATGGCGACGGTTTCGTGAACTTCCCGGCCGGCACGGCCGGCGGCAAGAATGTCGAGATCGTCATGCTGGTCAACAATGACTACGGCACCGACAAGAGCCTCGCCGAAGGCGTTGTCGCCCAGATGGAGAAGCTCGGGCTGCGGATCGTGCTCAACGGTCTCAACGGCACCCAGCGCGATGCCTCGCAATATTCCGGGCGCTTCGACTGGCTGATCCGGCGCAACGACCAGGAGTTGACCTCCGTCGTGCAGAACACCGTGCAGCTCGCTCCCGTCGGCCCCAAGACCAGCTGGGATCACCGCGCACCTGAAAGCGGCGAGGTCGACCTGATGCCTTTCGAGAAGGACCTCGTCGACATCGTCAACAAATTTGTCACGTCTGAGGACAATGACCAGCGCGCCGCCCTGATGAGAGACTTCCAGAAGATTTCGACGGAGCACGTCTACAATGTCGGCCTGACGGAATATCCCGGTGCGCTGATCGTCAATAAGCGCTTCTCCAACGTTCCAAAGGGCACGCCGATCTACATGTTCAACTGGGCAGAGGATTCGATCATTCGAGAACGGGTCTTCGTGGCGGCCGACAAGCAGGCGAAATACGAATTGTTCCCGGAAGAGCTGCCCGGCAAGCCTGGAGACAAGGGCCCGATGTAAGTTTACCTCCCCTGACTGAGACCTCCGGCCGCGCCGCTGGCGCGGCCGGACAAAGGCAACCTCCGAACGCACCAAAAGGACGCGATCGGCAAGACGAGGAAGCGGACCGTCCATGCTGCGATTTCTGCTCATGCGCATAGCGTCGGCAATCCCGGTCCTTGCCACACTGAGCCTCGTCACCTTCGCCATCATCCAGGCACCGCCCGGCGATTATGCCGACTACATCCGCTCGCAGCTGATCAACCAGGGAGGCGCCTCCTTCGCCGAAGCCGACGCGCAGGCCAACGCCTACCGGATCGAACATGGCCTCGATAAGCCGCTGCCCGTCCAGTATCTCAACTGGATCGGCGGCATCGTCACCCGCGGCGATTTCGGCTACAGCCTCTACTACAACAAGCCGGTGGCCGACGTTGTGGGCGAGCGCCTGCCGCGCACCCTCATCCTGGCGCTTGTGTGCCATCTGCTCGCCTCGGTGCTCGGCATCACCTTCGGCATATGGGCGGCGACCCGGCAATACACCTGGATCGACTCGACACTTTCGGCCATCTCCTTCCTCGGCATGACGGTGCCGCGCTTCCTGATGGCGCTGATCATCGTCTATCTCCTGGTCTTCCAGTTCAACGTCTCGGAGATAGGCAGCTTCTTCTCGCCGCAATATGGCGGCGCGCCATGGTCGTGGGCCAAGTTCCTCGATCTGGTCAAGCATGTCTGGCCGGTGGTTGCGATCGCCACCTTCGGCGGGCTCGCCTACAACATGCGCGTCATGCGCGGTAATCTGCTCGACACGCTGAACGCCCAATATGTCGAGACGGCCAAGGCCAAGGGGTTGACCGGCAGCGCCGTCGTCATGCGACACGCCGTGCCCAATGCGCTGCATCCGCTGGTCATGTATCAGGGCGTGGTGCTGCCTTACATGCTGACCGGCGAAATCGAGACGGCGATCATCTTCGCGCTGCCGACCGTCGGCCCGGCGATCGTCGGCTCGATGGCGGTCGGCGACGTCTATGTCACCGCCACTTTCATGATGGTGCTGTCGGCGACGCTGATCGTCGGCAACATCATCGCCGACATGTTGCTGGTCCTGCTCGATCCGCGCGTGCGCCAGTTCGGGGAGAGCTAGATGTTGGCCCGCGATACATCGCCACCGCCGCTGCCGGCCGAAGGACCCGTCGAGAGACCCGCGCACGGCAACGAGAGCTACACCGCGCTCGTCTGGCGCCGGCTGAAGCGCTCCTGGACCGGCATGGCGGGGTTCTGGCTCGTCGTGCTGCTGATCCTCATGGCGGTGTTCGCCGAGTTCCTGGCGCCGATGGACCCGAAGGTGACCGATGTCGCCTTCGCGCCGCCGCAACTGCCTGCTTTCCACGACAGGGACGGCGATTTCGTCGCCCGGCCCAGGGTCTATGCGCTGGCGGATTCGGCGGATCTCGATCCGGTCACCTTTCAGCCCATCGTCGGTCCCGACTATGATCATCCAAGATTGCTCGGCCTTTTCGTCGAGGGCGCGCCCTACAGGCTCTTCGGGCTCATTGCGGCGAACCGGCATTTCTTCGGTTCGATGGACGGCCAGCCGGTGCATTTCCTCGGCACCGACAAGTTCGGACGCGACGTGCTCTCGCGCGCCATCCATGGCTCGCGCGTCTCGCTGATGATCGCGCTGACGGTGGTCTTCATCATCACCGTCATCGGCACTACGGTCGGCATGGCTTCCGGCTATTTCGGCGGTCGGTTCGATGTCTGGATGCAGCGCTTCGTCGAACTCGTGCTGGCCTTCCCGCAGCTGCCGCTCTATCTGGCGCTGACGACGCTGATCCCGGTCACCGCGCCCACCAACGTCTTCCTCGCCTTCGTCATCATCGTCATGTCGGCGCTGGGCTGGGCGCAGATGTCGCGCGAGGTGCGCGGCAAGACGCTGGCGCTTGCGCGCATTGAATACGTACGCGCCGCCATGGCGGTGGGCGCCACCGACCGGCGCATCATCATGCAGCACATCTTCCCCAATGTGATGAGCCATGTGATCGTCGCGGTGACGCTGGCGATCCCCACCGTGGTGCTGCTCGAATCCTTCCTCGGTTTTCTCGGCTTTGCGGTGAAGCCGCCACTGATCTCCTGGGGGCTGATGCTGCAGGACACCGCGACCTACTCCGTCATAGGCACCTATCCGTGGATCCTGTCGCCGGTCGGCTTCGTGCTGGTCACCGTCTTTGCCTTCAACGCGCTGGGCGACGGCCTGCGCGACGCCGTCGATCCTTATTGAGGTGGCTGGGATGACGCTCGCGCTCGCCGAACCCTTCGCACCTTCCGTCCGGCACGACCATGACGGACGCCAGGGAGAACCCGTGATCGATGCCCGCAACATCGAGGTCGCCTTCAAGGTCGAGCACGGCACCGTCGAGGCGGTCAAGGACGTCTCGTTCCAGCTCTATCGCGGCGAGACGATCGCCATCGTCGGCGAATCCGGTTCCGGCAAATCGGTGACGGCGCGCACCGTCATGGGATTGCTGTCCCGGCGCGCCACCGTTTCACCGAGATCGACCGTCTGTTATGATGGGCAGGACATCCTGAAGTTCCCCGAAAGCGCCCGGCGCAAGCTGCGCGGCAACCGCATCTCGATGATCTTCCAGGAGCCGATGAGCTCGCTCAATCCGATCTATACGATCGGCAGCCAGATCGTCGAGGCGATCAGGGTTCATCGCAAGGTCGGCCGGCGGCAAGCCTGGGCACGGGCGCTCGAACTCCTGCAGCATGTCCAGATCCCGGATCCCGTCGCGCGGCTCAAGCAATATCCGCATCAGCTCTCGGGCGGCCAGCGCCAGCGCGTGATGATCGCCATGGCGCTGGCCAACGATCCCGACGTGCTGATCGCCGACGAACCGACGACGGCGCTCGACGTCACCGTCCAGGCACAGATCCTGAACCTGATCCGCAATCTGCAGAAAGAGCTGCGCATGGCGGTGATCCTGATCACCCATGACCTCACGGTCGTGCGCAAATTCTCCGACTACGTCTATGTCATGCAGCATGGCGAGATGCGGGAGCATAACGTCACCGAACGTCTGTTCTCCGATCCCCAGCATCCCTATACGCAACGACTGCTCGCCTCCGAACCGCGCGGGCGGCCACAACCGCTGCCGGAGGGCTCCGGCACCATCCTCGAAGCGAACGGGGTGCGCGTCTGCTTCATGCTGCGTCACGGCACCTTCCTCAAACCCGACTGGCGCGAGCTGGTCGCCGTCGACGATCTCGATCTCAAGCTTTGCCGCCACGAAACACTGGGACTGGTCGGCGAATCCGGCTCCGGCAAGACCACATTCGGCCAGTGCCTGCTCAGGTTGATCGATGCCAAGCGCGGCGAGATCCGTTTCGACGGCCAGCCGATCCATGGGCTGTCACGGGCCGAGATGCGGCCGCTGCGATCGCGCATGCAGGTCGTCTTCCAGGATCCGTTCTCCTCGCTCAACCCGCGCATGACGATCGGGCAGATCATCGAGGAAGGGCTGATCGTCAACGGCATCGGAGCGACGCGGCGCGAGCGGGTCGAGCGGGTGCGCGAGGCGCTGGTCAGCGCCGGCATGCCGGGCGACATCCTTTCGCGATTTCCGCACGAGTTCTCCGGCGGACAGCGGCAGCGCATCGCGATTGCCCGAGCCATCGCGTTGGAACCGGAATTCATCCTGCTCGACGAACCGACATCAGCGCTGGACCTCTCCGTCCAGGCGCAGATCATCGATCTCTTGCGCAAGCTGCAGGACGAGCGCGGCCTGAGTTATCTTTTCATCTCGCACGATCTCAAGGTGGTGCGCGCTCTGTGTCACCGCGTCATCGTCATGCAGCATGGCAAGATCGTCGAACAGGGACCTGTCGACGAGGTCCTCACCGATCCCAAGACCGCCTACACCGAACGGCTCGTCCGGGCCGCTTTCGACGTGGCCTGAACACATGCCGGAGGTTAGCGTGGCAAGACATCCCAGGATCACTTTCATCGGCGCCGGCTCGACCGTGTTCATGAAGAACATCGTCGGCGACGTGCTGCAGCGGCCGGCGCTTTCGGGCGCGACGATCGCGCTGATGGACATCGATCCGCAGCGCCTGGAAGAGAGTGCCGTCGTCGTCAACAAGCTGATCGCGACGCTCGGCGTCAAGGCAAAGGCCGAGACCTATTCCGACCAGCGCAAGGCGCTGGCCGGTGCCGATTTCGTCGTCGTCGCCTTCCAGATCGGCGGCTACGAGCCCTGCACCGTCACCGACTTTGAAGTGCCGAAGAAATATGGCCTGCGCCAGACCATAGCCGACACGCTCGGCATCGGCGGCATCATGCGAGGCCTGAGGACCGTGCCGCATCTGTGGAAGATCTGCGAGGACATGCTCGCCGTCTGCCCCGAGGCGATCATGCTGCAATACGTCAACCCAATGGCGATCAACACCTGGGCGATATCGGAGAAATATCCAGAGATCAGGCAGGTCGGCCTCTGCCACTCGGTGCAGGGCACCGCGATGGAACTGGCGCACGATCTCGATCTTCCCTACGAGGACATCCGCTATCGCTCCGCCGGCATCAACCACATGGCCTTCTACCTGAAGTTCGAGCACCGCCAGGCCGACGGCTCCTACCGCGACCTCTACCCAGATCTCCTGCGCGCCTATCGCGAGGGCCGCGCGCCCAAGCCCGGCTGGAATCCGCGCTGCCCCAACAAGGTGCGCTACGAGATGCTGACCCGGCTCGGCTATTTCGTCACCGAAAGCTCGGAGCATTTCGCCGAATACACGCCCTATTTCATCAAGAGCGGCCGTCCCGACCTGATCGAGAAATACGGTATCCCGCTGGATGAATATCCCAAGCGCTGCATCGAGCAGATCGAGCGTTGGCAGGGGCAGGCGGAAGCCTACCGCTCGGCCGAGCGCATCGAGGTCGAGCAGTCGAAGGAATATGCCTCCTCGATCATGAATTCGGTCTGGACCGGCGAGCCGTCTGTGATCTACGGCAACGTTCGCAACAATGGCTGCATCACCTCGCTGCCCCGCGAGTGCGCCGCCGAGGTGCCGTGCCTGGTCGACGCCTCCGGCATCCAGCCGACTTACATCGGCGACCTGCCGCCGCAATTGACGGCGCTGATCCGCACCAACATCAACGTGCAGGAACTGACGGTGCGGGCGCTGACGAGCGAGAACCGGGAACACATCTATCATGCGGCGATGATGGATCCGCACACGGCAGCCGAGCTCGACCTCGACCAGATATGGTCACTGGTGGACGAGCTTCTTGCCGCTCACGGCGACTGGCTGCCGGCCTGGGCGCGCGTGAGCCGCAAGATCCAAGCCGCCTGATCAAGCGTCGCTCTTAGCTTATTTCGGCTCGTCGGCGTCGGGTTCTTCCTCGTCGTCGCGGGCTTTGATGACATAGGCGCCCTTCAGCCAGCGGTTGAGGTCGATGTCCTTGCAGCGCTTGGAGCAGAACGGGTAGGTCTCGCGCGCCGAAGGCTTGCCGCATTCGGGGCAGGGGCGCCTTGGCCGCAGCGGCGTCACCTTGTCGTCCGCGCTCATGGCCGCGCCGAGGACCAGTTGTGATGGACCTTGAAGCCTTCGCCCGAAAGCAACGCTACGGTCTCGTAAAGCGGCAAGCCGACGACATTGGTGTAGGAGCCGACCAGCTTGACGACGAAAGCGCCCGCAAGCCCCTGTACGGCATAGCCGCCGGCCTTGCCGCGCCATTCTCCCGACGCGACATAGGCGTCGATCTCCTCGCGCGGCAGCCGCTTGAACCGCACCCGCGTCTCGATCAGCCGCTGGCGCAGTTTGCCGCCGGGCGTGATCAGGCAGATGCCGGAATAGACCCGGTGCGAACGCCCCGACAGCAATCCGAGGCAGTTGGCGGCATCGTCGAGCGTCTCGGCCTTGGGCAGGATGCGCCGCCCGACAGCGACCACCGTGTCGGCGGCCAGCACCAAGGCCGGCGCGTAGTCGGTTTCCGACTTCAGTGAGGCAAATGCCTTTTCGGCCTTTTCCTTCGACAGCCTTTTGGCCAGCGAGCGCGGATGCTCGGCACGCAGCGGCGTCTCGTCGATGTCGGCAGGCAATATGCGGTCCGGTTCGATGCCGGCCTGCTGCAGGAGTTCAATGCGGCGCGGCGAACCCGAGGCAAGCACCAGCTTCAGCAAAATGCTCATCGCGGACCAGTCGGCCTTGATCTTACTTGAAACGATAGGTGATGCGGCCCTTGGTCAGGTCGTAGGGCGTCATCTCGACCAGGACCTTGTCGCCGGTCAGCACGCGGATACGGTTCTTGCGCATGCGGCCGGCCGTATGGGCTATGATTTCGTGTTCGTTTTCGAGTTTCACTCGGAACATGGCGTTGGGCAGCAGTTCCGTGACGACACCCGGAAACTCGAGGACTTCTTCCTTCGGCATTCGATACCTTTGCTTGGATGGTTTCCCGGCGTTTAGAGCATGATGCCGAAAAGTATGAAGCGGTTTTCGGACGACATCATGCTCTACTTCTTTGATCTAGAGTCGGAAGCTGTCAGGTCGACGAGACCCAACCGCATCCGACTCTAGCCGGAAATTCGGCGGAACCTATATGATAATCGTCGGCTTGTGAACACGCTTAATCCGTCGCGTTTTTTGCTTCCGGAAGCAAAAAACGTCGGCCTATACGCAACTTCAGCCGTTCGCGCACATCGCGATAGGCCGCGATGATCTGCTCGCGCGTGCCGCTGGCGCCGGTAGGATCCGGCGTCGGCCAGTATTCGACCTCGACGGCGAGCGAGCGGGTGAGCTCCAGCGCGGCATGGTGCGCCTCCGGCGCGAGCGTGACGATGAGATCGAAATAGTCGTCTTCCAGCTCGTCCATCGTCCTTGGGTGGCGCTCGCCCAGCGACAGGCCTTCCTCAGCAAGCACGGCATCGACGAACGGGTCACGCTCGCCGCTGCGCACGCCCGCCGAGGCGACGAAGGTGCTGGCCGGCAGCATGCGCCGCGCCAACAGCTCGGCCATCGGCGAGCGCACGGCATTCATGCCGCACAGGAACAGGATCGAACGGGGCGGCGCGCCGGCGGTCAGGGGTTAACCCCGCCAATGGAGCACGCAGACCAGCGTGAACAGCCGGCGCGCCGTGTCGAAATCGATGTCGATCTTGCCGGCGAGCCGGTCCATCAACGTCTGCGAACCCTCATTGTGCAGGCCGCGGCGACCCATGTCGATCGCCTCGATATGGCTCGGCGTCGAGGAGCGAATGGCGTCGTAGTAGCTTTCGCAGATCATGTAGTAGTCCTTGACGATGCGCCTGAGCGGCGTCAGCGACAGGATATGGGTGACCACGGCGGAACCGTCGTCGCGCGTCACGGCGAAAACCAGGCGGGACTCGGCCAGCGACAGCTTCAGCCGGTAGGGACCGGCGCCGCTGTCGTTGACCGGTTGAAAACTGTTCTCCTCGATCAGGTCGAAGATCGCCACCGCGCGTTCGTGCTCGACGTCGGGCGTCGAACGGCCGATCGATTCATCGAGTTCGACATCGATCAGCCTCGCCCGGGTTTGATCGGAGCCCGACATGGCGCCTACATGTTCAGCCGTATGGCGACGGAGCGTCCATGCGCGTCGAGCCCTTCCGCCTTGGCCAGCGCGATCGCGGCAGGCGCCAGCGCGCGCAATTGCTCGGGCCCGAGCTTCAGGATCGAGGTGCGCTTGACGAAATCGAGTACCGAAAGGCCTGACGAGAAACGCGCCGAGCGCGCCGTCGGCAGCACGTGGTTGGAACCGCCGACATAGTCGCCGATGGCTTCCGGCGTATGGCGGCCGAGAAACACGGCACCGGCATTGTGCATCCGCGACAGGAAACCCTCGGCATCGTCGATTGCCAGTTCGACATGCTCGGCCGCGATACGGTCGACCAGCGGCAGCGCCGCCTCGATCGCCGCAACCTCGATCACCGCGCCGAAATCGCGCCAACTCGCCGCCGCCGTCTCCGCCCGTGGCAGGTTTGGCAGCTGCCGTTCGACCGCCTCCTCCACCGCCTTGCCAAAGGCCGGATCGTCGGTGATCAGGATCGACTGCGCGGACGCGTCATGTTCGGCCTGGGCCAGGAGATCGGCGGCGATCCAGTCGGGATCATTGTCGCCGTCGGCCACGACCAGCACTTCCGAGGGGCCGGCGATCATGTCGATGCCGACGGTGCCGAACACCTGGCGCTTGGCCGCCGCGACATAGGCGTTGCCAGGGCCGACAATCTTGGCGACCGGCTTGATCGTCTCGGTGCCATAGGCCAGGGCAGCGATCGCCTGGGCGCCGCCGACGCGATAGATTTCCGGCACGCCGGCAAGGTCGGCCGCCACCAGCACAAGCGGATTGATGACGCCGCCGGGTGCCGGCACCACCATGACGATGCGCTCCACGCCGGCGACCTTGGCCGGTATGGCGTTCATCAGCACCGAACTCGGATAGCTCGCAGTACCGCCCGGCACGTAAAGCCCGACCGCCTCGATTGCGGTCCAGCGCCAGCCGAGCTCGACGCCCGCGGCATCGGTAAAGCGGTCGTCCTTCGGCCGCTGCCGCTCGTGATAGGCGCGGATGCGGTCGCGCGCGAATTCGAGCGCCTCGATCGTCTGGTGGTCGCAAGCGGCATAGGCGCGGGCGATCTCGTCCTTCGACACGGCAATGCCGAGTTCCCTGAGGTCGGCCCGGTCGAAGCGTCTGGTAAAATCGACGAGGGCCGCGTCGCCGTCGGCGCGCACGCGCGCGATGATCTGGCGCACGGCCGCGTCGACATCGGCCGACACTTCCCTCTTGGTGGTGAGGAAAGCGGCGAAACGCTGTTCGAAATCGGCGTCGGACTGACGAAGCGTGATGGCCATCGCTCAGGTCCTGTGCACGGGGCGCGACGTGGCTTCCCACGCGCCGCCGACATCGGCAAGGCGGGCCTCGATGCATTCGACATCGAGCATGATTGCGCCGCCTCCCGAAAAGATCAGCTCGACTATGCCGGCCGGCTTGCTGATCTCGATGAAGCTGATCGCCAGCAGCGACAGCACTTCGGCCGGCTTGTCGCGGGCTATGCCGCTGGTCTTGGCGCCCAGAACCCGATCGAAATGCAGCACGGCCTGGCGCCGTTCGTTGTGCTGGCGAAAGAAGCCCGATTTGGCCTCCCAGACGAAACGGTTCATGGTCAGCACGAAACGCTTGGCCGCGGGAAGGTATTCAAGGTCCGAGACTTTCATCACGGCGTCCTGGACGTGGGCGGAGACGATGCTCAGGTCCTGGTCGTCGAGGGCGATAAGCTTGAGGCCGTTCATGCGGATTTCGCACCTGAAAATTGACTGTTCAGCCTTCTGTTAGAGCATGATCCCGAAAAGTGGAAACCGCTTTTCGGAAAAGATCATGCTCAAGCAGGAATCCGGAGGTCGTTCCGGTCCGCGCAGCCGTGAGGCGGGCAGGGATCGGCCTAAGCCGAGATCCGTTCGATCACCGCGCCGCAATTGGACAGCTTTTCCTCCAGCCGCTCGAAGCCGCGGTCGAGATGATAGACGCGGTTGACCGTGGTTTCGCCTTCGGCCGCAAGGCCGGCGATGACCAGCGAAACGGAAGCGCGAAGGTCGGTCGCCATGACAGGCGCGCCCTTCAATTTCGGCACGCCGTCGACGATCGCCGTCTGGCCCGAAAGTGTGATGTGGGCGCCCAGGCGCGCGAGTTCCTGCACATGCATGAAGCGGTTTTCGAAGATCGTCTCGGTGATGCGCGACTTGCCCTTGGCCATGGTCATCAGCCCCATGAACTGCGCCTGCAGATCGGTGGGGAAGGCCGGGAAGGGCGCCGTCGTCACGTCGACCGGTGAAATGCCGGCGCCGTTGCGCTTGACGCGGATGCCGGAATTGGTCGGCGTGATCTCGGCGCCCGTCTGCGAGATCACGTCCAGCGCGGTCTGCAGCAAATCGGGACGCGCGCCTTCGAGCACGACGTCGCCGCCGGTCATGGCGACGGCCATGGCATAGGTGCCGGTCTCGATGCGGTCCGGGATGACGCGCACGCGCGCGCCCGACAGCGCCTCGACGCCGTCGATGGTGATGGTTGGCGTGCCGGCGCCGGAAATCTTGGCGCCCATGGCATTGAGGCATTCGGCGAGGTTGACGATCTCGGGCTCGCAGGCGGCGTTTTCAAGCACCGTCTCGCCCTTGGCGAGCGACGCCGCCATCATCAGCACATGGGTGGCGCCGACCGACACTTTCGGAAAGACGTAACGGTTGCCGACGAGGCGGCCGTTCCTGGTCTTGGCGATAACGTAGCCGGTGTCGACGTCGATGTCGGCGCCCAGCGCCTGCAGGCCTTCCAGGAACAGGTCGACCGGCCGTGTGCCGATGGCGCAACCGCCCGGAAGCGACACCTTGGCCTCGCCCATGCGGGCCAGCAGCGGGCCGATGACCCAGAACGAAGCGCGCATCTTCGACACCAGCTCGTAGGGGGCCGTCGTGTCGACGATGTTGCGGGCGGAAAAATTGATGGTGCGCGAATAGCCTTCATTCTGCTTTTCGCGGCGTCCGTTGACCGAATAATCGACGCCGTGATTGCCCAGGATGCGGATCAGCTGCTCGACATCGGCCAGATGCGGCACGTTTTCGAGCGTCAGCGTGTCGTCTGTCAGAAGCGACGCGATCATCAGCGGCAGGGCGGCGTTTTTCGCGCCCGAGATCGGAATGCTTCCGGCGAGCTTGTTGCCGCCGACAATTCTGATGCGATCCATGAAGACTATCCCCTCGGCCCTGAAAGCCGGTTTCAATCGTTTGAGTATCGGCCCGTCTAGACCATCGGCCGAGCTGGTTCAAGAAATAGGATTTCCTGGCACCCGACCCAAGAGTGGCGGATTTGAGTTAATCTTTTTGTATTTCCTTCGCCGCGCCGACCCCGTCCGGCCGCTTGTCGGCGTCCCCGGCGCGCCGCTTGTCGGCGTCGCCGGCGCGCTGTTTGTCAGCGTCGCCGGCGCGCCGCGAGCGCGACTGCGCCTTGCGTTTCAGCAGATTCGCGCGCAGCTGCTCGGCCAGGCGGTCCTTGCGGCCGGTGCCGCCCTTTTTCGGTGGAATTGTCTTATCGTTCATCGTCCCGTCCTAGCCGGCGGCCGGCCAGCCCGCTATTCAGGCATAACCAACATTGTGGCGCGGCCATGTCATCAGAACGTATCCGGCAAAGGCTTTCACAGATGCTTTGCACTTGGCCTTGCGCTTGCCGGTTCGATATGGCAGAAGCCCCGCCATCAGCGGCTGCGGTAGCTCAGTGGTAGAGCACTCCCTTGGTAAGGGAGAGGTCGAGAGTTCAATCCTCTCTCGCAGCACCAGTCTGCCCGATATTTTCAGCGCCATCCGCCCCGTTCTTGTGCCTTTGCGGAATGGACGGGCAAAACGAGGCGCATCCCGGCACCTGAATCCGAGATTTCGCGCAAGGTTGGTTCCCGTCGCGCTTTCATGGGGTGCGGCCCGAGGCGCACATGACAATAGATGATGAGCATACACGTTCCGTCTTCGGAGCATGCTGACTAGCGGCGTCGAGATCGCCGGAGCGGGCATCGGAGCGGCACTGGGCATGGCTGCTGGAGGGCCTGCTGGAGCGTTCGTCTTAGGTGGCGCAGGCGCTGCAATTGGTAAGGCCCTACACCACATCGGGGAGGAGGCCGCCGATAGATTACTTGGTCCACGTGAGATGCGTCGCGTCGGCGCGATCCTCTTACTGGCTGCCGATAGAGTGCGCGAGCGTATCAACAATGGAGAACGTGTTCGCGACGACGGCTTCTTTGAGGCGCAGGACGGAGGTGTTTCCGAAGGTGAAGCTGTTGCGGAGAGCATCATCAGCAAGGCCCAGCGAGAAGCAGAAGAGAAAAAGCTGCCTTACATGGCTAACCTATTTGCCGGCATCGGATTTGACAGCACAGTTAGCGGTCCCATGGCTCACCAGTTGGCAAAGGTGGCAGAGAGCCTCACTTATCGTCAGTTGACCCTGTTGAGGGTCATTCCGTTTGGACAGCAACTAGGGCTACGGCAAGCAGCCTATCGAGATCACGGTGACTTCTCGAAGGAACTCTATCAGCTTCTCTATGAGTTGCTGGACTTGGAGCGGAGGGGGTTCATAGCGAATGCTGGCAGTGCCGTTCTGGGTCTCACTGATCTCCAGCCGGGGACGATGCGGGTGCAGGGCATTGGCGAAGACCTCTACAACTTGATGCAGTTGGGAAGTATGCCGATCGAGGAAGCGAGCGAAGTAATCCGGGTGTTGAGCATGTGAAATGGCCACGTCTGTTTGGTCGTCCAGTAGCGTAGAGTCCAACGGTCACGCACAAAGGTGCCCGAAAGGATGTCCGTTGGAATTGACTTCGTTCAACGGACAGGGAGAGGCGCGAGATCGCGATGAAGGATGAAGGCGGTGCTGTCCCAAGCTGTTGCCATCTACCGTGATGCCCCTCGCTGGGGCGACGAACGCAAGAGGCTGGCCGACTTGGTCAAGGCGCTACCTTGGAGGATGACAAAGGGGCGGATCGAGCCGAACCAGCAGAAAGCCTTCGGTCGCGCGTCGGCTTGCCCGTCCGTTCCTCTCATTGAAGATGAGAAAATCGGCATACACGTTCCCGCCGAAACGGCAGGGCGAAGCGCCGTCCGCGCAGACGGCGCTGGCCGCGGCTTCATCGGGACGCAAATGCCGATATCGCCATTTGCGCTGGCCGCCCGATCGTGATCCAAGTCGGTGATTCCGAGGGCTTTCCCGCTGGAGCGCAGCATGACCTTGATCACACGCCGTCGACTTCTGAAATCGGCAGCGTTTGCCGGTGCGGGCGGGCTCGCCGCGATGGGGAGGCTTGGCGGCTGGGCCGCCGCCGGCCCCGAGCCGGTGGTGCTGCAGACGGCCAAAATCCAGGCCAGGCTGATGGAGATCGGCCCGACCCGGGAAGTGCTGACCTATGGCAGCGCCGGAATGCCGCCGGTGCTGAGGATGAAAAAGGGCGAGCCCTTCGCCGCCCGGCTCGTCAACGCGATCGACGACCCGACGACGATCCACTGGCACGGCGTTCGGGTCCCCAACAAGATGGACGGCGTTCCGTTCCTGGTCCAGCCCTACGTCTATACCGGCGATCATTTCGACTACGCCTTCACGCCGCCCGATGCCGGCACCTTCTGGTATCACCCGCATTGCAATACGCTGGAGCAAATGGGGCACGGCCTGACCGGCGTCATCGTGGTCGAAAATCCCGGTGATCCGAAATTCGATGCCGAAATCGTCCTCAATCTGCGCGACTGGCGCCTCGGCGACGATGGCCAGTTCATCGATCAGTTCCGGCCGCGGGATGCCGCGAGAACCGGCACCTATGGCACGGTGCGCACGGCCAACTGGCTCGACCAGCCGCACTATGACGCGCCAGCCGGCGGGCTGGTGCGGCTGCGCGTCGCCATCACCGACGTGACGCGCATCCATGCCTTTCGCGTCGACGGCGCGGAGGCGACGGTGATCGCGCAGGATGGCAATCCGGTGCCGCAGCGTTTTTCGCCCGATGCCTTGCTGCTTGGCCCGGGACAGCGCATGGAACTCGCCATCCGCATGCCGGACGCGGAGGGCGCGGTCGTGAGCCTGCGGGACGTCAGGGGCACCAAGCCCAAGGTGCTGGCTACCTTGCGTGCGGCTGGCAACTCGCTGAAGCGCGACATTCGTGATGTCGCGCCGCTGGAGGCCAATCCGGTGGCCGAGGTCGATCTCTCCGCTGCCCAGCATATTTCGCTGGCGCTCAGCGCCACGGCCGAGAACATTCCGAGCGACGGCATATGCGGTTCGCTCGGCTACAGTTTCTGGGCCATCAACAAGGTGCCGTGGCCGGGTGACACGCCGGATCCGACCGCGCCGCTGGCCGAATTGAAGCTTGGCAGGAGCTATGTCATCGACATGGAGAACCTGACGCCGCAATCGCATCCGATGCATTTGCACGGCATGAGCTTCAAAGTGCTGTCATCCTCGACTCGGCCCGTGCAGCCGCTGGTTTCCGACACCTATCTCATCCAGCCCAACGAGAAGGTGAGCCTCGCCTTCGTCGCCGACAACCCCGGCGACTGGCTGCTGCACTGCCACATCATCGAGCATCAGAAGTCGGGCATGACGAGCTACGTCAGGGTGACCTGAAACCGAGCGCGCCGCGGCCTACTTGCGCAGTTGCGCCTCGATCTCGTCGAGCACCTTGTCCTTGCCGATGCCGGTGAGGAAGGCGAGGCCCTTGATGACCGGCTTGGTCACCGAAGCCGAGATCGGCGTCGTGGCGACGATGAAGTCGACGCTGTCGGCCAGCCCCGGCACTTCGGTCGCCTTGGCCTGCTGGGCGTTGAAGGTCAGGCCGCGCTGCTTCATCGCCTCGGTGACGGCGACGTTGACCGCGGTCGAGGTGGCTATGCCCGTGCCGCAGGCAAAGAGAATTGTTTTCTGTCTGGACATCTCTTGCTTTTCCTTGTTCAGCCGAGCACGGCCCGAACGTCGTCTAGCGTCGTGGCCGACCTCAGGCCGTCCAATGCATCTGGATTCTGGATGGTGGCCATGACGGCCTGCAGCGCTTCAATCTGCTTGTCCTTGTCATTGATGGCAAGCAGGAAGACGAAGCCGACCGGCAGCTTCTCGTCAGGGTCTTCCATGTTGGCGAAGACGACGGGGTGCTTCAATGTGCCCAAAGCGATCCCGGGCTTCAGGACATGTTCGGGATCGGTGTGCGGCACCGCGACATTGTCGGGGCGCTCCAGCGGCAGTCCTGTCGGGATGGTCAACTCGCGACGCACGACCGCGTCGGCATAGGAGTTCTTGACATAGCCGAGCGTCTCGAGCCGGCCGGCCAGGATGCGGATGATCTGCTCATTGGTCGAGGCATCGGATCCGAGCACGATCGCTTCGGGGTCCAGAAGCTGCATGAGTCCGTCAGACATGTTTTTGCTCCGTCGATAAAATCGTGCGCCCGGGGAGGGCGCACGATCATTTCAAACGTCAGGCGTGATGAGGCTCAGGCCGTGCCTTCGGCCGGCTCGTCCTCGGCGCCCGCTGCCCGTTCCCAGCCGAGCGTGTTGCGGCGATAGAGGACGAACAGTGCCGCGATGACCACGGCGATCACGACGATGCCGGTAAGGCCAAGTCCCTGGATCGCCTCGATGATCACATAGGGCACCCACAGGAAGCCGTCGACGACGGAGGTGATCTGCAGCGCGTCTGCCGGCAGCTTGAAGCCCGAGGCGACGGCAGCACTTGTGAACAGCGGCGCCAGCGCGTTGGCGACGTAGAAGCCGATCGCCAGCGTCACCGTGCCGATCACCACCATGCGGAACACATTGCCTTTGACCAATGGCGCGGTCATGGCGACGATGAAGGGAATGACCGCCAAGTCGGCGAACAGGATGACGCGGTTGCCCGGCAGGATCACCGACAGGATGATCGCGATCGGCACAAGGATCAGCGATGACGAGATCGCGGCGGGATGACCGATCAGGATGGCGGAGTCCAGGCCGACCAGAAGCTCGCGGTCGCCGGTGCGCTTGCGCACGAATTCCTGCGCCGCGTCGGAGACCGGGATCAGGCCCTCCATCAGGATCTTCACCATGCGCGGCAAAAGCAGCATGACGGCTGCCAGGGTCATGCCGGTGCCCAGCACCTTGGCGAGCACCGTGCCGAGATCGCCGGCATTGTAGAAGGCGATGGCGCCGAGCACGAGGCCGATGATCAAGCCGAGCACGACAGGTTCGCCGAACACGCCGAACCGGCGCTCGATCGTCTCGGTGTTGATGTTGATGCGGTTGATGCCGGGAATGCGGTCCATGATCCAGTTCAGGATGATGGCGATCGGCAGGATCTGCGCGGAAGCCAGGTGCGGCACCGAAATGCCGGGCACGCCGTAGAACTGCTGCACTGCGCGCGCCGACCAGTCGGCGAACAGCAGCGACAGTGCCGCGACCAATGCCGCGATGGCGATGCCGTAGGCCAGATTGTCGGTCGCCGCCACGACCAGCGAGCCGACAAAGGCGAAGTGCCAGAAGTTCCAGACGTCGACATTGAGCGTGCGCGTCATGCGCGTCAGCAACAGCACGATGTTGACCAGGATGCCGACGGGGATGACCCACAGGCCGACCGACGAGCCGAAGGCGATGGCGGCCGCCGACGGCCAGCCGACATCGATGATGTCGCGATGAATGCCGGTGTTGGTGACGATGGCCCTGGCGACGTCGCCGATCGACGTGAACATCAGGCCAAGCACGAGGTTGATGCCGATGAAGGCGACGCCGATGGTGACCGCGGCGCGAAAAGCCTTGCTGACCTTTGCGCCCAGAACGACGGCTATGATGAAAATGACGATCGGCAGCAGCACTGTTGCGCCGAGCGTGTCGATGGCCCCTTTGAGGCCCGCAAGAATAGTATCCATTTGTCCTCCCCTGGAGCACCGAGCCCGACCCCCGGGTTCGAAATGATGCTCCGTTGACCTCCAACGCCTTTGCCGCCAACCTCGGCGCAAAGGCACTCCCCGTTCTGCCCGCGAGGCGGAATGCGTCCCGCTCGGTGATGCGGGATGAACATTTGCCTTCGCTGGCGAACGAATGTTTTATTGAGGCAGTTCAAGGCAATGTCAATTGGCAAGTCTTTGAACCCAAGGCATCCGGGCTGACGGAGCCTTCGCCTGTGCGCTCTTGACGGAGCATTGAACGGAAAAACCCGCCTGTGCGGCGGGCCCTTGGCGCAACTCAGCACCATGGGCAAATATGTAGCATAGTTGCCCTCACCCAGTCAAGAAAAAATTCCTATCATGAGAAGCTGCCGGCACAGCGGACTGGCAGTCGTCAGGTCTTTGTCGCCGAGTTCGGAGCCCAGTCTTTGGGCCAACCGAACCGTGGCGAGCGCCTCTGTCCTGCGCGATTTCATGGGAAATTGACGGGCCGAGGCCAGTTTCGTTGGCAAGGAGGAGCTATTCCCTGCTAATCCGACGCGAACCAGGAAGCTGTGGACATCCCCGCATGACCAATGTCGCCTTGACCGGGCTCGCCCGCGATCTCGCCAGCCGTGCCGCCGAGGGCCGCCCGGTACGCATCGGCGTCATCGGTTCGGGCGAAATGGGCACCGATCTGGTCACGCAAGGCATGCTGATGCCCGGCATTTCGGTCTGCGCGGTCTCGACAAGACGTCCGCATACGGCGCGCGAAGCGGTCCGCATCGCCTATGGTGACGAAGCGATGGCCGTCGAAGCCGATACCGCTTCGAAAGTCACCGCGGCGATCGAGTCGGGAAAGATCGCCATCACCTCCAACGAGATGCTGGTCACCAATCCGCTGATCGACGTCGTCATCGACGCCACCGGCAAGCCCGGCGTCGCCGCCGACTTCGACCTGATGGCGATGCAGCATGGCAAGCATCTGGTGATGATGAATGTCGAGGCCGACGTCACTATCGGCTGCTATCTCAAGCAGCAGGCAGATCGCCTCGGCGTCGTCTATTCGGTCGGCGCCGGAGACGAGCCCTCGAGCTGCATGGAGCTGATCGAGTTCGCCTCCGCACTGGACTTGACCATCGTCTCGGCCGGCAAGGGCAAGAACAACCCGCTTAACCACGATGCCGTGCCCGACGACTATCGCGAGGAAGCGATCCGCCGCAACATGAACCCGCGCATGCTGGTCGAGTTCGTCGACGGTTCGAAAACCATGGTCGAGATGTGCGCCATCGCCAACGCCACCGGGCTGGTGCCCGACGTGCCCGGCATGCACGGCCCGAAGGCCGACCGCGACGACCTCGTCAAGGTGCTCATTCCGCGCGAGCATGGCGGGCTGCTCACGAAAAAGGGCGTTGTCGACTACACCATCGGCAAGGGTGTCGCACCCGGTGTCTTCGTCATCGTCGAGGCGACCCACCCGCGCATCGTCGAGCGCATGGACGACCTGCATATCGGCCACGGTCCCTATTACAGCCTGTTCCGGCCCTACCATTTGACCTCGCTGGAAGTCCCGCTGACCGCAGCCCGCATCGTGCTCTTCGGCAAGCCCGACATGGTGCCGCTGCCAAGGCCGGTCGCCGAGGTATGCGCCGTCGCCAAGCGGGATCTGCTCGCCGGCGAAACCTTCGATGCGATCGGCGAGACCTGCTATCGCTCCTGGACGATGACCGTCGAAGACGCTCGCGCCCGGCGTGCCGTGCCGGTCGGCCTACTCGAGGGCGGCAAGGTGCTGAAACCGGTGAGGAAAGGCGAGCTGTTGACGGCCGACAACGCCGCACCCGACCGGGCGACGAGACTGTTCGCTCTGCGCCGGCTGCAGGATGAGATGCTGTACGAAAAATAAGCCCGTTGTGGCGCTGTCATGACAGATGCACTATATTGTAATGGCAGATGACGCTGAGGATCGACCAATGAACCTCCAGATCAGGGACCCGCGTGCACGTGAGCTGGCACAGCGGCTCGCCGCCAAACGCAAGATTTCGATGACCGAGGCGGTGATCGAAGCTCTTGAGTCCGAACTGAAACGGGAAAGTGGACGCGCTCCGTTGGCGCAGCGGCTGGCTGCCATCGCTGATGAACTCAAAGCCAGAGCTGGTCATGGCGGCCGGCCCGTAGACAAGGATGAGATCGATGAGATGTGGGGCCACTCTTGATGTTTGTCGACACCTCGGTGGTCGTCGCAATTCTTTCGGGAGAGGGAGATGCTGGCGAGTGGAGCAACCGCATCGCGGTAGCACCTCGCAAAATTACTTCCGCGTTGGTGGTGCTCGAAGCGGCTATGCGGCTTTCAACTATGCTGGCCGTTGAGCCGCTTGTCGCTGAAGTGGCGATAGAGGCTTTTCTGCGCGAGTCCGAAATCGAAATCGTTCCGATCGACGCCGGCGACGCCAAGCTCGCGGTCCAAGCTTTTTCAGACTATGGAAAAGGACGCGGGCATCCCGCCCAACTCAACCTGGCCGATTGCCTGTCCTATGCATGCGCAAAGAGTCGTGGCTCTGCTCTGCTCTACAAAGGCAACGACTTCTCGCATACCGATCTGGCCTAGGGAGTCTGCTCTATTTCCCCAGTTCGATCGACCGCAGCCGCGCCGCTTCCACCGCTTGCGTGAGGAGATTGGTCAACCGGTCCTCGCCCATCAGCACACCAAGCGCCGCCGCCGTCGTGCCGTTCGGGCTGGTCACCTGCTGGCGCAGCAGGCCCGGCTCCTCGCCGCTTTCGGCGGCGAGGGAGGCGGCACCATAGACGGTCTGCATGGCGAGCAGCCTGGCGGTCGCCGCCGGCAGGCCCGCCTTCTCGGCGGCGACGGTCAGCGCTTCGATGAAATGGAAGATATAGGCCGGCCCCGATCCCGACACGGCGGTCACCGCATCCATCAGTCCCTCCTCGTCGATGGTGGCCACTTCGCCGCTGGCCGACAAGAGGTCGGCGACGAAACGCTTGGTGTCGTCGGAAACCAGCGGATTGGAAAACACCACCATCATGCCCTTGCCAATGGAAGCAGGCGTGTTGGGCATGCAGCGCACAACAGGCGCGCGGTCGCCCAGGATTTCCTCGAAGGTGGCGACCGGCGTGCCCGCGGCAATGCTGACGAAGGTGGTGCGCCCTTCGCCGAAACGTTTGTAAGCGGCGGTGACGTCGCGGATCACCTGGGGCTTCACGGCGATGACGATGAGATCAGGCACGGCACCGGCCGGGATATCGGTGGCGTCGGCAGCCGTTCCGCATCCGAGTGCGGCCGCGCGCTGGCGCAGGTCGGCATTGGGCTCGACCACGAAAACGGACGACGGTGCAAGCTTGCCGGATTTCAGCCAGCCCGAGAGCATGGCGTAACCCATATTGCCGCAGCCGGCGAGAACAAGCCTGATCGTCATCGAAAGCCCTCCGAGGAAAGGCTTCACATAAACGCTCGCGGATCAACGGGGAAGCCCTGTCAGGTGGAGTGGCCCAATCGCGCGCCACGACCGGCGTTGCGCAGCGCGACCGGGCGCAGCGAAACTTGTCTGAGCCCAAGCACACCGAGCACGAAGAACAGCCACACCGGATCGCCGCGATGAAAGAAGAAGCTTTCGAGGAAGGCGTTGAGCGCGGCGAACAGCACCACCATCATGAAGAAGTCGCCGAGATAGATGTTTTCCTTGCGCAAGGGAATGCGCATGTAGTCCCGCAAAGGGGCGATCAGGAAAGTGTAGACCGCCACGCAAAGGGCCGGAATGCCCATCAGCACCGCGATGTCGAGATAACCGTCATGGCCGTGCACGATAGTCCTGATATCCCACGGCCGGTCGAAGGGCTGATCCTGGTTGAGCAGCAGCGGCGTTCCCCAGAAGCTCTCATAGCCGTAGCCGGTCCACGGTTTCTTCGCCAGCATCTCGCCGGCGAACTCCCAGAGCGTGGTGCGCCCGGTATAGGTCAGGCCGGGGAAATAGATCGCCGCCAGCTGTTTCACCGGCGGCAGGAAAACGATGCCCAGCGTGCCGACCGCGGTAGCGACGATCGCCAGCGCGAACAGGATCGGCGTGCCGAGCCGCATGCCGACGATGCTTGGAAACATGACGATCAGGATCGAGAACGGCACCATGCCGGCCGTGGTCTTGGATCCGGTGTGCAGCATGAACACCATCGCCGCGAAGAAAATTCCGGCGCCCCAGAACCGCTGCCCGCGCCGGAAGAGATAGAGGCCGGCGAAACTGAAGCAGGCCATGACCGGGCCGGCGATGTTCTTGTGGGTGAAGACGCCGCGCCACAGGCCGGCATGTTCCGGTTCTTGCGAATCGGCCGTGTGCATCGCCTCGTGCGGAAAGGCGATAAGGCCGAGATAGGAAAGGCCCATGACCGCCACGGCGGTGAAGATGATGATCTTCGAGAAGGCGTCCGCATCGCGCGGCAGCACGAGGATGGTCGCCATGGTCAGGATGCCGATCATGGTGAAGGAGGCGGCGCGCATCGCCGAGGGCGGATCTGTCGCCAGCACCACCGACAGGAAGAAGAAGCCCAGCATCAGCATCCAGGAAGGGCTGAGCAGCGAGCGCACGATGCGCGGCTCGGCGAAAGCCATCAGCGAAAAGACGGAAACGGCGCCGAGCGAGCCGAAGCCGAGCTGGTTGACGATGTCGCCGCCTTCGCCGGTGAGTTCCGCGCCCGCGGGCTGGAACGGGCGGAAGGACACCATGACGATGGTGAACAGCAACGCCGCGATCGCGGTTGCCACGCCGTCGCGTGTGAACGCGGCGCTGAGCGGCGCGCGCTCAGTTCTTTTCAGGCTGGCGGTATTGCTCATTGGCATATCCGAATTCGGCCAGCACGCGGCCCAGCGCCACATGGACAGGGTAGATTGCGGCCGCGGGCGATCCTGTCCGTGCCAGCCTGGCGGCCCCGCGAAATGGCGAGGCGGCAAGCAGGGCCAGGCTCCTCAGCAACACCCTGACGCCGGCCAGCGGGGTGCCGGCGCGTTTCTTCTTTTCGACCAGCGTCGAGATCACGCCGTTGCGCAGGCTGCGGGCGCGGATCCAGTCGGCCTCGACCCGACGGGCCGGGACGGTCTCGGTCACCCTGGCCTCGGCGCACCAGCCAAGCACGAAGCCGCGCTGCGCCGCCCGGCTCAGGAAGTCGGAATCGCCGCCGCCCATGAAATTGAATCTCAGGTCGAGGAACGGCGGCCCCATGGCGGTAAGCACGTTGCGCCCGACCAGGAGATTGCCGGACGAATAGAGCGCCGGCACGAGGCCCGTCTTGCGGTAGGGCGGCGCGAAGACCGGATGCTTGGCCCAGCGCGCATGGGCGGGATCGGCAAAGTCGGGCACTTGCGGGCCGCCGACAATATCGGCGCCAAGGCTTTCGGCCGCCCCGCACATCCGTTCCAGCCAGTGCGGATCGGCTATCTCGTCATCGTCGATGACCAGCAGGTGCCTGAAATTCGGAAAGTGCAGGATCGCCGCCTGCCAGCCGGCATTGTAGGCGCTGCAATTGCCGCGCTGATGCGCGATGATCACCATGCCCGGTATCTCGCCGCGCTCGAACAGCGGCAGCGACGCCTGGGCGCCGGCCCGAGCCTCGGCCTCGTTCTCAATGACGATGACGGCAAAGGGCCTGCCGGTCAGCTGCGCGCGCAGCGACGCCAGCGTTTGCAGGACCTGGTCCGGCCGCTTGAAGGTCGGCAAGGTGACGACGGCTTCGACGGCCTGCGTGTCAAGCCGGGGGGATCGTCCCGCGATCGATACCGAACCGTCCGATGGCAAAGGGATCATCCGTGTCAGCCGCATGGTGGGTCGAGTTCTGTTAGCACCATGACGATAACGTTTCGTTAATCACCTTTCACGGAGTGGCTCTTCAAGCCGAGGTTTTGGGTCGTCGATGCGCGCGCGTTTAATCAAGGGTTCACCGCGCTTTGCTACCGGCTGCACCACAGGATAGGTGAGATGCATCTGCTGTTCGCCACATCGATCGTGCCCGATGGCGCTCTCGCATCGGGCTACGAGATCGCCAATGCTGCAATCATCGCTGCCTTGCGGCGCGCCGGCGCGCGCGTCACCGTCATCGGCTTCATCTGGCCGGGAAAAGCCGCCGCCGATCCTGAAAGCACCATCGTTCTGGGTGCCGTGGACGTGCGCACCGAAAATGCTTCAGCGCTGCAAAAGCTTGCCTGGGTCGGCAAGGCGATGCTTTCGGGCCTCACCTTCGCGTCGGCCAAGGTGCGTGCGGTCTCCGATGCCGAAGTCCTCGCCGCCATCGAGCGCGCCGGCCCCTTCGACGGCTATGTGCTTAATTCCGTGCAGTTCGCCGGCGCCTTCGAAAAGCTCTTCGACGAGCGGCCTTCGATCTTCGTCGCCCACAATGTCGAGCATCTTTCGGCGCGGGAAAATGCCGCTGCCGCCCCGGGCATCTTCCAGCGCCTGTTGTTCCGCCGCGAGGCAAGGCTGCTCGAGAGCGTGGAAGAGCGTCTGTGCCGCCGCGCGCGTTTCGTCTTCACGCTGGCCGAGGAAGACCGTTCGGCACTTGGCGTGGCCTCCGACGACCGCTCGGCGGTGCTTCCGCTGGTGACGGGCGCCACGCCACCGGCGCGTAACGGCCGGCGCAAGATTGAGTGCGACGCCGCGCTGATCGGCACCTGGACTTGGCAGCCGAACCGCATCGGGCTCGGCTGGTTCCTGGACAAGGTGGTACCGCATCTGCGCCCGGACTTCCGCATCAGGATCGCCGGCAGCATGCCGTCTGACATCGCCTCGACGCATCCCGGCGTCGCTTTCGTCGGACGCGTGCCGGACGCCCAGGCTTTCATACGCGGCGGCGCCGTCATCCCGCTCATCAGCACCGCCGGCAGCGGCGTGCAATTGAAGACGATCGAAACGTTCGAGCTCGGCCTGCCCGCCGTTGCCACCAGCCACGCGCTGCGCGGCATTGACCATCGCCCGGTCAATTGCGCGGTCACCGACGATCCGGTCGCCTTTGCCAAGGCGCTGGAGACCGCGGCGGCCGACATAAGCGACGTTGACGGCAGCGCGTTCCACCGCCGGCAGCTCAAGGCGCTCGACGCCGCCATCCGGCTTGGCCTGGAGAAGCTCGGTCCGGTCATGCAGGAGGCGTTTGCATGAACATGCACGCCGCCCGCGCCGCATTCGGGCCCGACACATTGAAGACGATCTTCGGCATCTCCGTGCTCGCCATTCGCTGGGACGACGCGATCGCCCTGCTGACGCGGCTGATCGTGGAACGACGCTTCACCAAGGTCAGCTTCCTCAACGCCCATAACGCCAATCTCGCCTACACCGATCCGGTGTTCGCCCAGGCGCTCGACGATTTTCTCATCCTGCCGGACGGCATCGGCGTCGATCTCGCAGCGCAGCTTCTCTATGGCGCGCCGTTCCCGGACAATCTCAACGGCACCGACTTCGTGCCGGCCTTTCTGCGGTCGGTGACCCGGCCGCTAACCGTGGGGCTGCTCGGCGCGACGCGCGTCAATGCCGAGGCCGCGTCGAAGAAGCTCGCGGCGATTGCCGTCCAGCACAGATTCGTAGTCATCCATGACGGCTACTTCTCCGCTGTGCAGGAGCCGGAAATCATCGAACGGATCGCGGCGCTGCGGCCTGATATGCTGCTGGTCGCCATGGGCGTGCCACGCCAGGAATTGTGGATCGAACGGCACATCGACGAGCGCCACTGCACGCTGCCGGTCGCGGTCGGCGCGCTGCTGGATTTTCTCAGCGGCGCCGTGCCGCGCGCGCCCTTGTGGATACGGCGCCTCAGGCTGGAGTGGCTGTTTCGCCTGGCGGTCGAGCCGGGACGGCTCTGGCGCCGCTATGTGGTCGGCAACCCCTTGTTCCTGTGGCGGGTCCTCAAACAGAAATTGTTCCGGCCCCAAGCCGGAGACGTCCGTTGAACGAGAGGTTCGTTCCGGGCGCGATCGCCGAACCCGGACTGCTTCGGGCAACGCCGACGGCAGCCATGGTGACGGCAAGCTATGCGCCGGATTTCGAGCGTTGCCGCCTGCTCTGCGAAACCCTCGACCGCCACGTCACGGGCGTCGCGCATCATTACATTCTGGTCGAAGCCCGGGACGTTAAATTGTTTCGCCGGTTGGAGAGCGCCAACCGATCCGTCGTCGACGAACGTGAGTTGCTGCCGCGCTGGCTGCATGTCTTCGACGATCCGCTTAGCCTGTTCCGGCGGCGCGTCTGGCTCAGCCTGAAGACGCAGCCGCTGCGCGGCTGGCACGTGCAGCAGCTGCGCCGCATCGCCGTTGCGGCGCACGCATGCCAGGACGTCCTGGTCTTCTGCGATTCCGACGTCGCCTTCCTGAAGCCTTTCGATTGCGGCGCGTTCTGGCGCGACGGCAAGGCGCGGCTGTTCCGCCGTGACGGCGTGCTTGCGCAGGACGGTCATGACGAGCATCGCATATGGTCGCGCAATGCCGGCTCCGCGCTCGGCATCGATCCGTCGAGGAATTCGGTTCACGATTACATTTCGACGCTGATCGCCTGGCGTCGCGACACCGTGCTGGCCATGTGCAGTCGGATCGAGGAGGTGCATGGCCGAAACTGGGTCGAGGTCGTCGGCTCGGCGCGCAAATTCTCCGAATGCATGATCTATGGCCGCTATGTCGACGATCTGCTGGACGGCGCTGGCCACTTCCATGGCGCGGAAGAATTCTGCCGCGTCCACTGGACCGGTGAGGCGCTGTCGGATGATGAATTCCGTCGCTTCGTTGCCGCCATGGCGCCCGAACAGGTGGCGATCGGCATGCAGTCCTTCATCGGCACCGATACCGGCCGCATCCGCCGGCTGATCGGGCTCGACCGATCCTGATCCTGAAAAGCGAACCGGTTCTCGGAAAGACTGCCCGGATGAAGGATCAGATCGCCTTCGCCGGCTTGCGCAGCGCCGAATAGGTCAGCAGCATCGACGCGAGATAGAGCAGCAGGAAGACGACGTTGAGCGACAGCACCAGCTTCGATGTGTCGGCAATGGTTGTCAGCACATAGGTCAGCAGCAGCGCCTTGAGAGCGGCGAGCAGGCCGAGATTGAGCGCCCGCACCAGCGTCTGGCCGCGCGCGAACAGAAGTTCCGCCTGGTATTCGACCAGATTGCGCAGTCCCGGAACGCCGATCGCAAGCGCCACCAGGGGAGCGGCCTCCGAGACGTTCTTGCCGAGCGCCCCGGGGAAGAAATGCAGCACCACGGCAAGCGCCAGCAGCGCCAGCGTCGAGACCGCGAACACGCCGCCTTCGATGCCGCTCTTGACCGCCAGCCGTGACAAGAGCTCCGGGGCGCGCATCATGCGCTGCACCAGCATCATGGAGAAGGTGCGGATCGGGATCGCCGTCAGGTCGACCAGCCGCATGATGATGGCATAGATGCCGGCCAGGTGCGGCCCGCCGATCGCCAGCACCAGAAGCTTGTCGAACTCCATCTGCAGGTAGAACAACACCTCGGCGCCGGCGACGTAGATCGAATCGGCGAGCCGCCTGAGATAGAGCTCGCCGCGCAGCCGCAGCCGCTGGCGCGGATAGAAGAGGCCGAACGCGACCAGCAGCGAGGCCGCGTTCGCGCCGATATAGAACCAGGACCACACCCAGACGCTGTGTTGCGCCCAGAACATGAACAGCACCGCGCCGGCTGCCCGCAACGCCGTCGCCAGGATCGCCAGCACGGCGGCACGGCCGAATTTGCCGAGACCGTTGTTGACGATCAGCGCCACCTCCACCGGCCGCCACAGAAGCGCCTCGGCAAAGACGATTGCCGCGAACACCGGCAGCGGCACGGTGCTGGCAAAGAAGATCAGGTAGACGATGTAGGAGGCCGCGGCGAGCAGCGGCAACGAGACGATGCCCAGCAGCAGGAAGCCTGCGGTGAAGGTGCCAATCAGGTTGGGGCGGATGGTGGCGGTGCGGTAGAGTGCCGAGATGAAGCCGAAGGCCAGAAGCCGCGACAGCATCACTCCGGCGGCCGAGGCGGTGGCGAACATGCCGAACTCGGCGATGGAAAGCGTATTGGCCAAGGCGATGAAGTAGGCGAGTGAAAACACCAGGCGCCCGCCGGCGCCGCTGATCGCTGAAAAATAGTCGCGAACCATCCCCCGTCTTTCGGCCACGAAGGTGCCGATCCGGGCGAGGGGCCGCCTCTGCGGTATGTCGCTGGCCTCAGTCATAGGTCAGGGAAAGGCATAGGCGGCAAAGTTTAACGTGCCCTTCTGAAATCTTCCTGCATCTGCTGAAATTCCAAGCAGCCGGCATCAAGCAATGCTTTCGGCCGCCTAAAATTAACCTTTTGTTTCCTATGCTTGTTTAGCGTGGCTTAACAAATGGCCGACTGCCGCTGTCTGGCGGCTGAAAGTAAGCTCCGCGACAATGGGCGACAGGGAAAATCGTGAGGACTGGAGGCGCGAGCGATCCTTGCTGGCGCTTGGCCAAGCCGTGCGCGGTGAGGACGAGGCATCGCTGGTCTCGCTAGGGGATCGGGCAAATCCGTCATGGCGCGAGGATGCCGCCACACGTCATCGCCTGGCGCGTTCGCAGCGCGAGGCGAAGATGAATCCGGCGCCTTCCGCATCCGCCGCAACGCAACGGTTGCAGCCGGGCGACGAGCCGGCTCCGGCGTCCGCCGGCATTTCGCATTCGCACCATGGGGCCGGTATCGGCGGTTCGGACCCGGCGATGCCGTATGAAGAGACGGTTCCTGAGATCGCCTCGAGCGTTGATTCCCCGCGCAGCACATCCGAACCGCTGAGCGCGAGCGAAGCGGGAGCATCTCCTGGCGAGGATGCCGACAGCCAGCAATGGAAGCCCCTGATCGATCCGATGCAGGTGGTTCGCGGCGTCGCCAGGTCCAAAGCGCTGATCATCACCACGACGGTACTGGGCGCGGCGCTCGGCGTTGCGATTGCCCTGTCGACGCCGAAGAAATACGAGTCCACCACCGAACTGATCGTCGACCCGCGCGACCTGAAGCTTACGGATCGCGATCTCACCCAGGCGGTGGTCATGCCCGACGCGGCGCTCGTCAACGTCGAGAACCAGATCAAGTTGCTGACCTCCGGCACCGTGTTGAACAAGGTTGTCCAGGAGCTCAACCTTGTCGACGACCCCGAGTTCAACGGCCAAGGCAATGGCGGCCTGGGCGTCATGTCGCTGATCCGCTCGATCCTGTTGCGCCAGGACGGACCGGGCGGTGTCGACCAATCCCGCCGCCTTTCCCTTGCCATCGTCAACCTGGCCGAGAGCGTTTCGGTCGAGCGCGGCGGCAAGACCTCCGTGATCACCATCGGCGTCACCACGCAGGACGCCCACAAATCGGCGCTCATCGCGGAAACGATGACGAAGGTTTTCCTGCAGACTTCGGGTGAAATCCAGTCCGACACTGCCGGCCGGGCCAACAACGAACTGACGGCGAAACTCGACGAGATGCGCAAGGGCGTCGAGGCCGCCGAGCGCAAGGTCGAGGATTTCAGGGCCACCCATGATCTTGTCGACGCGCAGGGCCATCTGATCAGCGACGACCAGATGCTCAAGCTCAACGAGCAGCTTTCCGTCGCCCGCGCCCGCACGCTGGAGCTGAACGCCCGCGCGGCCTCGGCACGTCAGGTCAACGTGAATTCGGTGCTCAGCGGCACCTTGCCTGAAGAGATCAACTCCAACTCCATGAGCGATCTGCGCTCGCAATACGCAACGCTCAAACAGGAGGCTGATCGGGCAGCGGTCCGGCTCGGACCGCGCCATCCCGAGCGCCAGGCGCTCGAGGCCCAGCTCACCGGCGCGCGCGAACGCATCGTCGCCGAACTCAGCCGCATCGCGTCGTCGCTGCAGGTTGACCTGAAACGCTCGGTCCAGCTCGAACAGGACCTTGCTTCCCGCCTGGCGCAGATGAAGGTGCGCAGCGGCGACGTCAACAGCGACCTTGTCTCGATGCGCGAACTGGAACGCGAGGCCTCGGCCAAGCGCTCGGTCTATGAGCAATATCTCCTGCGCGCCAAGGAGACCGGCGAGCAGAAGAATATCAACACCGCCAATATGAGCGTCATCTCGCCCGCCTCCATTCCGCTGGAGCCGAACGGGCCGTCGCGCGCCGTGGTGGCGCTTGCCGGCCTGCTGCTGGGCTTTGCCTCCGGCGTCGGTCTCGGCGCCATGCGCGGCGCCTATGAAAGCCTGCGTGAGACCGCCGGGTCACGATCCCGCCGTGACCGCAAGATGGACGAACGCCGGGCGCCGCTCGATGACCAGGCATTCCGGGCGCCGCCTCCGCCGGCGCCGCCGATACCGCAAGCATCGCCGCCGCAATCACCGCCGCCGCCACCAGCATCAGTGCCGCCGCTTGCCGCGCAGCCCGGAGCCGCTGCCACCGAGGGTCCAAGCCGGATCGGCTTGCTGATGTCGAGGCTGCGCAAAGCCGTGTCCCGCAAGCCCGGCACCGAGGCGCAGGACGATGCGTTTCCCGGTGCATCTGCATCGGCCGCTGTCGCCGAAGAGGGCCGGCCGGCGAGCACTCCGGCATTTCCCGACTATCCGGCTCCGGATTCCGCCTTTGGACATCGCCCGCCAGCTCCAGACTATCCGCGGCCATCTTTTCAGCCAGACGCGGACGCCGGCTATACGCGGCCCATGGGACCGCCATTGCGGTCGCCCCTGGTGCCGCAGCAGGCGATGTATCCGGCCTCGTCCCATCCCTATGCGCAGCCCTTGGTCTATCCGCACATGCAGCCTTGGCAGACGCGGTCGGCGGCAGGCCATCCCCAGGCCGCGGCGCCCTATGGCGCGCCCATGCCCTACCCGGCCGCACCCGCTCCGGCTCAGCCGTCGGCCTATCCCGCCGCGCCGCTGGAGCAGCCCGCCGCCGCCGAGAAGGGCGCCGAGCAGGCGTCGATCGAGGAAATTCGCGCCAGCCTGCGCGAATTTCGCGAGGCTGTTCGCGAGCTTACCGAGAGCCGCGCCGGCCGCCGCTATTTCTGAGCCACAAGATAGTCTCCTGTGTCGAACAAAAGCGGGCCGGTTTCGCGTAAACGGCATCGGACGGCGCTTTGACGGGATTGCGTGTTCGAATTTTCGTCAAAATGCCGCGCGGTGTCTTGCCGGAGACGCAGCCCGGCTGGACGGGTCATGCAGGCTTCGGCACACGATTGAGAAAAGGATCCAAAGCGCCGCATTTTCAGACGCGGCCGGTTTGGCGGAACGTATCGAGGGGTGATTCATATGGCCGAAGTGATTGACGGCAAAAGCGTTGCCGAAGACGTGGTGCGGACGGTGAAGACCTTGACCGCGGAGCTTGTCGCCAAGGGCAAGATCCAGCCCGGCCTCGCCGTGGTTATCGTCGGCGAGGATCCGGCGAGCCAGGTCTACGTCGCCTCCAAATCCCGCACCGCCAAGGAATGCGGCTTTCATTCGGTCCAGCACACGCTGCCGGCGGACACCTCCCAGGAGGCGCTGCTCAAGATCATCGCCGACCTCAACGCCGATCCCGCCATCAACGGCATCCTGGTGCAGCTTCCGCTTCCCGCCCACATCGACGCCGGCAAGGTCATCCAGGCGATCGCGCCGCAGAAGGATGTCGACGGCTTCCATTTCATCAATGTCGGCAAGCTCGGCACCGGCGAACTCGACACCGCTTTCGTTCCCTGCACGCCCGCCGGCTCGATGCTCCTGATCGAGCGCGTGTGCGGCAAGGATCTGTCGGGCCTCAATGCCGTCGTCGTCGGCCGTTCCAACATCGTCGGCAAGCCGATGGCCAATCTCCTGCTTGCCGCCAATTGCACCGTCACCATCGCGCACAGCCGCACGAAGGATCTGCCGGGACTGGCCCGCACCGCCGACATTCTCGTCGCCGCGGTTGGCCGGCCGGAGATGATCAGGGGCGATTGGGTGAAGCCCGGCGCAACCGTCATCGACGTCGGCATCAATCGCATCCCGGCCCCGGAGAAGGGGGAGGGCAAATCCCGCCTCGTCGGCGATGTCGCCTATGCCGAAGCGGCCAAGGCCGCCGGCGCCATCACGCCCGTGCCCGGCGGCGTCGGGCCGATGACCATTGCCATGCTGATGGCCAATACGTTAGCCTCCGCCTACCTTGCGGCCGGGTTGAAACGGCCCTCCTTCTGACCACCAGAAAGCAGCAGCTTTGCCGAACCCAACTATTCCCTTGGAACGGCCGGTCATGAATGATCCCGTTCAAGGCGGCCGGCAATTCGCATTCCTGCTGGTCGACAAGTTCTCCATGTTCTCGCTGGCCGCCGCGATCGACACGTTCCGTTCGGCGAACCGGCTGCTCGGCCGCGATTTCTACGGCTGGACGACGGTATCGGCCGATGGCGATCCGGTGATGGCGTCCAACGGCTTGCCGCTCAAGATCGACTATGCGGTTGCCGACCTGCCGCCGGTCGACATCCTCTTCGTCTCGGTCGGGCTGACCACCGAATTTCCCGGCAAGAGCAAGGTGCTGGCGGCGCTACGCAGCTGGGGCCGGCGCGGCAACGCGCTCGGCGCGCTGTCGGTCGGATCCTATTTGCTGGCCGAGGCCGGCCAGCTCGACGGCTATCGCTGCACTATCCATTGGGAGAATCGCGCCGGCTTCGTCGAGCGCTTTCCCGACATCAACTGCACCGGCAACGTCTTCGAGATCGACCGCAAGCGCTACACCTGCGCCGGCGGCACCACCTCGATCGACCTGATGCTGGAGATCGTGCGCGGCGACTTCGGCTCGAACCTCGCCAATGGCGTCGCCAATCAGTTCCAGCACGAGCGCATCCGCTCGGCCGGCGACCGCCAGCGCGTCGGGCCGGAGCGCGACCTCACCGGCAAGTCGGAGAAGCTCAGGCGCATCGTCGAGCTGATGGCCGACCATCTCGACGAGCCGCTCTCGGCGGTGCAGCTCGCCAAATCGGCTGGCCTTTCGGTGCGTCAGGTGGAGCGTTTGTTCCTGCGCCACCTCAACGTCACGCCCGGCCGCTACTACATGCGGCTGCGGTTGGAGCGGGCGCGCGAATTGTTGCGCCAGACCAACATGCCGATCCTCGACGTGGCGATCGCCACCGGCTTCACCTCGCATTCCTATTTTGCCCAGAGCTACCGGCTGCAGTTTGGCCGCCCGCCTTCCGAAGAGCGCCGCACCACCTACTAAGCCGCGGACAAGCCGCGTCCGGGCTTGTGTCCCAGGGTGGGCTCAAATAGCTTCAGCCGGCGGACGGGGCGGCTACTCAGGAGATTTTGATGGCGGGACTTGCACGGAGCGTCGCTGCGGCGTTTCTCCTTTTGTCGATGACGACATTCGGCTTTGCCGCGAACAAGGTCATCATCATCCTCGACGCTTCCGGGTCGATGTGGGCGCAGATCGACGGCAGGCCCAAGCTCGAAATCGCCCGTGAGTCGCTGAGAAGCGTGCTGCAATCGGTTCCCGCCGACGATGAACTCGGTTTCATGGCCTATGGCCATCGCAAGAAAGGCAGTTGCGAGGATATCCAACTGATCGTACCGCCGCAGGCCGGCTCGGCGAGCGCGATTTCGGCCGCGGCCGACAGCATGAAATTCCTCGGCAAGACGCCGCTGACATCAGCCGTCAAGCAGGCGGCCGAAGCGCTGAAATACACCGAGGACAAGGCGACCGTCGTTCTCATCACCGACGGGCTCGAGACCTGTGGCGGCGATCCTTGCGCGCTTGGCAAGGAACTCGAATCGTCCGGCGTCGATTTCACAGCCGACGTTGTCGGCTTTGGCCTTACGGCCGACGAAGGCAAGCAGATCGCTTGCCTCGCCGACAACACCGGCGGCAAGTACATCCAGGCGTCCGACGAGAAGGCGCTGCGGGAAGCTTTGGTCGAAACCGTCGCCGCACCGGCGCCGTCACCGATCCCCGCACCCGAACCAGCGCCGGCGCCGGCGCCAGCGCCTGCACCGGAACCCGCAAGGCCTGCTTTCAATTTCCAGCCGACCGTGGTGATGGCCGAAGGCGGCGAGCCGATCACCGACGGCAATGCCTGGGAGATTTACAAAGCCAACCCCGACGGCTCGCGCGGCGAGTCCGTCACCACCGAATACGGCAGCTATAACGGCAAACTCGATCCCGGCGACTATCTCATCGTTGCGCGCGACGACGAAGCCAGGGTTGAGCAGAAGGTCAAGATCGAAGCCGGCCAGATCTATAAGCCGCTCTTCACCCTGAACGCCGGCACATTGATCATCCACCCATATGCAAGCCAGGGCGCCGAGATCAGCAGCGAAGCCCGCGTCGATTTCGCCTATCCCGGTGGCAGCACCACCCATTACGGCGACACCCAGGCCATCGTGCCGGCGGGCGAACAGAATGTGACGGTGCAGATCGGTGCCGGCACGGTGACGGAAACAATCCAGCTCGCCCCCGGGCAGACCGTTGAAAAGGACCTCGTGGTCGGCGTCGGCCAGGCCGTGCTCAATGCCTATTATACGTCGGGCGGCGACAAGGCCGACGATTCGGCCATCGGCTTTGAGATCGTCAAAGCGAAGAAGAAGATCGACGGCAGCCGCGACAGCGTCGACCACTCCTATGGGGCCGACAGCAAGTTCTGGCTGCCGCCCGATGACTATGTGGCGGTGACAACGCTCGATCTCGCCGTCGTCGAGCAGCCTTTCAGCGTCAAGTCCGGCGACAGCCAGGATGTGAAGGTCGTGCTCGATGCGGGCGTGCTCGCAATATCGGCGCCCGGCGCTTATTCGATTGAGGTGTTTTCGTCGAAAAAGGACATCGATGGCAAGCGCAAATCGCTCGGCTTCAACTACGGCGACAACTGGCAGCAGACGATCCCCGCCGGCGATTATGTCGTCGTCCGGCATATGTCGGATGAGGGTCATGACAAGGAGATGCCGGTGACAGTCAAGGCTGGCGAACGGGCCGAGATCACGGTTCAGTAGGGTTTGGTTGTCAGCAACAGAAGGGGCGGCCCACGAGCCGGCCTACCAGGCCGGTCTCGATTGGCGGACCGTCAAGTCAATCAACGACACCTACGACATTCCGGCCGTGCTGAAAGCTCGACCATGGCCGAGATGCGATGAATGTGCTGCCCGAAATCGCCGGCGCTTTAGCCGGCCGAGCGAAGGTTTACCCAGCGGCTCCAGTTACCATACCGAGCGGTTTAAGCGCCTTTCCTCTGTGGGTTTGTCGCGCTCCTAAAACCCTCGACATTTCACGAGTGAAAAGGGATTTGCGATCTATACGGAAATCCCGTATGATTGTAGCCCATGACGCAGGACAGGTTCGACTCTGCCAAGGATGCGGCGAATCGCGAAAAGCACAAATTACCGCTGGCCTTTGGCGATCGGATTTTTGAGGACGACAACCATCTCATTATCCCCTCCATCCGAGAGATCGACGGCGAGGAACGGTTCAAGGTGGTCGGCATCGTCGGGGAGAAGCTGTTCACCGGCGTCTTCGTCTGGCGGGGTGAACAGCCCCGCTTCATCTCAGTGAGAAGGAGCAACAAGGGTGAAGAACGAGCATATCTCGCTACCTGCTGACCCGGCTGACGCCGATGACTTCGACGTGACGGCTGGGGCGATGGACCGGGGCCAGCGCGCCCGCCTGATCCGCAAGACGAGGACCGGGCTTGGCCTGTCGCAGTCCGAGTTCGCCAGCCGCTTCCGGGTTCCGGTCGGCACGCTACGCGATTGGGAGCAGGCGCGGGCAACCGCGCCGGATTTCGCTATCGCCTATGTGCGCGTGATCGGTCAGCATCCGGACATGGTGGCGAAGGCCGTCGCATAGCTGGCGTCACCGAGGAGTTTCGGCTTGCATGTCGTAGTTTCGGCAGCTTCGCGAATTTGCCCATATGGCGAGCTGACGAAAAATTGAGATTTTGTGGTGATTCGGAGGAATCATGAACAGCTAGCGTACGCCGCCAGCGGAGAGCAGTTGCATTCGAGAAGCACAGTGGGGCGAGTTATTTACGGAAAGCCTTGTGCTTTGCCCTTTCGGCCACGTCCGATCTCAGAAATCCTAATCTTCGCAACAAAATAACCGGCTTTGACGACGATCCCCGCGACAAGCAAGTAATCCACATTTCAGCTACGGCGGCCAGGAGCCGTCCCTTTTCATTGCAGTGCGAATTCCGCTGCGTCGGTTCCAAACGCGCTGGCCCCATGGTCGGCTCGACCCACCAGCTGACGGAACCCGGCGAAGAGCTCACGGCCGAAGCCGAACTCATTGCCGATGAGATCGGCTTCCGCCGTCCGACGCAGCGCGAATTCCGCTGCCGGTACCAGCACTTCAAGCGTGCCGGCATCCGCATCCAGCCGGATGATGTCGCCGTCGTGGATCCTGGCGATCGGGCCGTCCTCGACCGCTTCCGGCGTGACATGGATCGCCGCCGGCACCTTGCCGGAGGCGCCGGACATGCGCCCGTCCGTGACCAGTGCGACGCGCTGGCCGCGATCCTGCAGGATGCCGAGCACGGTGGTCAGCTTGTGCAGTTCCGGCATGCCGTTGGCCTTCGGCCCCTGGAAGCGGATGACGGCGATGAAGTCGCCGGTGAGCGTGCCGGCCTTGAAGGCTTCGTTCAGCCCTTGCTGGCTGTCGAACACTTTGGCCGGCGCTTCGATGAGGCGCCGTTCCGGCTTCACCGCGGACGTCTTGATGACGGCATGGCCGAGATTGCCGGCCAGCACTTTGAGGCCGCCCGTCGGCTGAAAGGCTTTCTTGAACGGCGCCAGGACCTTCGCGTCGCCACTCGCGCGCGGGGCGGCTTCGCGCACGACGCTGCCGTCGGCACCGAGCTTTGCCTCGACTGCGTAGGGCCGCAGGCCTTCGCCCCATACCGTCTGCACATCTTCATGCAGCACGCCTTCGTCGAGCAGCTCGCGAATGAGGAAGCCGAGCCCGCCGGCGGCATGGAAATGGTTCACATCCGCAAGCCCGTTGGGATAGACGCGCGCCAGGAGCGGCACCGCTTCCGAGAGGTCGGAAATATCCTGCCAGGTCAGCGCGATCCCAGCGGCTGCGGCCATGGCGATCAGATGAATGGTATGGTTGGTCGAGCCGCCGGTCGCGTGCAGGCCAACCACGCCGTTGACGATGGAACGCTCGTCGATCATCCGCCCGACCGGCGTATAGGCGTTGCCAAGCGCGGTGATCGCCAAGGCCCGCTTCGTCGCCTCGCGGGTCAAGGCATCTCGCAGCGGCGTGCCCGGATTGACGAAGGAAGCGCCTGGCGTGTGCAGGCCCATGATCTCCATCAACATCTGGTTGGAGTTGGCCGTGCCGTAGAAGGTGCAGGTCCCCGGTCCATGATAGGACTTCGACTCGGCTTCCAGCAGTTCGGCGCGGCCTGCCTTGCCCTCGGCATAGAGCTGGCGAACCCTGGCCTTTTCATCGTTGGGCAGGCCTGTCGTCATCGGCCCGGCCGGAATGAACACCGCCGGCAGATGGCCGAAGGTCAGTGCCGCGATCACCAGCCCGGGCACGATCTTGTCGCAGACGCCCAGATAAACGGCGGCGTCGAACATATTGTGCGACAGGCCGATCGCGGCCGCCATGGCGATGACATCGCGCGAGAACAGCGAAAGCTCCATGCCCGGCTGCCCCTGGGTGACACCGTCGCACATCGCCGGCACGCCGCCGGCAACCTGGGCGATGCCGCCGGCCTCCCGCGCCGCTTCCTTGATCAGCGCCGGGAATGTCTCGAAGGGCTGATGCGCCGACAGCATGTCGTTGTAGGAGGTGATGATACCGAGGTTCGGCACCTTGTCGGCACCCAGCGCCACTTTCTCCGAGGGGCTGCACACGGCAAAGCCATGGGCAAGATTGCCGCAGGACAGCACCGCCCGGTTGGCGGTCTGGTTCGATGCGCTGGCGATGCGGCCGAGATAGCGCTCGCGGCCCGGCTTGGAGCGTTGGCGGATGCGCTCCGTGATGGCTTCGATATCGCGTCTTGCGGTCATGGCGTTCGGTCCTTTCAAGCGAGGTCCCGGAAACATCCTCCCGCCGTTTGCCGGGACCAGATAAGTCTAGAGTTAGGGTGCCCAGAAAACCTCTACAGGCCTGGGGGCGGCGTCGAGCACGGCGCGGATCGGCTTTCGCGGACCGGGTGCCACCGCGCCGTCGAAGGCGGTGCGTTTGTCCTCGCCCTCTATGTGCAGCGCCAGGAAGCCGGCATCGACGATGCGCGCCAGCGACAGGGTCAGCCGCGGCTCGCCGGCGCTTGCCGCATGAACCGGCAGCACGATCCTGTGCGAGGACGGGTCGAGCAATTTCGCCAGATCGTCGGCGTCGGGAAAGAATGAGGCGGTATGGCCGTCAGGTCCCATGCCGAGCACGGCGACGTCGAGCGGCCAGGGCAGGGACTGGAGCGCCGCATTGTCCGATGCCGCGGCATCCTCGATGCTGACGGCTTCGTGATAGAGCGGCACGAACCGTGCCGCCGCAGCCGCGTTCTGCAACAGATTGGCGGCCACCAGTCCGGCATTGGAACGCGGCGAGGAGGCCGGCACGAAGCGCTCGTCGATCAGCGTCACCGTTACCTTGTCCCAGGCGATCGGTATTCCCGACAGGGCAGCAAAGAATTTTGCCGGCGTCGTGCCGCCGGAAACGGCCAGTAACGCCGTGCCGCGCGCCGCGATTGCCTTTGCCAGCCGGTCGGCGACGCGGCCGGCCAGCGCAGCCGCCAGTTCCGCGCGGTCGGAAAAGCCATTCCAGTTGTAGCTGGCGCTGTTCAATTGCTCTCGTGCCATGTCCGCCCGTCACGTTCGATCAGCGCTATCGAGGCCGAAGGTCCCCAGGTGCCCGCCGTATAGCCCTGCGCCTCCTGCCTGGCGCTTTCCCAGGCGTTCTGGATCGGGTCGATCCACCTCCACGCGGCCTCGACCTCGTCGCGGCGCATGAACAGCGTCTGGTTGCCGCGCACGACATCCATGATCAGCCGTTCATAAGCGTCCGGCGCGCGGCCGTCGAAGGACTGCGCGAAGCTCATGTCGAGCGAAATCTGCCGCAGCCGCATGCCGCCCGGACCCGGGTCCTTGATCATGATGAATTGTTTGACGCCTTCGTCGGGCTGCAGCCGGATGACCAGCTGGTTGGCGAAGATCGGCCCGGCGCTGTCGCCGCCGAAGATCGAATGCGGGATCGGCTTGAACTCGATGACGATCTCCGAGACCCGGGTTGCCAGCCGCTTGCCGGTCCTGAGGTAGAACGGAACGCCTGCCCAGCGCCAGTTGCCGATCTCGGCCTTGATCGCGACGAAGGTTTCGGTGTTGCTGTCCTTGCCGAGCTCCTCGACATAGCCTTTCACCGGCCCGCCTGCGGAAGCGCCGGCGCGGTATTGTCCACGCACCGTGTGCTTCGGCGCCTCGTTGCCGTTGATGCGCTTGAGCGCGCGCAGCACCTTCAGCTTCTCGTCACGCACGGCGTCGGCGTCCATCGACGATGGCGCTTCCATGGCCACCAGGCAGAGCAGTTGCAGCATATGGTTCTGCACCATGTCGCGCAGCGCGCCGGCCTTGTCGTAATAGGTGACACGATCTTCCAGGCCGACGGTCTCGGCGACGGTGATCTGCACGTGGTCGATATGGGCGGAATTCCACAGCGGCTCGTAGAGCGCATTGGCAAAACGCAGCGCCATCAGGTTCTGCACCGTTTCCTTGCCGAGATAATGGTCGATGCGGAAGATCTGGCTTTCGTGGAAATCGTCGCCGACCAGATCGTTGAGCGTTTGCGCCGAAGCGAGGTCGCGGCCGATCGGTTTCTCCAGCACGATGCGCGAATTCGGCGTGATCAGATCGTGTTCTTTCAGCTTGTGCGAGATGTCGCCGAACAGCGCCGGCGCCACCGCCAGATAGAAGGCGCGGATGCAGTCGCTGTCGCCGATCGCCTTCTTCAGCCTGTCGAACCCCGCGCCGCTCGTGGCATCGGCCGGGACATAGGAAAGCCGCGCCAGGAAGGTTTTGAGCTCCTTGGGATCGATATCGGCCGCCTTGACGTGGTCGGAAATAGCCTGCTTGGCGAAAGCCCGAAATTCGTCATCACTCATCTTCGAACGCGACGTGCCGATGATGCGGGTTGGCTCGGAAAATTGATGGTCGCGCTGGCGATAGTAGAGCGACGGCAGAAGTTTGCGTTCCGACAGGTCGCCGGTGCCACCGAAAATGATGAAGTCGAAAGGGTCGACGGGGATGATCTGGCTGGTCATGGTCTATCCGCTTTGACGCCGGTCGCGAGTACGCGGCTGATATATTCTAATCGATTTAAATTTTCCAGTGCCATGGTGTCACATCGACGACCGATCGCTACATATTTGCGTCGGTCCAGATGTGCGCTTGACACTGGCACCAAGCAAAGGCTTGTCGGCAAACGACAACTCCGCCAAGCCTTCGCAGTTGCAGCATAGGACGTGAATGTGACGAAAGCTAAGGGAGAATCAGCGCTTTGCGTGTCGTGGCACAGGCCATGACGCCGGCAGCCCGCGGTAAAAGCCACGCGATGAACCCAGGGAGCGGAAAAACATGCGTCTGAAGGACAAGGTCGCCATCGTCACCGGGGCCGCTTCGGGTTTCGGCGAGGGCATTGCCCGTCGCTTCGCCGAGGAGGGCGCCAGGATCGTCGTGGCCGACCTCAACGCCAAGGGTGCCGAACGCGTAGCCGGCGAGATCGGCGAGGCGGCGATCTGGACCCAGACCGACGTTTCGCAGCGCTCCGAATTCGACGAGATGGTCCATGCCGCCAAAAGCGCCTTCGGCCGCATCGACATCATGGTCAACAATGCCGGGTTCACCCATCGCAATGGCGACATGCTCGAAGTCGACGAGGCGACGTTCGACCTGATCACATCGGTCAACATGAAGGCCATCTATCATGCTGCGCTTGCCGTCGTGCCGATCATGGATCGGCAAGGCGGCGGCGTCATCCTGACCACGGCGTCCACCGCTGGCCTGCGCCCTCGGCCCGGCCTCACCTGGTACAATGCCTCGAAGGGCTGGGCGATCACCGCCACCAAGTCGATGGCGGTGGAACTCGCGCCGAAGAACATCCGCGTCAACTGCCTGTGTCCGGTGGCCGGCGAGACCGGCATGCTGGAAAAATTCATGGGCGCCGATACACCCGAAATCCGCGAGAAATTCCGCGCCTCGATCCCGCTCGGCCGGCTTTCGACCCCGCTCGACATCGCCAATGCGGCACTGTGGCTGGCCTCCGACGAGGCCGCCTTCATCACTGGCGTTGCGCTGGAGGTCGACGGCGGGCGCTGCATCTGATGCACACCGTCATCGCTGCGCCAAAGATCGGCTCGGCCGAGCCTGCCTTGACCGGAGGCGCCGGTGCGTCAGGCGCCGGTCTTGATGTAGGTTTTGTAGACCCAGCCTGTCTTGCCGTTGTAGACGATCTGGCACCAACGCTTGCAGCTCATCACTTGCACCGAGGTCTTGGCGGGGACCGTGACGATGGCGGCCGCATTCTTCTTCGGGCCGCTACGCATAGTCACGGCCCTGAGGATGCGCCCGGTGCCAGCCGCGGCCGCTTTGCGCGGTTCGGCCTTGCTGTCGTCATCCTGCGCGGCAGATTGCTGCGACGCTACTTGTGGTTGCGCGGTCGGAATGGCGGCGGTCTGCGCGCCATCGGGACTGCTGCCCGCCGCCGGGGCCGGTGCGGCGACCTTGGCGAGCTCGGTGGCGGCGTCGGTGTCGGCAGCGGGTTGCGCGAATGCCGCCGCCGCCGGCTTGTCAGGCCTCTGCCCGGCCTTGCTCGCCGACTGGCCGGAAGCAGCCGGTGCGGTCTTCGATTGGGAGGCGGTCCAGCGCGGGTCGTTCGCCGCGAGCGCCGGAATGGCGGCTTCCGAGACAGCCACGGTCGGCGAGACCTGGTCGGACTTTCGCGCCGCTTGCGGCACCGCCGCCGCGGCCGCCGTGATCCCCGCTGGCGCGATCTTCGTCGTCTTCACCGGAACGGCCGGAATGGCTTGCCCTGGATTGGCAACCGCTTGCCGCTCGTTCGCCGGCAACGCCAACCACAGTGCCACCGCGGCCACGCCGAGCAGCGCGGCCGTGCCGACCGCGGCAATCACCAGATGCGAGTTCGAACGGACTTCCTGCCAGAATGACGGGCGCATGTCGTAGCCGAACTGCATGGCAAAGCGCCGACGTTCCGGAGCACCGAAACTGAAGGGCTCTCTCACTCTTGCCACCTCCATAAGGGGCCGATGTTCTTCGATCAAACACCGCAATGCGTGCGTCGGTCGCACCGGTCCCAAATCAAACAGCGGGCGGGCCCGCAGAAAATCCCCGTCTATATTCGCTAGAGATTGCACTTTTTGCCCGCGATTGTGGCATCAGTGCGCCATTGCTGAAGATTCTGCAACGCTTGGATGTCGCGGCCCCCATGATATTACTCAACAATTGTTAAATCCTGTCGCGCAACGCGAACCAGTTGAGCGCCAGGAAAAGCAGCGGCGCGCGCAAGCGCCGGCCACCGGGGAACGGCGGAATCTTCAAATCCTCGATCAGCTTTAGCCGGTCGCGGTTGCCGGCTACCGTTTCGGCATAGAGCTTGCCGAAGAAGTTCGACAGCATGACGCCGTGGCCGGAATAGCCGCCGGCCGAGATCACATTCGGCATCACTTCCCGCACGAACGGCTTTCTCGGCACCGTGATGCCGACATAGCCGCCCCAGCCATGCGTGATTTCGACGTCCCTCAGTGCGGGATAGAGTTCCGCGATCTGGCGGCGGATATGGATATGGATGTCCTTGGGGTCGTTGACGCCGTAGACCTCGCGTCCGCCGAACAGCAGCCGGCCATCCCTCGACTTGCGGAAGTAGCGCACGACGAAGCGGGAATCATCGACGGCCTCGCCGCCCGGCAGCACGTTCGAATCCGCTCCAAGCGGCACGGTCGCGCCGATGAACGAGCCGATCGGCATGATGTGCGCGGCACTCACCGGTTCGAGCGTGCCGCCATAGGCATTGACCGCGATCAGGCATTTCTGCGCTGTGATCGTCCCCCTGGCTGTCGAAACCTTCACCGTGCCGCCGCTCGAAACAATGCCGGTCGACGGCGTCGCTTCGAACAATCGTGCGCCGGCCTGTGCCGCCGCCCGCGCCGTGCCGATCACCAGTTTCATCGGATGGATATGGCCGGTGCCGGTGTCGCGCGTCCCGCCGAAATAGGCCGTCGAGCCCAGCCGCTGCGCAGTTTCCGTCGCGTCCATGAACGAAATGTGCGGATAGGAGAAGCGGCTGGCCATGATCTCGGCATGCGCCTTGTAGTCGTCGACATAGCGCGGCTTGTGCGCAACCGAGAGCTGGCCCGGCATGTAGTCGATATCGATCTGGTTGGCGGCGGCGAATTCGAGCAGATGTGCCTTCGCCTCCTCGGCGAGGTCGAACAGTGCCTTGGCGCGGGAAAACCCGTACTCGGCCTCCAATTCCTCGGCCCAGGCGCGCTGCCCGGTGCCGAGCTGGCCGCCATTGCGCCCGGAAGCGCCGTCTCCGAAGCGATACGCCTCGATCAAAACCACATTGGTGCCCGCCTTGGCCAGATGCACCGCCGCCGACAAGCCGGTGAAACCGCCCCCAACGATAACGACGTCGCAGCTCCGGTCACCGTCCAGCGCCGGATACTCGGGTCGCGGGCCGGCCGTGTCCTCGTACCAGGAACGGCCGGGGGAGATCGGGGATTGGTAGGGCATGATGCTCACGGAGTAGGGGAGTAGGGTAGGCTATTCCGGGGACAATTTGCGGATCAAAAGCCGCAAGAGCTTCCCCACACTTTCGGTGCTGGCCAACAACGACGCTGTCGCCGCCTGCGAGGCGATGCCAGTCCGCTCAGCGATCAGAAGTTGAGTTTCCAGCTCCTTCAATGATCCCTGGGCGATGCGAAGAAACTGTTGGTAGGATCCTCGAATTTCTCTACCATACCCCTCAGCTATATTTGCCGGCACCGAGCTTGCGGAACGGCGGACTTGGCTGGTCAATCCATAAAGTTCCTCCTTGGGCCATGATTTTGTGGAGCTGTAAACTGCCACAGCAAGATCCATTGCCTGCTGCCAAACAAGCAAGTCCTTGTAAGAGCCTGTCTTTTCGGCCATTCATCCCTACTCCCCTACTCCCCTACTCCCCTACCC
>NZ_VFUH01000021.1:0-83542 GCF_006440475.1 Mesorhizobium sp. B2-6-1
CTCCCCTACTCCCCTACTCCCCTACTCCCCTATACATTCAGCAACAAATACTCCCTCTCCCAAGGACTGATCACTTCCATGAACGTCTCGAATTCCGCCCGCTTGATCGCCGCATAGGTCGCGGCGAAGGACTTGCCCAAAAGCGCGCAGAGTTCCTCGTCGCCCTCGAACAGGTCGACGGCTTCGAGCAGGCTGCGCGGCAGGTCGATCTCGTCGGCATTGGCGGTGGTCAGCACCGGAGGTTCGGCCTTGATCTTGTTGGTGATGCCGATCAGCCCGCAGGCGAGCGAAGCGGCCATTGCCAGATAGGGATTGGCGTCGGAGGAGGGGATGCGGTTTTCGACGCGGCGCGCCGCCGGATCCGAGCGCGGCACGCGGAATGCCGTTGTGCGATTATCGTAGCCCCATTTGTTGTTGACCGGAGCCGAGGCGGACTGCGTCAGCCGGCGGTAGGAATTGACGTAGGGCGCAAACATGACCAGCGCGTTCGGCACATGCTTCTGCATGCCCCCGATGAAATGGAAGAAGTCCTCGGTTTCCGAGCCGTCCTCGGCCGAGAAGATGTTCTTGCCCGTCTTCTTGTCGATGATCGACTGATGGATGTGCATGGCGGAGCCCGGCTGACCCTGGATCGGCTTGGCCATGAAGGTGGCGTAGATTTCGTGTTTCAGCGCCGCCTCGCGAATAGTGCGCTTGAACATGAACACCTGGTCGGCGAGTTCGACGGGATCGCCGTGGCGCAAATTGATCTCGAGCTGGCCGGCGCCCTCTTCATGGATGAGCGTGTCGATCTCCAGGCCCTGGCTTTCGGAAAAATGATAGATGTCGTCGATCAGCTCGTCGAACTCGTTGACGCCGGCGATCGAATAACCGGCGCCGCCGCCGATCGCCCGCCCCGAACGGCCGACGGGCGGCGTCAGCGGGTAATCCGGATCCGGGTTTTTGCGCACCAGATAGAATTCGATCTCGGGCGCCACCACCGGTTTCAGCCCGCGCCTGTCATAGGCGGCCAGAACACGCTTCAACACGTTGCGCGGCGTGAATTCCACCGAACGGCCGTCCTGGTGGACGAGGTCGCAGATGACGGCCGCCGTCGGGTCTTCCTCCCAAGGCACCACCGTCAGCGTCGACAGGTCCGGCATGAGCTTGAGGTCGCCGTCGTCCTCCGGATAATGGAAGCCGTTGCCGTCTTCGGGATAGCCGCCTGAGATGGTGGTCATGAATACGGCTGAAGGCAGCGCCAGCGAGGTGTTGGAGGTGAATTTCTTCGACGGCATCATCTTGCCGCGGGCAACGCCGGCCTGGTCAGGCGTAATGCATTCGATGTCTTCGATGCCGCGCCATTGCAGCCATTCGCTGACTTCCTTCCAGTTCTTCACACCACGCAGGTTTTTCACGAAGGCAGGCGTGCGGGCGCGCCCTCCGCGGCTCGACGGACGGACTTCCTTTTTTGCAGGCGGCATCATTCACCAGATTGGGTTGCGGATTTAGGAGTATAGCTGTGCCCGGCGACCGAAGGGAAGGGGAGCAGCCGGCATTGGCCGTTGCGGTTGAAAATCGCGGCTGCGAGATTAGGTTCAGCCTCGTTCACATACGAGAAGGCGTCGATGCAGAAGACCGGCGAACTGACCACCATAGGCTTCGATGCCGACGATACGCTGTGGCAGAACGAACAGTTCTTCCGCATGACCGAGAAGCGCTTTGCCGCCATGCTTGCCGATCACGGCGAAGAGGAACATATCTCGGCACGGCTGCTGGAGGCGGAGAGACGCAATCTTGCCGTCTACGGTTTCGGCATCAAAGGCTTCACGCTGTCGATGATCGAGACGGCGATCGAGGTCACGCAAGCTCGCGTGCCGGCTTCGGTCATATCGGAGATCCTCGGCGCCGGTCGCGAGATGCTGAGCCACCCGATCGAGGTCTTGCCGCATGCGCGCGAGACGGTGGAACGGCTCGCCGGCGCCTATCGCCTCGTGCTGATCACCAAGGGTGATCTGTTCGACCAGGAACGCAAGCTGGCCGGGTCCGGTCTTGGCGATCTGTTCGACGCGATCGAGATCGTCAGCGACAAGAACGCGGCTACCTATGCGCGCGTTTTCAGTCGCCATGGCGACGGCCCGGCCAGGAGCATGATGGTCGGCAATTCGCTGAAGTCCGATGTGGTGCCGGCCATCGAGGCCGGCGGCTGGGGCGTTCATGTGCCGCATGAATTGACCTGGGTGCTTGAACATGTCGAAGCGCCCATTGCCGAACCGCGCTTCCGGCAGATCTCCGATCTCGGACAACTGCCCGAACTGATCGAAAGCCTCGCCGGATAGGCTTGCTTGCCGCCTTCAGCGGTTGACCAGCCGATCAATCACCGGCTGCAAGCGCTCGGGCGTAATCGGTTTGGCCACCACCGCGTCGACGACGTTTGAAAGGCCAAGGCTCTCCGGCGTGCCGTTCTTGGTTGAAAGCAGTACCACCGGAGGGAGCGATTTACCCGAAGCCCGCCGCAACATCTCGATGCCGGGCATCAGAGTGTCGCAGTCCCTGTTATCGGCGCCGCCGTCCAGGACAATCACGGCCAGGACCAGCAAGCGCAAGGTCTTCGCCGCCATCTCGGGTGATTCCGAGATCGGCTTGAGCCCGGACCGCTCGACGATCTTGGAAATCACCACCCGATTGATCGGGGACTTGCCGACAACGAGCACCTGCGAGGTCTGGCGGATCGTCTCCGTGGCTGAATCGCGGGTCACCAGATTCGGATGTTTCGCGCTTTCGTCGTCACGCTTCACTGGGCACCCAAGTCAGCCAAGAAACTCGTCCCATTTCAATGCAGAGTTGAAATCAGGCGACAATTGGCGTGAGATCGCGGTCCCTGTCAAGCCGAAATAAAAAGCTGGGGAAAGCATTCCCGCAGCAGTCAATTCAAGCAACAGTACTGTACTGCTCTGTCCATTCCTTGGTTGCATGAAAATAAAATTCACCTGCGCATACACTGCGCAGGTGAGAGGCGGGCCTGCGCGATCTTCGATCAGCCATGGCTTTGCTGCGTGACGATGACCGGGATCAACAGGTCCCCCCAATTGCCGTCGCCGCCATGGTGTCGTGCCGAGCGCACCAGCTCGACCGAGACGCCGGCTTCCACCGCCTTCATCACCGACTGGTTGAGCCGGTGCAGATCGTTGGCCAGCATGCGGATCGTCGCTTGCTGGTCGATGCTCATCGTGGTCGACTGCTCTTCGGCCCGTTCCTTGACGCGGCTTATCGATGCCATTGGTCTTCTCCTTGCTGTATGCCCTTGGGCGTTTGCCGAGATCCCTGGTTTGCTATTCCGCAGCCGGTTTGAACTGGGCGTGCTCGGTCGATTCATGCATGGCCGTGGTCGATGACCGTCCGCCGGTGATCGCCATCGACACGGCATCGAAATAGCCGGTGCCGACCTCGCGTTGGTGCTTGGTCGCGGTGTAGCCGTTGGCCTCCGCCGCGAACTCGGCTTCCTGCAACTCCGAATAGGCTGCCATCTGCCGCTCCTTGTAGCCGCGGGCGAGTTCGAACATGCCGTAATTGAGCTGGTGGAAACCGGCCAGCGTGATGAACTGGAACTTGTAGCCCATGGCGCCGAGCTCTTTCTGGAACCTGGCGATCGTGGCGTCGTCGAGGTTCTTCTTCCAGTTGAACGAAGGCGAGCAATTATAGGCCAGCAGCTTGCCGGGGTGATGCCTGTGCACGCCCTCGGCAAATCTCCTCGCCTGCGCCAGGTCGGGCTTCGAGGTTTCGCACCAGATCAGGTCGGCGTGGGGAGCGTAGGCGACGGCGCGCGCGATGCAGGGCTCGATACCGTTCCTCACCTGGTAGAAGCCTTCCACCGTGCGGCCGGCGTCGTAGTCGACGAAGGGCTGGTCGCGCTCGTCGATGTCGGAGGTGAGCAGCTTCGCCGCTTCCGCGTCCGTGCGCGCCACGACCAGGGTGGGCGTGCCCATCACGTCGGCTGCCAGGCGTGCGGCATTGAGGTTGCGGATGTGGGCCGCGGTAGGGATCAGCACCTTGCCGCCGAGATGGCCGCACTTCTTTTCCGATGCCAATTGATCCTCGTAATGGACGCCGGCGGCACCTGCCTCGATGAACGCCTTCATGATCTCGAAAGCGTTGAGCGGCCCACCGAAGCCGGCTTCGGCATCGGCGACAACAGGTGCGAACCAGGTATCGACCGAAAGCCCCTTGCCTTCGGAGGTCTCGATCTGGTCGGCGCGCTGCAAGGTGCGGTTGATGCGCTTGACGAGTTCGGGGGCAGCGTTGGCCGGGTAGAGCGACTGGTCCGGATACATGGCCGAGGCGGTGTTGGCGTCGGCGGCGACCTGCCAGCCAGACAGGTAGATCGCCTTCAGCCCGGCGCGCACCTGCTGCATGGCCTGGTTGCCGGACATGGCGCCGAGCGCGTTGACGAAGTCCTCCTCGTGAATGAGCTTCCACAGCCGGTTGGCGCCCATTTCCGCCAGGCTCTGGCGGATCTGCACCGAGCCGCGCAGTCGCGTCACATCCTCCGGCGAATAGGGGCGTTCGATGCCATCGAAGCGGCCCTCGGGGGCCGAGGGTACGAGGTTGTAAAAATCAGTCATGCTCTACTCCGGAGGATTGTTTCTTTGCGGCTCGGCGGCATTCCTCGCCGCGTTCGAATGTGACTGAATTTACAGTGCGAGGCGAAAAGAGCCATGCAAATCGAAGAATCAGGCCATCAATAAGGGAAAATCTGTATTGTGTTTGACAGATGGGCGAGGTAAATTTGTAATTATTGTAAAAAATCGCATGGAAGCGTAGCAGCGACGGCAATGTAAATTCCTGTTAAGGAGCCCTATGGCCGACCAGAAGATATTTGCCGGGCCGCGTATCCGCCGCATCCGCAACGCCAAGGGCCTGACCCAGACGGCAATGGCCGAAGGCCTCGGCATCTCGCCATCCTATCTCAACCTGATCGAGCGCAACCAGCGGCCGCTGACGGTGCAGTTGATCCTGAAGCTGGCGTCCGTCTACAAGGTCGATCCGCATGAGCTGCAGGGCGAAGCGGGCGGCTCTGTCGCGGCCTTGAGGGAAGTGTTTGCCGATCCGCTGCTGGCTGGCGAATTGCCGGGAGACCAGGAACTGATCGAGCTTGCCGAAGCCGCGCCCAATGCCTCCGCGGCCGTGATAAAACTGTTCCGTGCCTATCGCGAACAGGCCGAGCGCCTGTCCGATCTCAACGAGCTTCTTGCGCGCGAGGGGCGGGTGACGGCGCTTTCCAGCGCCCGCCTGCCGATCGACGAGGTGCATGAGATTTTCGAGCGTCGGCCGAACCATTTTGCGCATATCGAGGAAGAGGCGGAAGCGTTCACTTCGGTGCTCGATCCCGGCGATGATTTGTCTGCTGCGCTGAAGGGCTGGCTGAAGCGCGAATACGGCATCGTCGTCAAGGTGCTGCCGGTCGCCACCATGCCGAACTGGCGCCGCCGTTACGATCGCCATTCGCAGCGCCTGTTCCTGTCCGAGCGCCTGTCGCCGTTCGACCAGTTACGCGAAATGGCGATGGAGGCATGCCTGATCCGCATGACCGTCGCGATAGCCGGCGAGATCCAGGCGTTGAAACTGTCCACAGATGAGGCCCGCCGCCTCGCCCGGTTCGAACTCGGGCGCTACGCGGCGCATGCGCTGATGATGCCTTACCAGGCTTTCCACGCGGCGGCCGTTCGTGCCCGCTACGATATCGACGTGCTGCGCTCGCGCTTCGGCGTTTCCTTCGAGCAGGCGGCCAACCGGCTGACCACGCTGCAGCGGCAAGGCGCCTCGGCCGTGCCGTTCTTCATGCTGGAGATCGACAATGCCGGCAATCGCTTCCGCAAAGCCGGCAGCCTGGGCTTTCCGCAAAGCCGCTTCGGTGGCGCTTGTCCCAAGCTTCCCGTGCACGTCGCCTTCAGCCAGCCCGGCCAGATTTTTGTCGAAGCGGTGGAAATGCCCGACGGCGCCGAGTTCCTCTGCATCGCCCGCACGCTGGAGGGGCCGCAAGGCGCGTTCTCCGAGCGGCCGCGCCGCACCGCACTGCTGCTGGGGTGCGACATCGGCTTTCGCGACGACATCGTCTATGGTGCGGCACTTCCCGGCCCGACGGCCAGAAAAGGCGGAGCTGGCGCGGTAGCGGCGACGCCGGTCGGGCCCGCCTGCCGGCTTTGCGAGCGCGTCGGCTGCCTGACGCGCGCCGAGCCGCCGGTGACGCGCCCGCTTGGCCTCGACGAGATGGTGACAGGCCTGAGCGCCTTCGATTTCCAGTGACGCTTCGCAAGGCGGACTTGCCACAATCGCCGGCGGTCTCTGGATCACGCCGGGCCCGCGCCTTTGCGTTACGCGAATGAGGTACGTTTTTGTCGTCCCTTGCGCATTGTGCCGTTCTCAAACATCGACAGTCGTACCCATGACCGACACAGCATCATCGCCGATCGCTCGTTCATCGACCGTCCCGCAGCGGGAGGAGCGCATCGGCTTCCTGCTCGTGTTCCTGTCGGCATTGATGTGGAGTTTCGGCGGCACGATCGCCCGCTTCATCACCGCCGGCGACAGCTGGACGGTGGTGTTCTGGCGTTCCGTGTGGGCGGCCGCCTTCCTGCTCTGCTTCATGGTCTGGCGTGACGGCTGGCGCGGCATGCTGAGGTCGTTTCGCGGCATGGGCCTGCCCGGCCTTGCCGTGGGCTTCTGCTTCGCCACCGCGTCGACCTCTTTTGTCGTGGCGCTTGCCTACACCACCGTCGCCAACATCCTATTGATGCAGGCCGGCGTGCCGCTGCTTGCGGCGCTGTTTGCCTGGGCGCTCTTTCGCGAAAGAGTGGCGGTCGCGACCTGGCTGGCGATTGCCGCCGTCATCGCCGGTGTCGCCATCATGGTGTCGGAATCGCTGGATGGCGCCGTTTCGCCCATGGGCGACGGGCTGGCGCTGCTGATCGCCGTCATGTTCTCGATCGCCACGGTCATCACCCGGCGCTTTTCCAGCGTGCGCATGACGCCGGCGACCTGCCTCGGCACGATCCTGGCGGCGGGTTTTGCCGCCTCGCAGGCTTCGACCTTCGCCGTATCGGGCATCGACATGGGTTTTCTCTTCGTGTTCGGGGTGGTCAATCTGGGTCTTGGCCTCGCCTTCTTCGCCACCGGCGCGCGGCTGATCCCGGCCGCCGTTGCCGCGCTGCTAGGCACCTTTGAGCCGATCCTCGGGCCGATATGGGTGTGGCTGATCCACTCCGAGGTCCCGTCGGGCCGCACCATCGTCGGCGGCGCGGTGGTGGTCACGGCGCTGCTCGTCCATATCGGACTGGAGTTCAAGCGACAGACGCGGCCAGTCAGGGCAGGGGTCACCGGCGTGCCGTCGCCGAATTGATGCGGCGCCCTAGCTTTGCCATTGACAAGTTCGCTGCCGCGCGGGCAGGCTGGGACCACGGCAACAACAAGACAGGCTTATCTTGCCAAGTCTCCCCGGCGACCCGATCGAGACCGGATCATATTCCAGTATTTCTGCCTGCGCGGCGGCGAAAGCTTCTGACGATGCGGCGACTCCTTCCAGCCCAGGACAGTGGCGCGCGAGCATCGCTTGCGACAGCCGGCGGCGCGGCAATTGGCGCTTGTCGCCTCCTAGAAAGCTCAATAGTCTGAAGCAAATGCCCGGCCGCGCGGATACCGCGACGCGCCGGCGATGGAACACTCACCAAAGGAGAATAGCATGATCCGCAAAGCGCTCTGGCTTTCGGCGACTTCGGCATTTCTGGCGCTCTTTACGCTCGGCGGCCACGCCGAGGACCGCGTCGTCAATGTCTTCAACTGGTCGGACTATATCGACCCCACGGTCATCGACGATTTCACCAAGCAGACCGGCATCAAGGTGGTCTACGACACGTTCGATTCCAATGAGATCCTGGAAACCAAATTGCTTGCCGGCGGCAGCGGCTATGACGTCGTCGTCCCGAGCGGCAATTTCCTTGCCCGCCAGATCCAGGCCGGCGTGTTCCAGAAGCTCGACAAGTCGAAACTGCCGAACCTCTCCAACATGTGGGACACGGTTTCGGAACGGACCGCCAAATACGATCCCGGCAATGAATATTCGATCAATTACATGTGGGGCACGGTCGGCCTCGGCTACAACATCAAGAAGGTGCAGGCAGCGCTCGGCACCGACAAGATCGACAGCTGGGACGTGTTCTTCAATCCGGAAAAGCTGGCCAAGCTGAAGGATTGCGGCGTCTATGTCCTGGATTCGCCGACCGACATCTTCCCGACCGCCTTCAAATATCTCGGCATCAATCCTGAGACCACGTCGCCGGACGATTTTGCCAAGGCCGAGGAATTGATGATGAAGATCAGGCCCTACATCAGGAAGTTCCATTCCTCCGAATACATCAACGCTCTGGCCAATGGCGATATCTGCCTGGCGGTTGGCTGGTCGGGCGACGTGTTCCAGGCGCGCAACCGCGCCGAGGAGGCCAAGCAGGGCGTCGAGATCGGCTACGCCGTGCCGAAGGAAGGCGCCGAAATGTGGTTCGACCAGATGGCAATCCCTGCCGATGCGCCGCATGTCGCCGAGGCGCATGAGTTCCTGAACTATATGATGAAGCCGGAGGTGATCGCCAAATCGTCGAACGCCGTGCTCTATGCCAACGGCAACAAGGCTTCCCAGCAATTCGTCGACAAGGCGCTTCTGGAGGATCCCGCTGTCTACCCGGACGCCGCGACCTTGCAGAAGCTCTTTACGATCTCGCCCTACGATCCCAAGACCCAGCGCGTCATCACGCGCACCTGGACCAAAATCGTCACCGGTCAGTAGTCAGTCCGAGGAGGCCCGGCAGTCACCCTGCCGGGTCTCCTTCTTTTCGATGGGGCAAAGCAGCAGGACGGAGTGGGCACATGAAATCGCTTGGCAGCATCCGCAGGGATTTCGCGCCTTGGAACGATCCGAACGCCAAGCCATACATTCAGTTCGACAATGTCTCCAAAAAGTTCGGCGACTTCACCGCCGTCAACAACCTCTCGCTGACCATATTCGAGCGTGAGTTCTTCGCCCTGCTCGGCGCCTCCGGTTGCGGAAAATCTACGCTGCTCAGGATGCTCGCCGGCTTCGAGGAGCCGACGGCCGGCCGCATCCTGCTCGACGGCCAGGATCTGCGCGGCATCCCGCCTTATCGCCGGCCGGTCAACATGATGTTCCAGTCCTATGCCCTGTTTCCGCATATGACGGTGGAGAACAACATCGCCTTCGGCCTCAAGCAGGAAGGGATGGCCAAGCCAGACGTCGAAAAGCGCGTCGCCGAGATGCTCAAGCTGGTCAAGCTCGAGCAGTTCGCCAAGCGCAAGCCGCACCAGCTCTCCGGCGGCCAGCGCCAGCGTGTCGCGCTCGCCCGTTCGGTCGCCAAGCGGCCGAAGGTGCTGCTGCTCGACGAACCGCTCGGCGCGCTCGACAAGAAGCTGCGCGAGGAGACGCAGTTCGAACTGATGGACCTTCAGCAGGAACTCGGCCTCACCTTCGTCGTTGTCACCCACGACCAGGAAGAGGCCATGACCATGGCCGACCGTATCGCCATCATGGACAAGGGCGAGGTCATGCAGGTCGCGACGCCGGCGGAAGTCTACGAGGCCCCGGCGTCGCGCTTCGTCGCGCATTTCGTCGGCAACGTGAACATGTTCGAGGGCAAGGTTGCCGAACGGACGGACAAGACGGCGCGCATCACCGGAGCGACCGGCGCCCAGATCCTCGTCGAGAATGCCGGCAATGCCGCCGCCGCGGGCGCCGATATCGTCTTCGCGATCAGGCCGGAGAAGATCAAGGTGTCGTCCAAGAAGCCGGCCGATGGCGTCAATGCGCTGGAGGGCGAGGTTTACGACATCGCCTATCTCGGCGACATGACCGTCTACCACGTCCGGCTGGACGACGGGCAGCTCGTGCGGGCAAGCGCCTTGAACGCAGCGCGCATCACCGAGGACCAGCTGACCTGGAACGACCGCGCCTGGGTCTCTTTTCGGCCGGATGCCGGCGTCGTGCTGACGCGGTAGGGGGCTGACATGTCCGACATCGCCGCCACCGACGCCGCCCTACCGGCCGCGGCAAAACCATTGCTGGCGCGGCTGGGCGCCGGCTTCGTCAATCGTCTCGTCATCTTCATTCCCTATCTCTGGCTGCTGTTCTTCTTCCTCGTCCCCTTCATCATCGTCTTCAAGATCTCGTTGTCGCAGACGGCGATCGCCATGCCGCCCTATACGCCGGTGCTTGATTTCAGCGACGGCGTCTCCGGCTTCTTCGCGGGCTTTCGCGACCTCAACTTCGACAACTATGCCTGGCTGACGCAGGACGCGCTTTATTTCAACGCCTATGTCACCAGCCTGATCATCGCGGCGATCTCGACCGTGTTGACGCTGATCGTCGGCTATCCCATAGCCTATGGCATGGCCCGCGCGCCGGCGACGATCCGCCCGACCTTGCTGATGCTGGTCATCCTGCCGTTCTGGACCTCGTTCCTGATCCGGGTCTATGCCTGGATCGGCATCCTGAAGCCCGAGGGGCTGCTCAATCAGTTGCTTCTGTCGCTGCATCTGATCAACCAGCCGCTGGTCATCCTCAACACCTATACGGCGATTTTCATCGGCATCGTCTACTCCTACCTGCCGTTCATGGTGCTGCCGCTCTATTCGTCGCTGGAAAAAATGGATTATTCGCTGATCGAGGCGGCCAAGGACCTTGGTTGTCCGCCGACCAGTGCATTCTGGAAGATCACGTTCCCGCTGTCATTGCCCGGCGTCATCGCCGGCTGCCTGCTGGTGTTCATTCCGGCGGTCGGCGAATTCGTTATTCCCGATCTGCTTGGCGGTTCGCAGACGCTGATGATCGGCAAGACGTTGTGGAACGAGTTCTTCGCCAATCGCGACTGGCCGGTCTCTTCAGCCGTTGCGGTCATCCTGCTGCTGTTGCTGACGGTCCCGATCATGATCTTCCAGCAAGCCCAGGCGAAGGCGCAGGAGCAGGACAAATGAACAGCAGCTGGAGCCGCTTCAACATCACCTCGATCGTGCTCGGTTTCGCCTTCCTCTATCTGCCGATCGTGCTGCTCATCGTGTTCTCCTTCAACGAATCCAAGCTGGTCACCGTCTGGGGCGGCTTTTCGACCAAATGGTACGTGTCGCTGTTCCACAATCAGGGCCTCATGGACGCCACCTGGGTGACGGCGCGCGTCGGCGTCATTTCGGCCACGGCGGCGACCGTGCTCGGCACGTTGGCGGCGCTGACGCTGACACGCTACACGCGTTTCCGGGGCAGGGTACTGTTCTCCGGCATGGTGTTCGCGCCTTTGGTCATGCCCGAAGTCATCACCGGCCTGTCGCTGTTGCTGCTCTTCGTCGCTGTCGGCCTCGACCGGGGCTTCCTCACCGTCACACTCGCACACACCACCTTGACGATGTGCTTCGTCGCCGTCGTCGTGCAGTCGCGCCTCGTATCTTTCGACCGCTCGCTCGAGGAGGCGGCGATGGATCTCGGCGCGCCGCCGGTCAAGACATTCTTCCAGATCACGCTGCCCGTCATCCTGCCCGCGATCGTGTCGGGGTGGATGCTTGCCTTCACGCTCTCGCTCGATGACCTGGTCATCGCCAGCTTCACCTCGGGGCCGGGTGCGACCACGCTGCCGATGAAGATCTACAGCCAGGTTCGTCTCGGCGTGACGCCGGAGATCAACGCCGCCTGCACCATTCTGATCGCGGTCGTCGCGGTCGGCGTCATCGTCGCTTCGCTTGCCAACAAGCGTCGCGAGGTGCAGCGCCAGCGCGACGAGCAGGCCGCGCAACGCGGCTGAGCATGATCCCGAAAAGTGGGCACCGGTTTTCGCGGACAAACGGTTCCGTTTGTCGAGATCATCTTTGAACAAAGAGGCCGAAAGACTGCTTATTCGCCCGACACGCCGCGGTTGATCGGCGAAATGAACGGCGTGCTCCATGTCCCCCCAACGAAGAAGGACGATTGCTTGGGGCCTTGCTGGCCGTTTGCCTGCGTGGCGACCTGGTCCGGCTGGATGACACCGCCGGACAGCGCCAGCCCCCGTCCGGCATAGGAGGCGATGCCGGAAAGCCAGATCTTGTACTTCGCCGAATTGGCCTCGGCCTTGTCCAGCCTCGCCACGCCTTTCGAGATGGTGGCCTTCAGTTCGGCGCCATCGATCGGCAGTGTCCCGTCCGAGACGTCGTCAAGTGCGAAGAAGCCGCCCTGTTCGGTATGCTTGAGAAAGGCCGGCAGGTTGAACTTGCTGAGCGCGCCTGGCCCGAAGGTCGCCGAAACCGAGCCGTCGGCGGTTTCGAAGATCGAGTCCCAGGTCCTGCCGGGCCCTTTGAGGATGACGGACACGGTCCCCGTGCCGACCGGCACCAGCCGCGTCATCCCGGCCGCCGTGCCGAAAGCGCCGCCATCGATATCGGAAGCCAGCAGCCGGATCTCGACCTGGCTGCCCTCGGGCTTGCGGTCGAAGCGAAGGCTGCTCTGGATGTTGCCGCCAAAGGCCGAGGCATCGGAAATGTCGAAAACGGACAGGCCATCCTTGACCTGCGCCGTGGCGGCGACGTCGGCAAGCTGGATGGAGCCTGCCGTGGCGTGCGCCGCCGACAGCCTGAGGTCGAGATTGACCCGGTCGGCGAAATTCGTGTCGACTTCGCTTGGACCTGCCCCGCTTGCCGGCCCGAGCGGCGTGAAGGCGGACAGGAACGACCTCAGATCGAGCGTGTCGAAGGCGAGCGTGCCGGAGATCACCGGCTGTGCGTCGCCAAGCGACAGGTCCAGCGCACCCATGCCTGGGTTATTGTCGAGGGAGAGTGCGGTGTTCTCGAATTTGACGCGCCCCGCCGTCGCGGTCACCTTGCTCGAGATGCTGACGGAGCCGATCGCGGCGCCCGGCGCGATATCGGCCTGCGACCATTCGAGCACACGCCGCAACGAGGGCGCTGAAAACTTGGCCTGGCCGTCGAAATAGGCGTTTTCGGACATGCTGGCCGTGCCGTCGAAGGAGAAGGTGGCGGGCGCCGCCTTGAACGACAGGGTGAGCGGCGCCATGCCGCCGGCAAACAACACCAGCGGCTTCGGCGATGCGGCATCCACGGCGACGCTTTCGCCGCGCCAGATGCCGGTCGCCGAGAGCGTCGCATTGCTGTTCATCGCCGCCCATGTCGCCTGGCCGCTCAGGCTACTCAGCACCTCTTCGTCCTTGCCGTTGACGGACGCCACCATGCGGCCGTCCCTGAACTCCACCGTGCCGAAAGTGTCGGCCGGTAGCTTGTCAAGATCGGGTTTGGCGGGGTCCGCACCGACCACGCCGCGCGCCACGTCGATGGCGCGTGCGATGCGGCCGCCGGTCGGAGCGGTGGGCAGGAACAGGCCGCTCGCCGTGCGCTGGACCCTGATCGTCGGCCGCACCAGCCGCGCCGTGGAAAACACCACGTCGCCGCGCAGCGCCGCCATGGCCGAGAGGTCGACCTCGACCCGTTCGGCCTCGACGACCGGCGGTGCGTCGACGTCGGTCCACTTCGAAAGCGTCACATCCGTCAGGATCGCCCGGAAGTTCGGCCAGACCTCGATGCGCGGCGAGCCTTCGATGGCAACCCGGAAACCGCTCCAGGCACTCAATTCCCAGGCGATACGATCGCGCACGATACGCGTCGAAGCGATCAGCGGCAGGGCGGCGACCACCAGCGCGATGACGATCACGGCAGCGCCGATCGCCCATGTTCCGCGTCGGATCAAAGATGATGGCATATCGCCCCGTATGCTTTCGTTCCGACAAAAATCGTCCGGCGGGTGTAAACCCGGTCGTCACCACGACTTCCAGTCGTCACTACGACTTCTAGTCGTCACTACGACTTAGGGTCGAGGCATTTCAAGTCTTTATGGCCCGGCGATGGCATTTGCGCACATCTGGACGCCTCGGCCGAACAAAATCTTGCTCTGCTGCGGCGCAATATGCATAAGCGGTGGCGATCCTGGGAGGACCCATCATGGCTGCCGAAGTACCACTCTGGACCCCGACGCAGGACCAGATTGACGCTGCGCCGCTGACCGCCTTCATGAAGGCCGCCGCTGCAAAAAGCGGCATATCCGTGACTTCCTATGCCGACCTTCACCGTTGGTCGGTGGCGGACCGCGAAGCGTTCTGGAGCCTGGTCTGGGATTTTTGCGGCATCGTCGGCGACAAGGGCAGCGCCGAAAGCGAGCGTGTGCTCGTCGCTGGCGAGAAGATGCAGGGAGCGGCCTTCTTTCCCGACGCGATGGTGAATTTCGCCGAGAACCTCCTGAAGAAGACCGGAGCAGGAGAGGCGATCGTGTTTCGCGGCGAGGACAAGGTCGAGCGCCGGCTGTCCTGGAACGAACTGCATGCGCTCACCTCGCGCTTCCAGCAACTCTTCTTGTCGCTCAAGGTCAAGAAAGGCGACCGTATCGCTGCGATGATGCCCAACATGCCGGAAACAGTCGCCGCGATGCTCGCGACCGCCTCTATCGGCGCGGTGTGGTCGTCCTGCTCACCGGATTTCGGCGAGCAGGGCGTTCTCGACCGGTTCGGGCAGATCGAACCCGTCGTCTTCATCGTTCCCGATGGTTACTGGTACAACGGCAAGGCGATCGAGGTCGCCGACAAGATCGCCGCGGTGGCCGCAAAGCTGGACACTGTCCGCAAGGTGGTGGTCGTTGACTATCTCGGCACCTCGGCCGATGTCGCTGATACGATCGATAAGGCCGTGGCGATGGAAGAGGCGCTGTCGCCCTTCGCGGTCAGGCAGGTCACCTTCGAGCGGCTGCCGTTCGCGCATCCGCTCTACATCCTGTTCTCGTCCGGAACGACCGGTATTCCCAAATGCATCGTCCATTCGGCCGGCGGAACGCTGATCCAGCACCTCAAGGAACATCGCCTGCACGCAGGCCTGCTCGACGGCGACCGCTTCTTCTACTTCACCACCTGCGGCTGGATGATGTGGAACTGGCTGGTGTCGGGCCTCGCTTCGGGCGCGACGCTGCTGCTCTATGACGGCTCGCCTTTCTACCCCAATGGCAATGCGCTGTTCGACTTCGCCGACGCCGAGAAGATGACCTTCTTCGGCACCTCGGCGAAATTCATCGATTCGGTACGCAAGGCCGGCCTCAAGCCGATCCAAAGCCATGATCTGTCGACCGTGCGCGCCATCTCCTCGACGGGCTCGCCGCTGTCGCCCGAGGATTTCCGCTTCGTCTACGACGGGATCAAGAAGAACGTGCATCTGGCATCGGTCTCCGGCGGTACCGACATCGTTTCCTGCTTCGTCCTCGGCGTCCCGACTGAACCGGTATGGACCGGCGAGATCCAGGGACCAGGCCTCGGCCTTGCTGTCGACGTCTGGGACGACGACGGCAAGCCGGTCAGGCAGGAGAAAGGCGAACTGGTCTGCACCAAGGCGTTCCCGGCAATGCCGATCGGCTTCTGGAACGACCCCGAGGGCAAGAAATACCGGGCTGCCTATTTCGAGCGCTTCGACAATGTCTGGTGCCATGGCGACTTCGCCGAGTGGACCGCTCATGGCGGCATGATCATCCATGGCCGCTCCGACGCGACGCTCAATCCGGGTGGTGTGCGCATCGGCACGGCGGAGATCTACAATCAGGTCGAGCAGATGCCGGAAATCCTGGAGGCGCTCTGTATCGGTCAGGATTTCGACAATGACGTGCGCGTGGTGCTGTTCGTGCGGCTGGCCGCCGGCGTTCAGCTCGACGAGGATCTGGAGAAGCGCATCCGGGCGAAAATCCGCGCCGGCGCCAGCCCGCGCCACGTGCCGGCCAGGATCATCGCCGTGTCAGACATTCCTCGCACCAAATCGGGCAAGATCACCGAGCTTGCGGTGCGCGACGTCGTGCATGGCCGCGCCATCAAGAACAAGGAGGCGCTCGCCAATCCCGAGGCGCTCGAGCTGTTCAGAAACCTGCCGCAATTGGCCGAGTGACCGCCCGCCCGGCATGGTTAATCAAATCTGCCGCGCGAATTTACCTAGATTTCACGAGTGGTACACATTCGTAAATTTTTTCGGGACCTGGTAAGGACTTGTTAAGGCCCGGCGTCGATAGTCGCACGTAACTTGAGGGAGAAATCCCGTTCCTCAGCCCCCGGAGGATCTGAATTCGCTCAAGCCCCCGTTGTGACAGCAAATCCCATCTTTCAAGGCGTCCTGTTGGGCGCCTTTTCTTTTTCAGGCGGCTGGATGGACGGGAGCTTGCCTATTCCGCAAGCACGCGCGTCGACGGGAACGCGATCTCGACCAGGGTTCCTTCGGCGGGCGTCGAGGTGATGATAAAACGGGCGCGGTTCGCTTCAACCATCGCCTTGGTCAACGGCAGGCCGAGACCGGTGCCGTCGCCGCGCCCCCGTTTCAATGCATTGATCTGTTTGAACGGCTTCAACGCCTGCTCGATCTCGGCTTGGCTCATACCGATGCCGGTGTCGCGCACGCGCATGACGACATCGCCTGATGTCTCATAGGCGGTCGAGACGATCACCTGGCCGCCGGCCTGGGTATAACGGATGGCGTTCGACAGGATGTTGAGGGCAATCTGGCGCACGCTGCGCAGGTCCGCCACCACTTCCGGCAGTCGCGACGCGAAGCTGGAGCGAATGATGACGCGCTCGCGGTTGGCCTGCGGCTGCATCATCGCCACCGTCTCGGCCAGTGTGTCGTTGAGCGACACCGCTTCATAGGCCATTTCCTGCTGGCCGGCCTCGATCTTGGAGATATCGAGAAGGTCGTTGACGAGATCGAGCACATGATTGCCCGATCGGTTGATATCGCGCAGGTAATCGCGGTAGCGGTCATTGGCCACCGGCCCGAATTTCTCGTCCACCATCAGTTCGGAAAAGCCGATGATGGCATTGAGCGGCGTGCGGATCTCGTGGCTGATGCGGGCGAGGAAATCCGTCTTCTGCGAGGAGGCGCGCTCGGCCACCGCACGCGCCTGGGTCAGGTCCTCCTCGGCCCTCTTCCACTGCGTGATGTCGCGCACCACCGCGCAAAACCCGCTGTCGTTGGGCAGCCGGCCGATGGTCATGAACAGCGGAATGAAGCGGCCCTGCGCCTCGCGGCCGATGACTTCGCGGCCGTCGTTCAGGACGCTCGCCACGCCGGGCTCGGACAGGCCGTCGAGATAATCGCGCGCCGCGCGCTGGCTTTCGATGGCAAACAGCGAGGCGAACGGCTTGCCGGTCACGTCGTCGCTGTCGAAGCCGAACAGCGCCTCGGCTGGACGGCTTATGGAACGAATCGCGCCGTCACGGCCGATCAGCACGACGCCGTCGGTGGCGGTATCGATGATGGTGCGCATCTCGGCGATGCGCGCCTTGAGCTCGGAAATATCGGGCTGCGTCTGCTCGTCGCCGGCCGCATGCAGTGCCGCCGGTGCCTCATCCTCGCCCGAACGGCGCACCACCAGCATCAGCGCCTTGCCGTCGCGCCACGGAACCGAACGCAGGATAGCCTCGATTGGAAATTCCTGCCCGCCATGCGTCTTCAGCCGCAACGCCCGGTCCGCGCCCTCGGCGGCGCCATCATGGCCATAGGGATCGGCAAACAGCGCGCCCAGCCCGCCGGCGTCCGCCAGTTCATCGAGCGTCTCATAGCCTGTCAGGACGAGAAACTCCTCGTTGGCGTAATGAAGTTCATCCCCGGAATGGATGAGCAGCGGCACGGGCAGCTTGCTCAGGAGCGAGGTGTCGGGAGCCTTGCTCTCGTCTCCGACCGCAAAGGCCGACGGCACGAACCCTTCGAGCTTGAGCGGAGGCACTTTGAGGCGTGGCCGCTCGACCGGAGCCTCCACCGCGTCGCTTGTGCCGGCGGCCCCCTCGGCGGTCGCGGCCTGCTCATCGGACGCGGACGCTTCCTCGTCCTCGACCCAGTCCTCACTGTCCTCGGCATCGCGAAAATCGGCTGATGTCATGCTCTCGTCGTGGGCAATGTCATCGTTGGTGCCGGTGACGGCCGGTTCGCCTGCCGCCGCGACGGGCTCTTCGCTCTCCCGTTCCGTCCGCGCCGCCGCCGGTTCGGAAGCCGGGGTCTCGTCATTGTTGTCGGCGATCGGCGCTGGTTCCTCGCTCCGCTCGGCATAGTCGAGCAGCGAACCCGTCACTCCGGCTACCGTGTCGGCGGGCTCCCCATCAGCCGTTTTGTCCGGCCGTTCGCCATCAAGCCGGGCGAGATCCTCTGCATCCTCGGCATCGACATCGGTTTCGGACGGCTCAGCCGGTGCGGCTTCGCCCTTTGGCGCAAGGTTTTTGCGGGCGTCCGCTGGTTTCTCGGATGGCCCCGCCGGCGTTGCCGCCTCCGGTTGCCCGGCATCGTCCGGACCCGGTCTTTCGGCCTCCGGCTCGGCCGGGCTGCTTTCCTTCTTCAGCCGCTCGCCGATCTCGCGGAAGGCGCTGCGTTCCAGGGTCGACAGACCCTTGTCGTTAGCCGGCTGGCGATGTTCGGCCAGACGGATCACCTTGTCGGCAAAGCGGCGTTCAGGCTTCGGCACGATGGTCAGCGCCGGCACCTCGCCCCGGAACGGGTCCGATGGCTTCAACTCCTCGGTCTTCGGTTCCTCGGGTGCGGGTTCGACCGGTTCCGACGCCGGGGGGGCCTCGCTGTTGGGCACCAGCGCCATGCCGATCGCTTCAGGATCGACAACGGCGTCGCCGGCGCGGGCGACGCCGAAACCGCGGAAACCCTCGAAGGCACGGCTGCGGCCATAGACGGGCAGGGCCGCCAGGTCGACGGGGATCTTCAGGTCCGTGCCGACGACCGGCCACAACACGGAACGGCCGGACCAGGTGTCGCGCCGCTCCAGGAGACCGGCGATCTCGCCGGACGCATCCAGCCCGAAGGCCGCCGCGACGTCCCTGAAGCGCCTGCCGATGACGTCCGCGGCCGGTTTGCCGACGACGTCGGCGAATTCCGGCGACAGCGCGCTGAACCTGCCCTCGGCGTCGGTTCGCCAGACGAAACGCAGCGGCGCCGCCGTGCGGTCCACGGTCCTGGCGGCCGGGGCTGCCGGAACAACTGGAGCCTGGGCATCGTGCTTCGCGTCCTCGGCTGGACCTTCGGCGGCAGCCGGCGAAAGTGCAGCTTCGGCGTCCGGCGCGGCTGGGCCGCGCGCATGCCTCCCGTCCTCGCCGGCATTGAAATACCAATGGTCGTGCTGTGCCGGCGTACCGTTTGCCGCCGGTTGTCCGGGTTCTGCCGCCGCCGGTTCCTGCACGGCCGCTTCGGCAGCGGCTTGTGCCTTCGGTTCCGAGATATCCTTGGCGACGGCCTGTGAGCGGTTACGTCCTTCCGAACGCTCGGCCGCTGGAGTCCCCTCCGCCAGCGCACGGTCGTCGAGCCTGTTTTCGTCGATCACCACCAGCAAATGTCGCTCAGGCGTCAGTCGGGCGAGGCCCGCCGGATAGGATGTGCCGCCGCCCGGAACCAGGCGCTTGACGATGCGGTCGCTCTCATTCGCGACGTCGGCCACCAGCGCGGCCAGCGTCGCGGGCTCGATGCCGAGCTGCGAAAAGCTCTCCGATGCCGCTTCGACATTGCCGCTGGCGTCGATGAAGGCGATGAAATGACCATCTTCCGTGAAGCCGCTGATGGCCCTGCCGGCGATTTCGGCCGCACTGCGCGAGCCGGTCTGGGCCGCCGGCACCGCCAGCATGATGGCGTTCTCGCCGTCGGGCAGCGTCACAGCGCTTGCAAGGAAGCCGATGGCGCGGCTGGTCATGCCGGTCGCCAGCCTGACCGTGATGCTTCGGTCGCTGCCGATGTCGGGAAATCCACTAGTTGCCATGATCTGGCGGCGGGCGATCAGCGGCAGCCGTGCCTCGGCGCCGATGATGCTTTCGATGTCGGGATAGCCGAACACTGCGGCACCCGGTCCATTGGCCCAGATCACTTGCTCCAGATTCGCCGACAGGATCGCGATCGCGTCGCCGGCGGCGAAGCGCTGGCGGACCGCGTCGAGCACGGCGACGTCAAGAAAGGAATATTCGGACGGCATGCGCTGGCGAAATCCTCATGCAGCGGGCATTTTTGCAGTTAACGCTTTGTTAATAAAAGCCGGCGGCGCGAAGGTCCACAAGCCAGAACGTGCATAGGCCTGAATTTCGGCTCTTGGTTAACGGCCGAGACGGGAATCTATGGTGCAGTGCAACAAAGATATTGCAATGCACAAAAATTGCCTTTATATTGCCATCATACATGAACGAGACGGCTTTCCGTCAAAGCCGCTACCGCTGAAAAGGATGGAAAATGTCCAGGACCAAGACTGCCGAGACCATCGAAAACGTTGAATTCCCGAGCTTTGACGCTTCCAAGGCCACCGACCAGATCCGCGCTTTCGCCGAGAAGGGCGTTGAGCAGTCGAAGGAGGCTTACGCCAAGCTCAAGACTGGCGCCGAGGAGACCCAGAAGGCCCTGGAATCCACATACGAGTCCGCCAAGACCGTTTCCAGCGACCTGTCGCTCAAGACCGTTGCCGCACTGCGCGCCAATGCCGAAGCGGGCTTTTCGCATCTCGAGGCGCTGATCGGCGCCAAATCGCTGTCGGAAGTCGTGGAGCTGCAGACCGCGTTCCTGCGCAAGCGCGTCGAAATGACCGTCGAGCAAGCCAAGGAGTTCCAGACCGTCGCCTCCAAGGCGGCCGAGGATGTCTCCAAGCCGATCAAGACCGTTTTCGAGAAGGCGATGAAGGACATCAAGGCCGCCTAATATTTGCGCATGATCAGAAGATGTAACAAAAGGTCGCATTTTCTTCGAAATGATCGTGTGTATGATGGCAGCCATCAACGAATACCCGGTCGGCGGAACCTCCTCCCTCCGCCTCCGGGGTGACCAGCCAGCACCTCCTCCCGCTGGCTCGTAACAGGAAAAGGCCGGCACCTCCTCCCGCCGGCCTTTTTCTTGTCCGCAGATCCGCTTCCATGTGGGCAAGTGACCTTTGCTTTGCAAAAGCCTTGAATTAAAATCCATAAGCCCGTAAGGACGCATCGCCGAACGACAGAGCACTCGAGGGGACTATGTTCCGCCGATCCCGCTCAGGCAGACGTGCCGTTGTAGCTCAGCTGGTTAGAGCGCCGGATTGTGGATCCGGAGGTCGCTGGTTCGATCCCAGCCAACGGTACCATCGGCTTTCTCGATATCTTGTTGATTGTACTGATTAATTGCGCGCCACTTACAGGCGCGCTTGCCTCGATCTGGCATTTTGTGATACCTGCCGCGCCGGGCCGATACGGCCCGGCGCGTCCGTTGGACGAATATCAGAACTTCACATCACACCCACTGTTTTGCGGGAGCTGCTGCATCTGCAGGAGCGCTGCAGCTTCGCTTTACTGCTCGCCGGCAACACCAATCGATTAGCGGACACGAGGCGTGATATCCACGCTATGGATCAGATAGAAAGCCGTATCGGCATGCGTTTCGAGATCGGGCAGCCGACGCGGGAGGATTGCGATCGGCGCCGAACACAACGTTGAGGGAGCCGATGCCTACGAAGCGATTGTCGTCTACGGTGAGAACACCTCCCTTCGCGCTTTGCCACCTCCTCCAGAACTGTGCTGCGGTTACCAACGGCGTTGACAGCATTCGTCTTCCCGGATCGAGACCACGCTTCGTGTCATGTCGTGCGGGAGCGATGCGCTCAAGCTTTTGCACGCGCGGAAACGACTTCCAAAGATCCGCTCAATTCCCGGACAGCGATAGATAATTCTGAACGGCACACCGCTAGGCCACGCGTCAAACGACCGCCTAGTAACGCTTCCTGCTGCCGCTTCAGCGGAGGCGAGTCTTTTACGGCAGGTTTGCAAGCCCGTGGGCCTGTCACGGCGCGAATATAAATGGCGAACTAAGTAGCTTCGCCATTCGCCGTTCAGGCCGGCGGCGTTTTGCAGTAGCATTGACGCAGAAAAGGTTATTGTGTCGACATTTTTTTCCGCGACCGCACGCACATTGCTGTTTCTGGTCAATTTCTTTCGCTCCGATCAGGATTCTCATTCGTCGATCGAAAGATGGGTTTTTTTTGTTACAGCTCACAATAAGAGCAGGAGACGCGGAAGGCGCCTTTATAAAATGCACATCAAAACAACGTGCTAGGCGGGCACCCTCTCTGATGGCACTAGGCCCGAATGGTCTTCGCAACGACACAACGCAAATCACAGTGCACGCGGTAGTTTGCAAATGGTGTAAACGCTCCCTTTACTCGTTGACAGCAAAGGGCCGTGATCTTAATGTCGACACATGGTGGCCGGAGCAGCGTTGCCGCCACCGATTTATAAACTGTGGAAGGAGGAAGTCGGCTTCCTCTAGCTGTTGCGGCGAGCCACCGGTTTGATGTTCTGGCATTCCTGTGCCGGCGCAAATGGGAGCGTTATTCTTGACGGAAGCAATTAATTCGCCGGGAGATGCCATCCTGGAAGTTAGGGATGTTTACCGCAAGTTCGGTGGTGTCTCCGCGGTTGCGGGGGCCGAATTCAAGGTGCGGCGCGGCTCGATTACGGGACTTTTGGGTCCGAACGGCGCAGGCAAAACGACCCTGTTCAATATCATAGCTGGCACGGTACCTCCGACCAGTGGCGAGATATTGCTGGATGGCCGGGCCGTTACTGGTTGTCGCCCGGACGAGCTCGCTCACATGGGTCTGACGCGCACGTTCCAGCTCGCACGCGGCCTTTCCGAACTGACGGTTCTCGAGAATTTGGCGCTCTATGCCAGATCTCAGCCGGGCGAAGAGCTCTGGCGCGTATTTCTCGATGCGTCCTCCGTGCGCCAGCGGGAGGAAGCGGTCATCGCCGAGGCATGGAAGCTCGCGTCGCAACTCAATCTTGCGCATGTCGCCAACAACCGGGCAGCTGACCTTTCCGGCGGCCAGAAGAAGCTCGTCGAACTCGGTCGGGCTCTGCTTGGCGAGCCAAAGCTTCTTCTGCTCGACGAGCCAATGGCTGGTGTTAATCCGTCGCTCGCCGTCGATCTGGGTACTTATCTGCTGGCTATCCGCGACCAGGGCGTCACCATTCTCGTCATAGAGCACAATATGAGCTTCATCCGACAAGTCTGTGATCACGTCATCGTCCTTGCCTCCGGTAAGGTCCTCGCCGAAGGGCTGTTCGAGGATATCCGCGCCAACGAGGTCGTGCAGTCTGCCTATCTCGGGAGCGCAATATGACGTTCCTTCAGGTCAGTCAGGTCGTCGCCGGCTATGGTCCGCATGACGAGATTTTGAAAAAGGTCGGAATGGAAGTGTCTCCTGGCGAGATTGTTTCCATTCTAGGACCGAATGGCGCCGGTAAATCGACGCTGTTGAAGGCTGTTGCCGGACTTGTCGCGCCCCGTTCGGGCAGTATCGATTTTGTCGGCGCCAGCATCGCCGGATTGAAGCCGCGCGAAGTCAGCCGCCGCGGCGTGGTCTTCGTGCCACAGGAAAACAACATCTTTCGATCAATGACGATCGAGGAAAATCTCGAGATCGGTGGGTATCTCGACAGGGTCGAATACAAGACGCGGCTGGCGCAGGTCTACGACCGCATGCCGGAGATTGCTGCGCGCAGACGCGATCTCGGCGACGCGCTTTCCGGCGGGCAGCGGCAGTTGTTGGCCATGGCGATGGCCTTGATGGTCGGGCCGAAGCTGATGCTGCTGGATGAGCCAACGGCAGGTCTTTCACCGGCCGCCGCCGAGCGGCTGCTGGAGATGGTCCGGAGTATCCGAGACGACGGCGTCTCGATCGCAATGGTCGAGCAGAACGCCATCCAGGCGCTCGGGATCTCCGACCGGGCCTACATCCTGGTCGACGGCCAGAACGCGCGAAGCGGGCCAGCGCAAGAGCTGCTGCACGACAAGGATATCCGCCAGATCTTTCTCGGCGAGAAGTAGAGACCGGCCTCGGGAGGCCGTTCACAGAGGGAGGTAAGTATGAAAGATATCGTTCCAGCCATTTCGCGGCGAAACCTGCTGAAGACAGCGGGGGCAGGGGCTGCGCTGCTCTTTGCGCCAGCCGTTCTGCGGTCGCAGGAATTGGGGGCCATCCGCATCGGTGGCCTGATGCCACTTAGTGGCGCCGGCGGCGTCTGGGGCCCGATCATGGCCAATATCCAGAGACATGTCGTCGATGAAGTCAACGCTGCCGGCGGCATACTCGGCCAGAAGGTCGAGTATTTCGTAGAAGACGATCAGACCAATCCGGACGCCGGTGTCCTTGCCGTTCGCAAGCTAATCGACGTCAACAAGGTGTGTGCCGTCACCGGCGTTTGGTCTTCCGGCGTTGCGATGCCGACCCTGCCGATTTGTTGGGAGAACAAGGTGGCGATGCTTGGCATCGCTGCATCCGACACGCTGGCAGACCTGCCCCATCAAGGCTACTTCATCCGTACCTATGTGCCCGTCTCGCTGCAGGGCAGGGAAATCGGCAAGTTCGGTTTGAGCAAGGGCACAAAGAATTTCTTCCTGATGCTGGCCCAGAATCCGTTCAGCCAGGCAATGCTTAAGGGCCTGACGGACGAGGTCGAGCCGCACGGCGCTAAGGTTTCCCACGTCATCTACGATGGTACGAAGACCTCGTTTCGCTCCGAAGTCGACCAGGCACTTGGGGCCAAGCCGGATTTCATCATGCTGGGCGGATATCCGCAAGACAGCGCCAGCATCATGAAGGATCTCTATCGCAACAGCTACGACGGCACCGTTTGTGGTTTTGGAACAGCAATTACGACCCAATTCGTACAGGCTGCGGGGAAGGGTGTCGCGGAAGGCGTCTACACGGTCTTGCCGTCGGTCGCAGAAGATTCCTCCGCTTATCAAAGTCTGAAGAAAATCGCCGGCAACCAGACACTCGATACCAATGCGTGCCAGGCTTACGACCAGATCAACCTGATCCTGCTTGCCATCGCCGCCTCGAAGCAGGCAACGGGTCAAGCCATCCAGGAGACGATCCGCTCTACCATCGGCGGACCGGAGGGCGAGGCCGTCGGCAATGTGGCGGATGGATTGGCGCATTTGGCGGCCGGCAAGAAGATCAACTACGACGGCGCCTCAAGCAATTGCGAGTTCCTGCCGAACGGCAACCTTCCAAACGCCTATTTCAAGACGTTGCAGGTCAAGGACGGCGTCTCCGTTCCGGTCTGACGGCACGTCTTTGTTAGTCAGGCCTCCAAATGATGATCGCATCGTCTGTGGCAGCGGGGTTGGTGATCCCGCTACCACAGTCTTGATCCGTCATCGACATACAGGACGACCGCAAGGGACGTGGTGCCGCATCGGTCCATCTAGTCCTTAAATCTTAGCCGCATGGTGACGGAATCGAGCATGGATTTTACAACAGAAATCGCACAGCTTGTGGTGAACGGCTTGATGGCCGGCGCCATTCTTGCGGTGCCGGCAATCGCATTCAGTCTGATCTTCGCGGTTCTCCAGATAAGCAACTTCGCGCTTGCTGCCCATATCGCGGTCGGCGCCTATACAGCTTATATGTTCAACGTCGTTTTCGGTATGCCGGCGATCGTCTCCGTTTTTGCGGCATTTCTGGTCAGCGGACTGGTCGGGGTCGCAAGCGATCATATCGCCCTTAAGCCGTTGCGTAGTTATGGTCCACTTTCCGTCGCGATCGCCTCCATGGCACTCAATATGGTGTTGGAAAATTTTCTGAGGTTCGGTTTCGGCAACGATGTGCAAGGCCTCGATGTACTGGTCTATCGCGACTGGATACTTGGCGATGTGCATATTGCGCCGCAGCAGTTCTATAATTTCCTGATTGCAGCAGTCATCATGGCGCTGCTCTTCTGCCTGCTAACGTTTACGTCGATCGGCAAGGCAATGCGTGCCGTCGCCGACAATCCGGGGCTCGCCGACATCAAAGGCATTAATCCCGAGCAGATCTCACGTCTCGCCGTGTTCATCAGCATGGGCCTTGCCGGTGTCGGCGGCGTCCTGATCGCCCTCGATGCTGCCATCGAACCAACAATCGGTTTCCGGGTCATTCTGTCGGTATTTGCGGCTGCGGTGCTCGGTGGCCTCGGCAATATTCCCGGCGCGGTCGCAGGCGCATTGATCATCGGCGTCGCGGAGGAAGTGTCGCTCCTGGCAATGCCTGTCGCCTATCGCTCCGCGATCGGCTTCATTGCCATCATCATCGCGTTGCTGTTTTTCCCGCGCGGCATTCTAAGCAAGCGATAAAGGAATTGGGCAATGCTGACCTATGTAATTTCCATCCTGACTTTCGGCAGCCTCTATGCCCTGCTGGCCCTCGGGCTAAACCTGATGTGGGGCATGGCCGGAATGGTCAACCTCGGCATTCTCGGCTACTATGCGATCGGCGGATATGTTTCGGCGCTTCTGACCGTTAAGCTCGGATTTCCGATTGTTGTCGGCATGTCCGTCGGCACATTGGTTGCCGCGCTTCTCGGCGCCGCTACCTGCGTCGGCCTAGTCAAGCTGCGCGACGACTATCTCGCCATTGCTACCCTCGGCTTCGCCCAAGTCATGGCGCTGATTGTACAAAATGAGATCTGGCTTACCAACGGCACCGACGGCATCAGCCAAATTCCGCGCTTCTCCTGGGGCGGGGGTGAGACGTTCAACCTGACCTATCTCGTTTTCTGCCTGATCGCCGTCGCTGTGGTCCTCGCGGCCACGGAGGCGATCAGGCGAGCCCCCTTCGGCCGTGCCCTTCGCGCCATTCGCGATGATCCGATGGTTGCAGCGACTGCGGGAAAATACGTCTTTGGCTTCCAGATGAAGGCCCTCACCCTCGGCGGCGGCATTATGGGGCTCGCCGGCGCGCTGTATGCCCACTATATCGGCTTCGTCTCCCCGGAAGTTTTCCACCCGCAGCTGCTGATATACATCTTTCTTGCCCTGATCCTCGGCGGTCGTGGCAACAATTGGGGAGCAGTTATCGGCGCGTTCTTTGTCGTGTTCATCGTGGAAGGAACGCGTTTCATCGCGGAACTCATGCCGATGCTCTCTGCCGTGCAGATCGGTGCGATACGGCAGTTGATCATCGGCATTGGTTTTATCGTCGTGCTTCAGAAACGTCCTCGCGGGCTTTTTCCGGAACCGAAAAGGATCTACAAGTCGCCGAAAAACGCGATCGAAACGCCTGTCCTGGTGTCGCCGCACCTGTGACGAGAGGGCGACCCGGCCAAACGTCGGGAACCGCGGCAATATGCCGGGAAGGGTGTCTCAAGTGGCCAGGCGTCGTGGGTGCAATTTAAACCGCGCCGGCTATATGCCCCCCGGCTGAGGAGCACAGGTGGGAGTGCTCAGCGCCCTATTTCAGCCCTATTGACTGGAGCTCTCCAGGTTTCGCAGGGCATTGTAGTGATTGGCGTGCACCAGAGCCGCCGCCAATCGCGGGTCTCGTTCGCGATAGGCGCGAACAAGGCGCTTGTGATCGTCAAGAGACGCGGCAAGCCGGCCTTCTTGTGAAAGAGACTTTCGCCGCAACCGAATCGTCTTTAGCAGCAAAGATTCCACAATTCGCTTCGCAGTCAAATTCTTCGACACAACGAGGTTCAAGTCATGGAACGCGATGTTGGCCCACAGATAAGCGTTAACGTTGCCGTCTGAGCAAGCGCGGGCCATGTCTGCGACCGCCGCCTCCAACTGATCCAATTCTTCAGGCGATGCAGTTTCGGCGACATCGGCGGACACGAATTCAAGAATTGCCGCTCGCGTGCGATAAATCTCGCGGATCATCGGCAGATCCATCACCAGCACCCTTGGCCGGCGCCGCGGCGGAATATCGACAAGGCCTTCCTTCTCTAGAAGCATCAAAGCCTCTCGAATCGGGGTGCGGCTTGTCTTGTAGCGACGGGACAGATCCACCGAGTTGAGATCATGCCCCGGCGGTATGACATCCTCGATGATCTCGGCGCCTATCTCGATGGCGATCTGGGTTACCAGCGACACCCGATCGTCACGAGAGGCAATTATCCGCTGGATGGTTGTCTGAGCTCGGGCCAGGCTGTCTTCCGCGCTCATGGTATCCATCAGAATGTACTCTTGCTCCAGTTGCCTTCGACTTTATTCTGCAAGCAGACAGCACGACAAGCACAAACCCTGGCTGCATACAGATTTCGCAATGCGTTAGGTTTCCAATGACTTGAGAAAGACCAACACCCGACCGCAGAATTCGGCGGAGGTCTGGTAGGGGATGAAGTGCGCTCCTTGTTCTAGCTCCACGAGCGTTGAGCCGGCAATCTTGTGCGCAAGCTGCCTGGCAGGGTCGACCCCAAACAGCCGGTCTTGGTGGCCGGCGATGATGAGCGTGGGGCAGCGCACCTCGATGGCTTCGATATTCGCGGTCGACGCACCCACGCAGGCCCAGGCATAATTCGCCGCATTCTGCGCGACGAAGCGCCTGGCATAAGCGTCGCGCTGTGGTCCGGGCCGATTGGCGAAGGCATTGTCGACTGCTGACGGCATAATGGCCGCCATGCCGTCGGAGCGAACGCGCTGCGCACGATCCAGCAGGGCCGCGGCCGCGTTGCCGTCAATACGCATGCCGGGATTTGACATAACAAGGGCCCGGGTTCGGTTGGGATATATGTGGGCGTAGGCCGCGGCCGCCATCGCACCCACGGCGCACCCGATCACGACGATGCGATCGAGGCCGAGTGCCGATCTCAGGCTCTCGAGATCCTCGACTATGTGTTGAAGCGTCAGAGGCTCGGTGAGGTCGGGCGACTTGCCGGCCCCCCTCAGGTCGACACTGACGGTCAAGCCCGTCGGGGCGAGATCGTCAACGCATCCGTCCCAGAAGCTGCCGTTGGCGCCGAGCGGATGGACAAGAAACAAGGGCGGCCCACTCCGGTCACCCTTGGTGCTGTGTGCCAGGATGTCGAGGCGCACGATTCAGACTTCCTGCCGGCTCAATCGGACTCGATCGGAACGAGGAACTTGCCGCGGTCGATCTTCGTCACGCCGTCCACAGCCAAAGTGGGGTGCAAGATGACGCCATCCATGTGGATCTTGGACTTAATTGTTCCGCCCACATCGACATTGGTGCCAAGGCCGAAATGCAATGTGCCCATGATGTTCTTGTCTTCGCGCTGAATGCCGCGAACAACGGCCTTGGCGTTGACGCCAACAGATGCCTCGGCAGGGCACATATAGGCGTTCTCATCGCCATAGGCATCGAGATAGTCGCGCAGAATGCGTGCTTCGGGTCCACCATCGATGTCGACGACACGGCCGTCCACCACCGTCAACTCGATAGGCGTAAAGAGGCGACCGATGTGATGCATCGTCAGGTCGATAATCAGCTTGCCATTGGCGCTCCCTTCCACCGGTGCGACGTTGAATTCGCCGGTTGGAAACAGGTAATAGAGCAGATTGTTGCCCGGACGGTTTTCGTCCTTGGCGAAATCGATGATCTTGTACGGATCGAATGATTCACCCGGAAGTGGCGGGCACGTGATGCGTCCTTCGACGCTGTAGGTGAAATCTGTGCCGTGGTCGGAAGTGACGTGGCATAGCTTCGGATCGGGCCCGAACACGTTCTTGGAAACGTAGTGCTTGCGCAGTGCGATCATCTTCATATCATCGGTGACTGCGCCGGATTGGAACATCTCCAGCGTCATCCCGCCGTCCATGCAGATGGACGGAATGCCGGCCTGCATCGCATTGAAGCTCGCGGTGGAGTGCAGCATGCCGGTGGAAGCCAGCAGGATGTTGAAATCCGAGCTCATCATTGCCTCCACGACAGCCTTGGGCGGATCGTAGTAATCGGCTGGCCTGCGTTCGAAGAGAGCTAAGGTCGACTCGGCGCCGATGTCCGCAAGGATCGTCATGACCGCCTGCCATACACGCGGGTCATGATCAAAATCCGACAGCACGAGGACGCGCTGGCCGTGACCGATATTCGCCGCAAGAGGGCGGCGCAGATAGTCTAGCGTGCCCGTAATAAAGTTGCTGCCGCCATTCATCAGGGCTTCCTCTCCATGCAAAAATTCTGCCAGGCAACTACCTGTCGTCAGATCGCTTAAAGTCGACATTTTGGCTGATGTCAAGCCGTGTGGAGAAGCGGAGAAAGGTGAAAAAACTACGTAAATAACTGTAATATATTTATTTTCTAAGTAAACCGATTGTGATGCCAAAAATAAAATGTCGCCACTAAGCGCGGTCAATGCGGCAAAACGTTTCCGTGTGTGCGAGCAGCGCAAAGGCTCGTCCGAAGGCTTCAGGGGCGAGATGTCGCTCCAGATCAAGGTGGCCGGAGACAAGGACGTACAGCGTACCCCTCTCGGCTCCGCGCCCTCCAAACACGCGCCATTCGGCGCCTTCGACCGACGACCAGCACGTCTCTGCGCCATCGATCACCTGATCGGCCACGGCGTCTGCCGCAGCGAAAACGAGAAGGAGAATTCGGGAGCCTTTCGCCGAGGTTACCGATTGGCCTGGGGCGATCTGCGCGGCCTCGATCCGGGTGAACTTCGCAAGCGAGATGATGCGCTTGGTCCACGGAGAATCCCCGTCTCCCGTGCCGCTCAGGTAGGCATCGCCGTGCAGCACGTCGATCGCTTCGAGATCATAGAGCGCTAGGTATCGCATTGGCCTGTATATCGACACGAACCGTTCTGCCTGCAGGAACCCGGGGACCGCCATGCGGTCCCGGATGTGCTCCGTGTCGTACCAGGCGTTGAGTTCCTCATCCAAAGCCGCCGGCGGCTCGCTGATCACCATCAGCAATCCGTAAGCGACGGTCATGGTCGCTTCTCGGCTGCGGTTTCGCCTTGCAGGAAGGGGGCGACGGCTGCGATGAAGTCGTCTTCGCGCTCGATCTGCATCATGTGCGGGGCGCCCTCGAGCAGGATGAATTGCGACTGCCGGATGTTCTTGGCAATGCAGGCCGTGGCTTCGACGCTGGTGCCTGCGTCGCTCTCGGCTGCGATGACGAGCGTCGTCGCCGAAACTCGCGACAGGCGTTCCAAGGCGTCGAACGCCGAAATGGCGCTCCACCCCGCCTTCCAGCCTGCCGGCGAGTTGGTTAGCAGGCGATTGCGGACTCTCCCGACTACCGGGGACTGAAGAAATGCAGGGGTGAACCACCGCTCGATCGTGGCGCCCACGACCGAGGCCATGCCTGCATGCTCGTCGACGTTCCCGCGCTGCCGCACGACGTCGACTGCTGCCGCTGGTATTTTCGGCCCGCAGGCCCCAACAATGAGCTTGGTTATCCTGTCAGGATAGGTAACGGCCATCTCCTGCGCAATCATGCCTCCGAACGACAGCCCCAGCACCGCGGCCCTGTCCACAGCGAGTTGATCCAGCATCTCGAACATGGCCTGGGCATAGTCGGCGACCGACATGCCGGCGGTTGCCTCCGCTGAATCACCGTGCCCCGGAAGGTCGACCGCGATCACGCAATGCGTTGCTGCCAGCGTGGGAACAAGACCGCCCCAGAAGCTGTGGTCAAGGCCAATTGGATGAAGGAGGAGAACGGCTGGGCCTGTGCCAGTGATCTCTCGAAAGACCAGGTTTTCCATCTGCATTCGCTTTCAGCTTACTTGCTGGGATCGTAAGGTGCGTAGGTGTTGACGAATGCCAGTTGGGCTTGAGCGGCAATCTTGTCGACAAAGTCGGGAAGTGATGGCCAGGGGCCGCTGAGGCCCAGCATTACGAAGAAATCTCCAGGGGCCTCTGAAGAGCAAAAGAGCCTACATTGCCGGACGTCCGAGCGTCCGTCTAGCGCAGCGCGAAGCGATGAGATCAGGGCCTGTTCATCTGGACCGCGACGTATCTTGATCAGCACCAGGCGCGCCGTTGGCAGCGAAACCTCGTTGCCGGGATAGGCTTGGGTTGCGGCAACGCGATACACCGGCATCCGGCTGGTGACGCGACGGGTCCAGGGACTGAAACGCTCGCCCGAGATGGCTATGTAGGCGGAAGACGACAAGGCGGCTTCCGAATCCAGATCGTATAGGGCCATATAGCGCGGATATCCGTCGACACAGACGAATCGTCTCGCGCTGAGAAAGCCAGGGAGAACGGCGCGCTCCGGCAGGTGCTCCGTGTCGTACCATGCGTTGAATTCCTCCTCCATGGTGGCAGGCGGCTGCATCATCACCATCAAGAGTCCGAAGCTGTCATTCATCTCGTCACCTTGCGCGCTGGCTCTATCATAGCTCTGTTTGGCTGGGTTGATATCACATCATTGTCGACATATAAGGTGTTTTTTTGCAAAAATGCCGGATGATGTCTTGGTTTTTGACAGAAAGTTTCGACACTTTTGATGTTGAGGGCGAGGAGGAATCGATGAAAACATGGCCAGGAACAGGCGGCGCTGGCGGGCTGGCGGTGGCGGGTCCCATAAAGCCCGCATTTTAGGGAGTTCGATGCAAGTGCGCATTGCAATCATCGGCGTTTCGCATTGGCATACGCCCCTGTTCCTGGCCCCGCTCCTTGAGGCGGGGGAGAGCGTGGTTGGGGTCAGTGATTCCGATCTCGTGGCCGCGGATCGATATGCCAACCGTCTTGGCTGCAAGTCGTACCAGTCCTACGCGGATCTTTGCGACGCACAGAAGCCCGACTTCGTCTTCGCGATGGCGCCGCATGCAGAGATGGCGGCTGTGGCCGATTTCCTGATTGAGGCAGGCATTCCTTTTGCGATCGAAAAGCCGGTCGGTATCAATGAGGCGCAGGTCGCGGCGCTGGCCGCCAAGGCGGCCGATCGAGGCAGCTTCGTCGCCATTCCGTTCGTCTTCCGCTATTCCGGATTTCTCCAGACTCTGCGGGACGTTGCCGCCGGGGAGATGGTCCATTTCGCCTCGTTCCGCTTCATTGCAGGTCTGCCTTCTCGCTATGACGAGGCCGGATGCTCATGGATGCTCGATCCGGCGAAATCAGGCGGCGGCAGCGGCATAAACCTCGGCGTGCACTTTCTGGATCTATGTCAGCTCCTGCTGGGTGACTTCGATCCGCATGTCGTCACCGCCTTCGCCACCAACGCAACCGGCGGCAGGCCCGTGGAGGATCATTCCGTCATTTCGCTTGAAGCAGCCGGTCGGCCCTGGATCGTGGAGACGGGATATCTTCTCCCGGCTCCTGTCGGGGTTTTCGATATGCATTTCTCGGTTCGCACCGACGGCCACTATTTCGTTGCCCGCGGGCCCGGGGAAATCGACGTGTTCGATCTGTCCGGCGCAAAGAAGACGATCGCGGCGACCACGACGAACATGCCGCATTATCCGACCTTTGTCACGGACACGCTTTCACGTTTGCAGGCCGGCCAGCAGCCCATCGCGAACCTCAACGACATGCGCGCCGTGATGCGCCATATCGATGCGGCTTACCGGCTTTCGAGGCCGGCGAAGACTTCATAGTGAACGAGATAATTTCGAAAACACGGAGGACATCATGTTTCTAAAACTGGTCAAACGTATCTCGCTGGCGCTTGCCGTTGCGGCTGCGATGGCAGTCCAGCCAGCAAGCGCACAAAGCACCTTCGAGCTCAAGGTCGTTTCCAACACACGCAACTCCAGCCAGTTCACTGAGAAATGGCAATGGTTCGCCGAGGAGATGAAGGCCAAGACCAATGGAGCAGTCACGGTCCAGGTGTCCTCATTTCCGGAGCTAGGCCTGACCGGCCAGGAGCTGATCCGGATGCTCAACTCGAGCCTTGTCGACGTTGCCGAGGTGGTCACGGGCTACGTATCCGGTGATGCGCCGCTCATCGAAGGCGTGCAGCTTCCCGGCGCTTTCAAGGACTATGCGCAGTCGCGGGCCGCCTATGACGCCTGGCTGCCTTCCGTGGTCATGCAGAACCAGGCCGTGTTCGGGGGCAAGCCGATCGGCTCCTTTGCTTTCTCGTCGCAATATCTCTGGTCGAAATTCCCGGTCGAGTCTCTCGATGACCTCAAGGGCAAGAAGATCCGCGTCTTCTCGGTCTCCCAGGCAGACTATTTCGGTGCGCTCGGCGCCGAGGCCGTCTTCATACCTCTCTCCGAAGTCTACTCGGCGCTGGAACGCGGCGTGGTCGACGCCGTCGTGACTGGTCCGGAAAGCGGCGCGGGACTGAAGCTCTGGGAGGTCGTCAAGCATGTGGTCGACCTGCGTCTCGGCGCTGGCGCTGGCTTCATCGTCGTATCGCCCACGACCCTGACGACAATGCCGGCCGAAGGTCAAGGGGCGCTCGATGAGTTGACGCCGCGGATCAACGAACTCGGCTGGAGCCTCGGCGAGAAAGACACCAAGGCTGGCCTCGACCTGGCCGTGGCCAATGGAATGACGCTTCGCATTCCAGGCAAGCCGGAGTGGCAGGACAAGCTTGTCGAGATCGCCAGGACCGTCGTGGTCCCGAAATGGGCCGAACGTGCCGGTGGCGACAGCAAGCAGACTTTCAACACCGTCATTGGCCCGATCGCCGGCTTTCAGGCACCATGAGACCGGAGACAGACCTCCATGACTGACCATCGCGAACAAGCCGGCGGCGACGCTGGCCGCCGCTCGGTCCTGCTCGCAATAGGGCGCCGCCTCGATATGCTGTCGACATTCTTGAGCTATGTTTCGGGAACGTCGTTTCTGGCGTTGGCGTTCTACATCAGTTGGGAAGCCGTGGCGCGCAAGTTCGGTCTGCCCTATACCGGTGCGTCGGACGAATTGTCCGGCTACACACTTGCGGTGGCCGCGGCCTTGGGCCTGGGCCACACGCTGCGCATGGGCGAGCATGTCCGCATCGACGTCATCGTGACGCTGCTTCCGCAGCGCCTGCAGCGCGTGCTGCTCACCGTCGCGATCGCACTGGTCGGGCTGGTGGCAGGACTGCTCTTCGTTTATGCGGTCAAGCTTGGCCTACAGTCACACGCCATTGGTGCGCGTGGCATATCAAGGCTGCATGCGCCCCTGGCGGTCCCGCAGTTCATGGTTGCTTTCGGTCTCGGCGTTCTGACGCTGCAGGCCGCGATTCTGACGGTAACGCGGGTATTTCTGCCCGAAATCGCGGCCGGCGATAGCGGCGGTCCGACCGAAATTCACCAATCAATATAGTCGAGCGCCCCATGCTGTTCCTCGGTCTGACTCTCATGGCGATGCTGCTCGTCACCTTCGCGGTCGGCCTGCATGTGGCGGCTGCGCTGGGCATCACGGCAATCGTCGTTGGCGAGCTGTTCAGCGCCAGGTCGCTTTTCCCCATCCTGTCGACGATCCCCTGGAATGCGCTGAACAACACCACTCTTGTAGCCTTGCCCCTCTTCGTCCTGATGGGCGAGATCCTGCTGCGCAGCGGCGTTACCGAAGGCATGTATCAGTCGCTGTCGCGCTGGCTGAACAGGCTGCCTGGAGGCTTGCTGCATACCAACATCGCGGCCAGTGCGATGTTCGCGTGCATATCCGGATCGAGCGCCGCAACAGCGGCCACGGTCGGCGGCGTCGCGCTGCCCTATCTCCAGCGCGAAGGCTACAGCCATTCCATGTCCCTCGGCTCGCTGGCCGCGGGTGGAACTCTCGGAATCCTTATCCCACCCAGCGTCGTGATGATCGTCTATGGCGTCCTGGCGGAAGCGTCGATCGGCCAGCTCTATATGGCGGGGATCGTGCCCGGCCTGCTCATGGTCGGACTGTTCATGGTCTCCATCATTGCGGCGGCGTTGATACGGCCGTCGACCGCACCCAAGGCACCCTCGAGCACCTGGCGCGAGAAACTGCTCGGCATCGTGCCAATTCTGCCCATAGCGTTTCTGATGTTCCTGGTTCTCGGGACCATCTATCTCGGCGTCGCCACCGCCACCGAGGCAGCGGCCCTCGGGGTCGCCGGTTCGTTCCTGATCTCGCTGCTCAACCGTCGCGTCAACAGGGCCATGTTGCGCGATACCTTCCTGTCGACGGCCAGCACCACGTCGATGATCATGTTCATCCTCATCGGCGCCTTTCTGCTGCAGTTCGTCGTGTCCTATCTGGGCCTGCCGACGGCGATGACGAAGATGATCGTCGGTCTCGGCCTCTCGCCAATGCAGTTCATCCTGCTGATGTGCGTGCTCTACATCATCCTGGGTATGTTCATGGAGAGCCTGTCGATCGTCGTCATCACGGTGCCGGTCATTCTTCCGATCCTGAAAACGCTCGGCATAGACCTTGTCTGGTTCGGCATCATCCTGGTCATCCTCGTGGAGGTGGCGTTGATCACACCGCCAGTCGGCATGAATCTCTTCATCGTCCAGGGAATGTCGAACCGGGTAAAGAGCGCCAACCCCGGTCGGCCGCGTGACATCTACATCGGCATCTTGCCGTTCTTGGTTTCGATGCTGGCGACACTGGGCCTCATTATCGCCTTTCCGCAGCTCGCCCTTTGGCTCGCGGGCCGATAGCGCGCTATTTTGTCGACACATAGTTGCTGGATAGGCTGTACCACGGCGAAAAATTATGCTTTTCAGGTAATATGTCGACACAGCGTCTTGTGACGCTTTTCAAGTCCGGAGGAGTCAGATGGCGCGTAGAGGATATGACCTGTTTGGCGAGGCGGTCGCGCGGGAGGGTGCGGACACCGGCTTCTTCATCATGGGAGGGCCCTCGAACGACGCCATCAACGCCTGCATCTCGCAAGGCATCCGGATGATCGATGTCCGCCATGAGCAAGCGGCGGCCATGATGGCGAATGCCTATGCGCGCGTGCGTGCAAAGCCCGGCTTCTGCATCGCCGCCTCGGGACCCGGAACGATCAACTTCACGACCGGGCTGGCACACGCTCTGGTCGACTGCGCGCCCGTGGTCGCCTTCGGCGGCGCGGCGCCGATTTCTCAGTACGCGCGCGGCGCGTTTCAGGAAATCGACCAGCTTGCCATCATGAAGCCGGTCACAAAGTTTGCGGAGCGGGTCTACGATCCCAAGCGCATTCCCGAATATGTCGCACGCGCCTTCCGTATGGCGATGTCGGGTAAGCCCGGACCCGTCTATCTCGACCTCCCCGGAGATGTCCTTTACGCCGACGTCGATGACGATGCTGCAATCGAAGCGCCGGCACCGAGACACGTGCCGCGACCTGTCGCCGACGCTGAAGCGGTCTGCGAGCTCGTCGACATGCTGCGAAGCGCACAGCGCCCCATCCTGGTGACGGGCAGCGGAATCATCTGGTCAGGCGCCTCGCACGCTCTTCAGCGGCTCGTCGATGTCGCCGGCATTCCGTTCTACACGACGCCGCAGGGCCGGGGCGTCATCCCCGAGGACCACCCCTTGTGCTTCGTCCAGGCGCGGTCGACCGCATTCAAGGAGGCAGACCTCGTCATCGTCGTGGGAACGCGGCTGAATTACGTCGTCTCCTACGGCGAACCGCCCCGCTTCTCGCCCGATGCCAAGCTCGTCCGGATCGATATCGATGCGGCCGAGATCGACAGCTCTCTACGGCTCGGTCTCGGGATCGTCGGCGATGCACGCGAGGTGTTGAACCAGGTCGTGACCGAGTTGAAAAAGGGGGAGCCGCTCCGTTTCCCAGCGTGGAGCGAAAGACTGTCTGCCACGGAGCAAGCGAAACTGCCCAAGCACGAGGCGCAACTGGCGACCGATCAGGTGCCGATTCACCCGTTGCGGCTGTGCAAGGAAGTGCGGGATTTTGTCGATCGCGATACGATCCTGTGTGTCGATGGTCAGGAGATTCTCAATTATGGCCGCCAGTCGATACCGAGCTATTTGCCTGGACATCGGCTGAACTCCGGCCCCTTCGGAACGATGGGCGTTGGCCTGCCTTTTGGCGTCGGCGCGAAGGCCGCAATGCCCGCGAGCAAGGTCGTGGTGCTACATGGAGACGGGTCGTTCGGCCTCAACGCCATGGAGATCGACACCGCCATCAGGCATAAGCTGCCGCTGTTGATTATCATCAGCCTCAACGGCGGCTGGACGGCTGATCCGGACCAAAAGAAGCCGGGGCGCAATCTCGGCTACACGCGCTTCGACCTGATGGGCGAGGCGTTTGGCTGCTACGGCGAATATGTCGAGGAACCCAGTGCCATTCGGCCGGCTCTGGAAAGAGCCGCCGCTGCGGTGGCCGCCGGCCGGACCGCGATCGTCAATGTGGTGACGGACTGGCGGGCGCGGTCGGGAACAGCGAACTTCACGAACTACAGCACGTAACTCGCCTTCAGCTGGCGAGACGCCGGGACACCGCGCGAGTACCGCGGTGTCCCGGCGCTTGGTCAGATGACTTTATCACGCCGCAGCTCTTCGATGTCCTGAGTGGAAAGTCCGATCAGTTCGGCAAGGATGCCATCGTTGCCGTCGCCCAGCAGCGGGGCGGCAAAGGGGGTAGGCGGCGAATCCGACATCCGGACCGGGCAGCCCGGCATGGTGAAGTCGCCGCGATCGGCATGCGGAAGCGTCACGAATGCACCCTGCTTGCGCAGCGCAGGATCTTCATAGAGCTCCATCGTGTCGAACACCGCGCTGGCAGGAACCCCTGCTTCGCCCAGGATGCGCATGCACTCGTACTTGTCCCGCTGCAACGACCACTCGGTGATGAACTCATTGATTACCGCGGAGTTGTCATAGCGAAGCTGCGGGGATGCGAAGCGAGGGTCGCCCAACAGTTCCTCCTTGCCCATGACCTTGAGCAGGCTTTCCCACTGCTTGTTGCCAGCGCGGCTGCTGTAGATCAGGCAATAGTCGTTGGGTCCACCGCCCTTGCACGGATAGACTTCGCAAGGTGCTGCTGCGCCCATGATATGGCTGTTGCCACGCCGTGGCACGGCGCGACCGAATATGGCTTGCGCCGCGTACAGGATGCGCCCGAAATTGATAACCACTTCCTGCATATTGATAAGCACCCGCTGACCCTTACCGGTGCGCTCGCGTTGATGCAGCGCTGCCAGGATGCCCACGGAACAATGCAACCCGGCACCTGTGTCGCCGACATTGACGCCGGGGGTAAGTGGCCTGCCGTCCGCATCGCCGGTCACCGACAGGCTGCCGCCGGCCGCCTGAGCAATGTTGTCGAACGACAGCAGCTTGGCGTAGGGGCCATCGGCGTCGAAACCCTTGATCTGTGCGTAGACAATGCGAGGATTGATGCGGCTGACTTCCTCGTAGCTGAAGCCAAGCCGCTCGATCACACCCGGGCCGAAATTCTCGATGAACACGTCGCTTTCGGCAATCAGCGCGCGGATGATGTCCTTGCCCTTTTCGGACTTGAGATTGCAGGTCAGGCTGCGCTTGTTGGCGTTTAGCAGCATGAAGTAGACGGAATCGACTTCCGGACTGTCCGTCGAGGCGCGCCGCCCCTGCTCGCCCATGCCCGGGGGCTCGACCTTGATGACGTCCGCCCCGAGCCAACCGAGCATCTGCGTGCAGGACGGGCCGGCCTCGAACTGTGTCAGATCCAATATGCGAATGTCCGACAGAGCTTTGGTTCCGGTCGAGGTCGATGGGGAGTCCTGTGGCGTGTTCAGCATGTTTTTCCTTCCCTGGACGCTTCGAAGAGCACGCGTTTGCGCATGACGTCGTTCGTCCCGTACTAACGCACCATGGCACAGAATGTCGACATATTTTTGCAATTGGCGGTATTGTAGGTGAAAATTCAGCCATAAAAGACAAATAAGTCGACAGATTTGATGCAGCGTCTTGACGATGGCATGTCCGTTTTCTAGCACGGAGCTGACAATTGTGTATCGGCTGGAGGACGCCATGGATCGCAGCGAAACATCCCCGGTGCTCGTGCGCGTGCAAGGTACTTGCGGTGTCCTCACGCTCAATGCGCCATCGTCACTGAACGCCCTCAGCCTCAAGATGGTTCAGTCGCTAGGCCAACAGCTTCGAATCTGGCAAAACGACAGATCGATCGAGAACGTTGTCATTATGAGTAGCGGCGGCAAGGCATTTTCTGCCGGCGCGGACGTTCGTGCGATGTGGAAGCATGCCGTCGCGCAGGACTACGGTACGATCGACAACTATTTCGAGCAGGAATACGCGCTCGATCTGCTACTGGCGACATTCCCCAAGCCCTGCATTTCGCTTGTGAACGGTATCTGCTTTGGCGGAGGCATGGCGGTGAGCGTGCACAGTCGGTACTGCGTCACCACCGGCAGTGCCAGGTTCTCCATGCCCGAGACGCTGATAGGCTTTTTCCCGGATGCCGGGGCCAGCTGGTTCCTGCCGCGGCTTGCGGGCAGCATCGGGATGTATCTCGGCCTGACCGGCGCCCAGCTGACGGGTGGTGACGCCGTGAGGCTCGGGCTGGCAAGTCACTATGTCCCGGAGGCGGAGTTCGCCGACTGCCTCGAGGCAATCTGCCGGGATGGGATTGCCGCGGCGGATGCCCTGAGCATGGAGCCGCCACCGCTCTCGTTTGCGTCATCGCTCGCTGAGATCGACGCTTGTTTCGGCGCGTCCGGTCTCTCGGCGATAGAACAATCGCTGCGCGATGACGGCGGAGACTGGGCGACAGCCGTCCTGCGGACGCTGCGGGATCGATCGCCCGCTTCGCTGGCATGGACCTTCGACATGCTGAGCCGGCCAGGCGATCAAACGCTGCAACAGAAGCTTCGCCAGGAGTTGGAGATGGTCGCTGTTTCGACGCGCCACCCCGACTTCAGGGAAGGTGTGCGCGCCACGTTGATCGACAAGGACCGGACGCCACGCTGGCGCCGGTACTAGAGGCTCTCGGACTCCTGGAAGACCGACCCGCGGCGCTTCCTCAGTGCCGGCAATGCGGTCAGCACGATCGTCAGGACGGCAGTTCCCAGCAGGACCGCGCTTATCGGCCGCTCGAGGAAGACCATGGCGTCGCCCCGCGCGATGATCAGCGCGCGCCGGAACTGCTCCTCCAGCAACGGGCCGAGAACAAACCCCATCAACAAGGGCGCTGGCTCGAAATCGAGGCGCATCAGGAAGTACCCGGCAGCGCCAAAAGCGGCGATCAGCCAGACCTCGACGATGCTCAACGAGACCGCATAGACGCCGACGATGCAGAAGGCCACGATCGCGGGATAGAGATATTTATAGGGCACCGAGAGCAACCGGACCCAGATGCCGATGAGCGGCAGGTTGAGGACGAGCAGGATTACATTGCCGATCCACATCGATGCGATTAGCCCCCAAAACAGCTCGGGATTATTGGTGATGACGCCCGGGCCGGGTCTGATGCCTTGGATGACCAGAGCGCCGATCATGAGCGCCATCACCGGATTGGCCGGCAGCCCGAGCGTCAACATTGGAATGAACGATGTCTGTGCCGCGGCATTGTTGGCCGATTCAGGGCCCGCCACGCCTTCCACGGCACCTTCGCCGACGTTCACGGCACCTTTTGAGAACTTCTTTTCCAGAGAATAGGAGACAAAGGAGGACAGCGTGGCGCCGGCGCCGGGAAGGATACCCAGAAACGACCCGACGGCCGTTCCGCGCAAAATGGGCGGCGCCATCTGACGCAACTCCGCCCCGGTCGGCCAGAGCCGCTCGATCTTGGCGCTCGCGACTGTCTGGTGATCGCTCGTCTCGAGGTTGCGGATGATCTCGCCGATTCCGAACAAGCCAACCGATATGACGACGAAGCTGATGCCGTCGGCCAAGCCGTTGAACCCGAACGTCAACCTGTGCGCCCCGGTGTAGAGGTCGGTCCCGACCATCGACAGCATCGCTCCCGCCACGATCATCGCCAGGCCCTTGGCGAACGAACCATGAGCCAGCATCGCCGAGACGACCAGTCCGAGCACGACAAGCGAAAAGTATTCAGGGGCGCCGAAGCGAAGCGCGACGTACGACAGCGGTACCGCAAAGACGCCAATCACGAGGGTGGCGACCGTGCCCGCAAACAGCGACCCTAGAGCCGCCGCCGTCAGTGCGACGCCAGCCTTGCCCTGGCGCGCCATCTCGTGGCCATCTATGGCGGTGACGACGGATGACCCTTCGCCGGGAATCTTGACTAGGATGGCCGTCGTCGACCCGCCATACTGCGAGCCGTAGTAGATGCCGGACAGCATGATGATGGCGGGCAGGGGTCCAAGCGTGAATGTAATCGGTAGCAGCAGCGCGATCGTTGCCGTTGCGCCGATACCCGGCAGCACTCCGATCGCCGTGCCCAGAACCGCGCCTATGAAGCAATAGAGCAGATTTTCCGGGGTCAACGCGACGGAAAAGCCGAGAATTATGCCGGAAATGATTTCCATCGGATCAGGTGCCTGCGAACTCGAACCACGGGCCTAACGCGCGAAGGGGGATGCCGAGGCTGAACTTGAAGACCAGCATGCAGAAGATCACAAGCACGATTGTGGTCGTGAGGGCAGCCAATAGCGAGGTCGACTTGCTCGCGAGGGCAGCAGTCAGGACGGCCAGCGACAGGGCCGGAACTGTTCCCGCCGGAACGACCAGCAGCCCGAAAATGCAAGGTGCAGCCATGATCAAAAACAGACCGCGCCAGGAGAGCCTGGAAAAGACCGCCACATGCCGCGACATGATGCCCTGGACAAGCACGATGACCCCAATGAATGCCAGGAGCGCGGCGAGCCCCATGGGAAAGGCCCCGGATCCTATGCCCAGGGAACTCGTCATCTTCAGGTTGCCGGCAGCCAGCGCGTAAGCGCCGGCGAAGCCGATCAATCCGGCTCCGCCATAGACGTCTTTGGTGTTCATTCGCTATCACTCGACCTTGATGTTGGCCGCCTTGACGATGTCGCCCCAACGCTTGGTGTCCGACTGGATCAGATCTCGCAGCGCTTCGGGCGTCGACGACACCGGGTCGATGCCGTTCGTCTTGTATCGGTTCACGACGTCAGGATTGGCAAGCGCCGCTTGGGTAGCTGCCGAGAGCTTCTGCACGACAGCGTCGGGCGTGCCTTTCGGTGCCAGAATGGCACCCCACGCGGCGGCGGCATAGCCTTCCACGCCGGCCTCCTGCATGGTTGGCACGTCGGGCAGGTTGGCATTGCGCTTGGTATTGGTCACCGCGAGCGCCTTGAGGTCTCCGGACTTGATCTGGTCCATCGCGGACGGCACCGAATCCATGACCATGTCGATATTGCCAGCCACGACATCGACGCGTGCCTCCGCGGACCCCTTGTAGGGAACCTGGCGCATCTGGGTGCCGGCGATCATATCGAGCATGACGCTGAACATCTGCACCGATGAGCCGACGCCGGCCGAGCCATAGGACAGCTGTCCGGGCTTTTCCTTGGCCAGAGCGATAAGTTCCTTCATCGAGTTCACACCAAGGCTCGGTCTCGCCACCAGGACGTGGTCGACCTCGAAGGTTTTGGAGATCGGGACGAGATCGACGGCCGGATCGAACTGCTCCTTGTACAGATGCGGGTTTGTCGTCAGCGAGCCCATGGTCGCAAAGACGAGAGTGTAGCCGTCGGGGGCTGCTGCCACCGTGTATGCAATCCCGACATTGCCTGCAGCGCCGGTGCGGTTTTCGACCACCACCGGCTGGCCGAGTTCCTTGCTCAGCTGCTCCGACACGATGCGTGCCGAAATGTCGGTTGCTCCGCCCGGAGCGAAGGGCACCACCATCGTGATGGGTTTCGTTGGCCATTCCTGAGCCTGCGCCGAACCGGCCATGCAGAGCGCGGAAAACAGCGCCAGAACCATTCTTCTGTCGATCATCTTATCCTCCCGGTGAAAGTGCCGTTCCTCGACGGAGCGACGCCCCCTGCTTGGCACAGCTGTTCACAAATGTCGACACTAATTCTGTTGTGGTGCCAAATAACGGCGATTTGACGGCCAAGTTGAGGGCTTGTGTCGTCACTACCTAGGACAAGCGTTTTTCTACTGAGTCGTTACAAGCCGCGTCGACACGCGGTTTTCCAGAGCCCGGGTAAATCGGCTCAAGCTGTAGCAGATCACGAAATAGGTCGCGGCCAGGATCGTGAAGACTTCCATCGGCTTGGTTAGGGTCATGCTGTTGACGTGGCCGGCCGTCAACGTCATCTCGCCGACGCCCACCATGTAGCCCAGGGAAGTCTCCTTGATGATAATGATAGCCACGTTGAGGATGCCGGGACTGACATTGTAGACGACCTGCGGGAGTACGATGCGCCAGACGATCGGAAACCAGGAAAGCCCCAGCGCCTTCGCGGATTCGATTTGCCCTTTCGGGATCGCGACGATACCGGCGCGGATGACTTCCGAGAGAAACGCGGTCTGGTACAACGTGATCGCGATAATGATTGTCGTGAACCCGCTCAGCGGGAAACCGACAATGCCCGGAGCTCCAAGGTAGATCCAAAAGATGATGAGCAGCACCGGGACGCAGCGGACGCAATTCACATAGGTGGCCACGGGCCACTCCAGATAGCGTTTGCCGCTCGTGCGGGCCAGGGCGACAAGGATCGCCAAGGGAAATACCAGCGCAATGCAGCAGGCTGACAGCACAAGCGTCAGAGCAAGGCCACCGAGCGGTCCAGCTGGGTATTCGCCGAGCAGTATATAGAGTCCGCTATCGCGGATCAGTTCGATCATTGCGATGCCTGACCGGGTATGCGCAGCCATCGTGTCAGGACATAACCCAGGGATACGATCAGGATCGAGCCTGTGAAGTAGACAGCAGTGGCTACCGAGAAGGCTTCGAACACGCGAAACGTTTCCGTCGTGATCTCGCGCGCCCGGTACATCAGTTCGCCAACCCCGATCGCAGCCGCCACACTCGTGTTCTTGAACAGGGACAGCGACTGGCTGATGATCGGCGGCAGGGCGTGGCGGAATGCCTGGGGCAGGATGACGAGCCGCATCGTCTGCAGGAACGACAGTCCGATCGATCGAGCACTTTCAAACTGCGTTTGCGGGATCGCTCTGAGCCCGCTGCGCAGATCCTCGGACATGAAGGCCGCACCATAGAGGGTAAGCGTGATGGCGCCGAAGACGAACTCGGCACTGTTGCGATTGGCGAAGTCGATGATGACTGCCGGAAGGAGTGACGCAATGCCGAAGTACCAGAGCAGCAGATGCACCAGGAGCGGCACGTTACGCTGGAATTCGACGAACCACTTTGTGGGTATCGAGACGAATTGGCAAGGCGACGATCTCAAGGCGACGATCCCAAGCGCCAGCAGGAGCCCCCCGGTGATGGAGATTCCGAACAGCATGATCGTCGTCTCAATACCACCGATCAATCGCCGAAAGTAGTATTCGTCGAGGATGATCGAATAATCGAATTCGTAGTTCATCGGCACTCTTTGGTTCTAAGTGCTTGGCTGATGCGTGCAATCCGCAAGACATACGCCGCGCAAGGCGCGGCGTATGATGTTTCGGCTGAACGCGGCGCGACCTAGCCCATGGCCTTGCCAATCTTGAACGTGCGTTCAAGCTTGTAGTCGGACTTGCTGCCAAGCCACTTGTCCCAGAGCTTCTGAGCCTCACCCGATGCTTCCAACTTGTCCAGGAAGCTATTCAGGTAGGCCTTGAATTCATCCTCTCCCTTGCGAATGCCGAACCCTGATCCCTGGCGCAGCAGTGGCGGCTCAAGCAGCCTGATCTTCGGGCTTCCTTCGGGCGACCGCAATTGCAGCCCGACTGCCGCAGCGGAGCGCTGGATGGTCGCATCAACCTTGCCCTGCTGGAGGGCTAGGAAGGCCAGCGGACCGTCGTCGAAGGCTATGACATTGGCGTCGGGGAATTTGCGGGCTGCGGCGCTCTGGTAGAGCGAGCCCTTGGCTGCCGATATGCGCTTGTCCGACAGCTGGTCGACTTTTGCGATTGGCGAATCCTCGCGGACGATGAAGTAGAATCCATCCTCCACATACTGATTACTGAAATCGATGACCTTCGCACGCTCCTTGGTATAGCTCATGAGGGCGGCGAGGAGGTCAATGCGGCCCTCGATTAGCTCCGGCACCCGCACGTCGGCAGCGACAACCTTGCCTTCGGATTTCACACCAAGATCGGCAGCGATCATGTTGCAGAGATCGACCTCGTATCCCACGACTTCGCGCGTTGTCTGATCGTAGTAGGCGAACGGCTGCACGATCGTCAGTCCGCAGACAAATTTGCCGTTTGCCTTGATGTCTTCAAGTTGCCTTGCATGTGCAGCGGATATCGAAAAGGCTGCGATCACAACCAGTCGCCCCAAATTTCTCCATACGGTCTTCATTGATGAGTCCTCCCAAAGCTCTTTCCTGAAAATACGTATTGTCGACTTTTTGTCAACAACTCGGGAAATTTAGAGGGCATTTCGGGATAGAATTGAAAATTTTGTCGACACTTTATGTGTATTGCGCTTCTATGGTTCATGGGGTGCGGGGGTGTCAAACGGCTTCCACAACTGACCCCGATTGGAGTGGGCCCCGCGGACCGGACAGGATGAACAAGCAGAATTGACTTGGAAGCCGGGCTTTCGAAGGATGGAAGCCCATGGTGACTTATCGCACGCACAGCATCGAGTTCAAACGTCAGGTAGTGCAGGAGTTCCTGTCCGGCGAGACGCTGCATGGTCTCGCCAAGCGACACGAACTGCCGCGTAACCTGATCCGCATCTGGGTCCAGAAATACGAGGCCGGCTCCTTCGACGAAGACGTGGCGGCGGCCGACACGATGCAGACCTATGAGGCGCGGATCGCAGAGCTGGAGCGGCTGGTACGCCGGCAAGCCTTGGAAATCGAGTTTCCAAGGGGGCTCTGAAAAGCGTACCACGTCCCAGAGGCGGGACTACATCCGTGATCACCGGCCCGGCGGTGTCTCCATCGCTGAAGGATGCCGGCGGGGATCGCGCGATCAACCTACTACGATCAGCCCGAAACCGCCGTGGGTGCTCGTCGAGACGATGGGTGAGATCTCCGACAGCTTCGAAGCTTACGGCTATCGCCGCATGCAGGCGGCGCTGCGGCAGCGCGGCATCGTCGTCAACCACAAGAAGGTCAGGCGGTTGATGCGCGAGCACGATCTGCAGCCCAGGATCAGGGGCGCTTCATCGCCACTACGGACAGCGATCACGAGTTGCCGATCTTCCCGAACCTGGCGAAGAACGTGACACCCGACGGCCCGAACCAGCTCTGGGTGAGCGACATAACGTACGTGACGATTGCGGCGGGCTTCATCTACGTCGCGGTCGTTTTGGATGCCTGGTCACGCAAGGTCATTGGTTACGCCATCGGTCGGTCGATCGACGCGCGCTTGACCGTTGCAGCATTGAAGGCGGCAATCGAACGACGAAAACCCCCGCCGGGCTGCGTCCATCACTCGGACCGAGGGTCGCAATGTGCCGCACTCCTCTACCGCAACGTTCTCGCCGCACGATCTTATTGGATCGATGGGCCGGCGCGGCAATCCCCACGATAATGCGAAAGCGGAAAGCTTTATGAAGACGATGAAGGTCGAAGCCGTCTATCCGATGGCCTACGAAACCTTCGCCGACGTCGCTGAGGACCTTCCCCGCTTCATTGATGAGGTTTACAACACCCGCCGATTGCACTCAGCGCTCGGCTATCTCAGCCCGCAACAGTTCGAGGACCAACACGCCCGGCAGCGGGTCAAAACAGCGGCTTGACCCTGTCCGGTCGCAAGGGCGCACTCCACTTCTTCCTGCCACCCTGCAGCCAGACGTCAATCTCATCGAACAGCTGTTCGCCAAGATCAAGCACCTCATGCGACGCGCCGCCAAACGCTGCGTCGAAGCCGTTCACAAAAATCGACCCAAGCCCTTGATGCCGTCGGCCCCACCGAATGCAAGAACTACATCGAAAACGCCGGGCGAAGCCGGATGCGCCTCACTCACCCCGGAATATCGGCTCCCGCTTTTCAGCGATCGACAGCAACCCTTCAGCGCGGTCGCGGGTGACGGCGGTGCGGTGATGGGCCTGTAATTCGAAGCGCAGGCCCGTCGCAAGGTCGACGTCCATCGCCACTCCGATCGCCTTCTTGGATTCGCGAACTGCCATTGGCGCATTGGCGCTGATAAGGCATGCGGTTTCAAGCGCCGCCGGCAACAGGTCGGGCAGCGGCAGGAGCCTGTTGACCAGGCCCCATTGCAGCGCGTCGGCGGCCGAGAACATGCTGCCGGTGAGGATAAGCTCCTTCGCGCGGCGCGGACCGCAGGCACGCGGCAAGGTCTGCGTTCCGCCGCCCCCAGGAACGATGCCGAGTTTGACCTCGGGAAGGGAAAACCGGGCCGTCTCCGCCGCATAGGCAAAGTCGACCGCCGCGACCAGCTCGCACCCGGCTCCGACGGCGGCCCCATTGACGGCCGCGATGACCGGCACCGGACACTCCTGAAGATCGCGGATCAACTGTTCCATCAAGCCGCGATGCCGGCGCGCTGCCTCAGCCGTCATCGTACGCCGCTCCTTCATGTCGCCGCCGCCACAGAAGATTTTCTCGCCGGCCCCCACTATCACCACACACCGGACATCGCCGGGATCGAAGGTCAGTTCGCAGACCAGGGCTGTCAGATCGCTCAGCACTTTCAGGTTGAGCGCATTGCCCACGTCCGGCCGGTTAAGCGTCAGCACCAGTACATGGCCGATCTGTTCCTGAAGCAACGGTTCGTTCGTGCTCATGTGATTTTGCTCGTATGTGAATATTAACGTTTCACCATGAAAAACGTAGTGTATTACAGATATTTGAAATTGACTCAAGTTCGGTATAGTGGCCTTTCCGTAAAACGATAAATCGTCCAATTTCTTATCGATAGGCGAACCGGAATTGGTCCTCGTCCGTCCGTAGCGATTGGCCGCCTTGGACCTGAAAGCTGTGTCGATGCCGAAAAATGGCTCATCGAGCCTTTTGTTTGTCACCATGTTTCCACAAGCCATCATGTCCATGGTAGTGCTGACGCCGCCAGTCGTCGCTGACCAGGTGACCAGGGCGGTCAATCTGCCGGTGGAGGCAGCGGGCTTTTACACAACCCTGAACTACTTTTTCATTGCTTGCGGCACGCTGTGCTCGGGCGTTCTCATCCCGCTGATCGGGCCGCTTCGGCTGAGCTTTGCCTGCATCTTTGCAGGCGGATTCGCCTTGGCCCTGTTTGGGCTCGCTTCCGTGCCCGCCATCGTGACGGCGGTCGCGTTCATGGGGCTGTGCTATGGACCGCTGACGCCGTCGAGCACGCAGGCGATCGCCAGCCAGGGACGGATAGAGAATATCGCTCTATTCATGTCCGTGCGGCAGACCGCCGTGCCCATCGGCGGCATCCTTGCGGGTCTCGTCGTGCCGCCCCTCGTCGTGCGGTTCCATCTGCCGACGGCCATGCTGATGATCGGGGCCGTGGTCACGCTCGCAGCTCTCTTTGCCGGCTTCGGGCTTAAAATCGTGCGTAGCGAGGTGCCGCTGTCCAAGCCGCTAGGGCGTGTTGGCTTCTTTGCTCCGCTTCGCCACATGCTCCAGGACGGTGATCTGCTGAAGCTGTCCTTCGGCTCCATGATTTATGGTGCCTTGCAACTGACAATCAGTTCACTGCTTGTGGTGTTCCTGATGTCGACGCTCGGCCACGACCTGATCGCCGCGGGCTTGTTTCTGGGCGTCAGCCAGACAGGGGCCGTTATTGGCAGAATTGGATGGGGATTCCTGGCCGACCGCCTCTCGGCGCTGCGCGCCGTACTTGCAGGCGTGGGCGTCGGCATGTCGGTGACGTGTGTTTTGGCCGGGATGCTTTGGCCCTCGGCGCCGGATTGGTACCTCGGAGTCGTGGTTTTCGCGTTGGGAGCGACGACCAGCGGCTGGAACGGCGTTTTCCTGACCTGTCTGATCAAGGCGGTGCCGATAGAGAAGGCCGGCTTCGCGGCGAGCGGGTCGCTGCTGTTTTCATATTTTGGCATCGTGCTAGGTCCGCCGCTATTCGGAATCCTGGCCCTTCTCACCAGTTTCTCGACCGCCTTTCTTTCCTTTGCCGTGCTGGCGCTTGCCGGCGCCTTCCTGTGCCGGCCTTCCGCCAGTGTCCCGCAAGTCACCACATGAATGGCTCGGCGGTGGAAGATTGGCCAAGAATGGAAACGATTTCCTTGTCCGCAATCGAAGGATCTGAGTACGCCCGTTCTCAATGAACTTTCTGCTATAGCCTCTTGTCCTCTTGTAAAGGTCGTTCAACCAACGACGGTAGCAGGTTTGGAAAAAACGTTTCATTGACAAGCTTGAGACCACTGGTAAAAGTGGCTACGCATTGTGACAAGTGGGGCGGAAGATGGCGGTTAACCACATAAACTACGAGGTGCTTGCGATCGTAGGCGCCCAGTCGTCCTGGGTCGAGGCTTGCCACCCTGTCGAGCCGAGCGAGGTGCGTCGTTTCTTCCAGGCGGTGATGGATTACGATCCGCGCTTCTGGGACGCTGAGCATGCCGCCGGCACGCGCTACGGCGTTCCAGTGGCGCCGCCGGCCTTCGCCGTTCATGCGTTCCGCCGTCCGCCCGACGAGACGAACGACACGCTGGCTGCGGCCGGGGATCCCGATTTCGATGGCTTGTCGCGTTCGATGCGACCCGGCTTGCCCAAGATCCCGCTGCCGCTTTCCGGCATTCTGAACGGCGGCTATGAATATGAATTCTACTCCTATCCGGCGATCGGCGAGCGCATTATCTGCCGCAGCGCCTATCGCGACATTTTCCAGAAGGAAGGCAAGGCCGGCCCGATGGTGATGATCCTGATTGAGGACGAATACGCCACGGGTGATCATCGTCCGCTGCTGAAATCGCTCAACACCATGATCATGAGGTAGAAGGTGGCCGAGTCGCTATATTACGAAACGATTTCCATAGGGGACGAGATCCCCAACCTGGTCAAAGGGCCGATGACGACCGCACATATCATGCGCTGGTCGGCGGCGATGGAGAACTGGCACAAGATCCATTACGACTGGCGCTATGCTACCGGACACGACAATTTGCCGGACGTCCTCGTCAACGGTTCGTGGAAGCAGCATGTGCTGGCGCAATTGCTGGTCGATTGGGCGGGCGAGATCGGCTGGCTGTGGAAGATGAACTTCCAGTACCGCGGCATGAATATCCCGGGCGATACGTTGACCGCTTGGGGAAGGGTGTCGGGAAAGAGCAAGCGAGGTGCTTATGGCGTAATCGAACTCGCCATCGGCCTGAAGGATCAGAAGGGCAAGGAAGGCTCGCCCGGAACTGCCGCTGTGGTGATGCCACTCAGGAACGGTCCGAAAGTTCCTTACCCGTTCGATCCCAGCGTGCTTAACTTGACGGCGCGGACTTGATCCGCTGAGCCGAAGACGGGGGCTCGCCCCCGTCTTCTCGGTCAGGCCGCGTTGCGGTAGGTGGGGGGGATTCCGGCGCGCGCCACGTTGCCCAGCAATGTCTCCTCCGGAATTCCACCTTGCAGGATCTCGCGCGCCTTCAGCAGCGCGTCAAGATCGATCTCTGTGTCGAAACCCATGCTCTCCAGCATAAACACCAGATCCTCCGTGACGATATTGCCGGACGCGCCAGGGGCGAAGGGGCAGCCGCCCAGCCCACCGAGAGCCGAATCGAAGCAGCGAATCCCTTCCTCGAGCCCCACCAAGGCATTGGCGATGCCGAGCCCCATCGTATCATGAAGGTGCAGGCGCTTCAGTTTCGTGCCCACCGCAGCCCGCACCGCGCGAACCAGCCTGCGCACTTGCGCCGGGTTTCCGTAGCCGACCGTGTCGGCGAGCGCCATGCTGTCGACGCCGGCTTCGGCGAGCGCCGTAGCGACTTCAACTACGCGGCTTTCCGGCACATCGCCATCTATCGAGCAGCCGAACGCCGTGGCGCAGCCCGCGTCTACTTTCATCGGCCGATCCTGCGTGCGAGCCCAGTCGACGATGTGCCTGACTTCCTCGACCTGGTCCAGGCTGCCCTTCCTGGTATTGGCGCGGCTGTGCGCTTCGCTGACGGAAACGGGGACGATAACGGCATGCGCACCACATTCGTAAGCCCGCTGCGCACCTTTCAGGTTTGGCACCAGCGCGATGACGTGCAGATTTGGGATGCCAAGGCTCGCCTCTACGATTTCAGCCGTATCGGCCATCTGCGGAACCAGTTTCGGAGGCACAAAGCTGCCGACCTCGATTTCTTTTACGCCTGCCTTCGCCATTGCCTCTATCCACCTGATCTTCACCTGAGTCGGCATGATGGAATGGCTCATTTGCAGGCCGTCTCGCGGCCCAACTTCGGTGACAAGGATGGGTTCGCCCATAATTCGGATTCCTTCACGTTACGGCCGCGCTAAACTGCCGGATTTCTCCACCATCCCATGTAAATCGTTTCAACAATGTCTTTAAGTAAGTGCAAATTGTTGGTCAAGAGGACTTGTAGGAATCGCAGAACTGGCGGGTTCCTGAGGAGAGATCGCTTGCAGGTAAACGTTTTTTGGATATTGGCGGGCAGCTTGGCGGCGCAGGCAAGAATCAAGGTAAGACAGGCCCCGGTGTCTACTCGCGCTGCGATCCGCTATAGATCGCTGGCCGCCCTCGCTCGTCCCGGGTGAGGTGGCCGGCCGGGTTCTGCTATTTCCCGATACAACAGACGGCGGTTTTTGCATGGAAGACATGGATACTGGCAGGACGCTCTTGAAGAGAGCGACCATAAGCGACGTGGCGCGCAAGGCGGATGTATCCATCGGCACCGTCTCGCGCGTGCTTAACGAGGCCCGCAACGTGCGGCCTGCGTTGCGGCAGCGCGTGCTGGCGGCAGCCGCCGAGTTGAGCTACCGGCCGGACGGGCTGGCGCAGGGCATGCGCTCCAAGAAAACGCTGGTAATCGGCGTGGTCGTGCCGAATTTCCAGAATCCGTTGTCGTCGGAAGCGGTCGTCGGCATCGAGGAGGAACTGACCCGGCTGGGTTACACCCAATTCCTTGCCAATTCTCGCTACGACCGTGCCCGCGAGGAGAATATCCTCAAGGAGTTTGCGCGGCGCCGCGTCGACGGAATCATCGCGATCCTTAGCCGGGACGACGACCCGGAGACGACCGCGCAGGTGCGCGGACTTCCCATGCCGCTGGTGCTTCTCGAGCGCGAGATCGGAACAACGTTCGATGCCGTCTGGACGGATCAGATCGCTGGCACCTATCGCGCCACGCGCTACCTGCTCAGCCTTGGCCACCGTGATATCGCTCTGGTGACGGTTCCCGCAAACAACATGTCGGGACGCCACCGCCGCCAGGGTTACGAAATGGCGTTGGCCGATGCCGGCATTTCTGTTCGCGAGGAGCTGATCGGCATGCAGGGTTATACCCGCGGCTATGCGCTCGACACCGCCTATTCCATACTTTCGATGCGCGGCCGACCGACCGCCCTGATCGTTAGTGGAGGTATGCTGGCCGGGGTCCTGGAAGCGACGCGCCAGCTCAACCTTGCCATCCCTGATCAACTATCGCTGATCTCGCTGGGTGACACCGAACTCGCCGGACTGATGCGGCCCGGCATCACGGCGATCCGCTATGATTGGGCCGAAACTGGCCGCGTGGCGGCGCGCCTGGTCGTTGACCGGCTGAAGGGCGTCAGGTCTGAAGCCGGCCGCTTCATCGTTCCTTATGAATTCATTCGGCGCGAGTCATGCCTCGATCTCGTATAGAGCTTCTCGACATCCCGGCGGCTCTGTTCCAACGTGCTCTTAGGCTCTAGAGTGAGGCAGGCCTATTGCGGAAACTCTCAGTGACATGTTGAAGAAACGAGAAAAGGCAGCCGGGAACGTCACCATCAAGCACGTCGCCAAATATGCCGGCGTGTCGTTGGGCACGGTTTCACGCGTTCTCAATGATGCAGCCAATATCGATCCGGCGCTGCGCCTGCGTGTCGAGCAGGTGATCAAGGAACTCGGCTATAAGCCGAACCCGGTCGCACAGACCCTGCGCTCACGACAAAGCCGAGTCATCGGCGTGGTGCTACCGGACATCCAGAATCCGCTCACCGCAGCGGCCGTCACCGGCCTCGAACCTGTTTTGCAACGGGCCGGCTACACGCTTTTCCTGGCCAACACTCATTCCGACCGTGAGAGGGAAAGGGAGATCCTCGATCAGTTCCAGCGACGCCAGGTGGACGGCGTCATTGCGATGGTGGCGAACGACGACGACGCCGAGACGCGTGACCAGCTGCAGAATCTTGCGGTGCCGCTTGTTTTGCTTGAGCGGGAAATGGACGTCGATGTCGATCGAGTCCTGACCAACCAGTTTGAGGGTACCTATCGGGCGACCCGTTACCTGCTTGGGCTCGGCCACCGGCGCATCTGCTTGATCACCGTGCCTGCCATCACCTATTCGGGACGTGAGCGTATCCGGGGTTTCAGCACAGCCTTCACCGACCTTGGTTTGGAAAGCACGCAGGACCTTATCCATTCCGAAGGCCGCGAGCATCCCTATGGCCGGGACGCCGCCTATTCGTCACTGACCACCCGCGCGGCGGCCAGTGCGATCATATGCAGCGGCGGCCATCTTGCCGGCGTCATCGAGGCGGTGCGCCTGCTGAATCTTCAGATTCCCAGGGATCTGTCGATCGTGACCTTGGGTGATACCGAACTGGCCGCTTTGATCGAGCCGCCGGTGACCGCGATCCAGTATGACTGGATGGCGACCGGCCGCTGTGCCGCCGACCTCCTGGTCATGCAATTGTCGGAAGGCCGACAGGGCGAGCGGAGACGGATAGTCGTTCCGCATGAATTCCTGATCCGGGGCTCCTGCGCACCCTTTCCCAACGGCGCCGGCTCAGCCACCTAGAGCCCAAGCCCAATCAGCGCCGATTCCCCAGCACTGAGATGCAAGCTCTGGGAAATTGCGATGAACCGTTTCATTATTCGCTTGCGCTTTGATTTCTGTCCAATTATCGTTCGGTAATCAGTCCCGTACGACAAGAAGAACCATGCCGTAAAAAGCAGATGGCACAAGGGAGGAGGAGGTTCATGAGCCAACGGGTAGCACCGCGCGGTTTGCGTAACCGCATGAGATGTCCTCGGTTTTTCACACTGGATGGACTCAATTCCGTCATCGGATAGTCCTGTCCCATCCGGTATATCGATCTCAGCATCGGAGCTTTCTCCGGTTGTCGGAAGTAACTTATGCTTCACACAGTTGATGCCCGGCCAATGGCCCTATTATCTGAAAGAACAGGCTCGGATATGGAAACGCCGCCATTTTTGACAATTCGCGGCATAGATAAGCATTTCGGCACGTTCCGTGCTCTGCGCAACATCAGCCTGAATGTTGAGGCGGGTGAATTTGTCTGCTTTCTTGGCCCGTCGGGATGCGGGAAATCGACGCTGCTGCGCGTCATAGCCGGTCTGGAAGAGCAAAGCGCAGGCACGATCCACAGCATGGGCAAGGATATTTCGCACCTGGCTCCGGCGCGGCGCCAGTGCGGCATCCTTTTCCAGTCTTACGCTCTGTTTCCCAATTTGAGTGTGCGCGAGAATATCGTCTACGGGTTGCGCAACAGTCGCATAAAGCGTTCGGAAATCGATTTCCGGCTGGCCGAATTGCTCGACCTCATTGATTTGCGCGGATCGGAAAAGAAGTATCCGGCGCAGCTTTCGGGCGGCCAGCAGCAGCGCGTCGCGCTTGCCCGCGCGCTTGCGCCGTCCCCGCGGCTGCTTCTCCTCGATGAACCGCTCAGCGCGCTCGACGCCAAGGTGCGGGTGCATTTGCGCCAGCAGATCCGCGACCTGCAGAAGCGGCTCGGCCTGACCACGATCATGGTCACGCACGATCAGGAGGAGGCGCTGAGCATGGCAGACCGGATCGTGGCGATGCACGAAGGCGAGATTAAACAGATTGGTACGCCAACGGAAATCTACCATTCGCCGAGCACGCTCTTCGTCGCGGATTTCGTCGGCAAGATGAATATCCTGCCCGGCCGCCTGGCCGGGAAGCGCCTTTTCATCGGCAGCTTCGAAATGGCGGTGCCGGAACGGTACGACACGGCGGAAAACCAGGGCCATGTGGTCGCCTGCATTCGGCCGGAGCAGGTTCGGCTCAGCCGTGAGAACGATGCGTCCGGCTTGCCCGCGTTGGTGATGAGCCTCGAATTTCTAGGCTCCTTCTGGCGGGTCAGGCTCATCGTGCCGGATCTTGGCGGAACCGAACTTGCCGTGGACTGCACGAGCATGGAGATGGCTCTCTCGCCGGTAAAGGTTGGTCAAGCCGTACGAGCGATCCTTCCCGTACAGGAACTCTGTGTTTTTCCGGCCGATGGCTCTCCGCTCCAACCGAGCCAGGTTGTCAGACAATGACGGATGTCGCTGCTTCTACGACTGATCCGCACATGCGTCCGGACTCGGAAAACCTTGTCCGCCAGGTAACATTGGGCGCCGTGGTTCTGGTCACCTTGGTGATGATCGTGCTGCCGCTCTATACGCTACTCTCGCAGAGCTTCGAGAATTCGGACGGCAGCTTCATCTGGTTCGACAATTTCATCAGCTATGCGAAGGATCCCATCCTTCGCCAGTCCGTGATCAACAGCGTCTGGGTCGCCTCGCTCACCGTTCTGTTCGTCGTCCCGCTCGGCTTTATCTACGCTTATGCACTGACGAGAAGCTGCATCTGGCAGAAGGGGCTGTTCAAGGGCATAGGCCTGCTGCCGATCCTGGCGCCGTCCTTGCTGCCGGCGATCGCGCTGGTCTATATTTTCGGAAACCAGGGCTATTTGAAGTTCCTGATGCTTGGCCATTCCATCTATGGGCCGGTCGGCATCATCATCGCCCAGCTCTTCCATTGCTTTCCGTTTGTCATCCTGATCATGACGACGGCGCTGGGAACGGCCGATGCTCGTCTTTACGAGGCGGCGGACACACTCAACACATCGCGCTGGCGTATTTTCTGGACGATCACCTTTCCCGGCGCGCGATACGGCCTGGTAAACGCCTGCTTCGTCGTCTTCACCACCGGCATCGTCGACTTCGGCATCGCCAAGGTCATCGGCGGAAAGTTCAATATGCTTGCCGTCGACGTCTATCGGCAGATCATCGGTCAGCAGAACTTTCAGATGGGTGCGGTAATCGGGGTCATCCTCCTCATCCCCCCCGTTTTGACGTTCATTGTCGAGCGACTGACCCACCGCCAGCAGGTTTCGCAATTGACGTCGCGCGCGGTGATACTGCAGCCGAAGCCGTCGCCAGTTTTCGACCGCTTCATGTTCTGCGTTGTGCTCGTCCTTGCCCTGCCGATCGCGAGCATCATTGGCACCGCCATCTTTGCCTCCTTCGTCAGGCTGTGGCCCTACGATCTTTCGCTGACGCTCGACAATTTCAATTTCGGCGCAGTCGATCCGGGCGGCTGGTCCAGCTACTGGAACAGTGTCAACATGGCCTGTTTTACCGCGTTTTTCGGAACGGTGCTGACCTTTGTCGGCGCTTACCTCAGCGAGAAGCATCCCACCCGCTCCAAGCTGATGACGGTGTATCATATGATCGCCATGATACCGCTTGCCGTTCCTGGCATCGTGCTTGGTCTGGGCTACACCTTCTTCTTCAACGCTCCGACGAATCCATTAACAGTGCTCTACGGGACGATGACCATCATGGTCATGTGCACGATCTCTCACTACTATACGGTTCCGCATCTCATGGCGCTGACCGCACTCAAGCAAATCGATGCCGAATTCGAGGCGGCCTCCCGCGCCCTCGGAGTTCCGTTCTGGACAACGCTGCGGCGGGTGACCGTTCCTGTTGCGATACCGGCGATCATCGACATGGCCACCTTCTATTTCGTCAATGCAATGACGACGGTGGCCGGCGTCATCTTCATTTATGCCTCGACGACGAAGGTGGCTTCGATCGCAGTCCTTGCTTTGAACGACACGGGCGACGATGGCGCCGCGAGCGCCATGGCCATGATGATCGTCTACACCTCGATCGCGGTGAAGCTCGTGCAGGTGGTGGTAACCAAGCTTCTGCTGCGCAGCCAACAGCAGTGGCGAAGTATATCCCCCAAGACGATCTGAGCATCCTAGCCATGAATTGATAACCCGCTCAGCAGTTTATTCGAATTTGGACGAATATTTCATGAACCGTTTCATTAAGTCCTTTAAAGGCCCGCTCGCGGATGTCAGAGTCGTCGAGATCGGCTCCGATGCCGCGCTGGCGTTCGGTGCCCGGCTCCTTGCCGATCTTGGCGCGGAGGTCATCAAGGTCGAGCCACCGCAGGGAGATGCCCTGCGGTGTGCCCAGCCTTTGACCGCAGGCGGCGAAAGCGTGCTGTTTGCCTATCTCAATTACGGAAAGCGGATCGTCCAACTCGACACGGATCGCTCGGACGGGCAGGCATTGTTGGACGAACTCCTCGGCAAGACGGACCTCGTCCTTGCTGAGGGCTCCCAACTTGCCCGCGCCGAGGACGGCGGAGCGACGCTGCGGGAGTGCGCCGGGCGTCCGGTTACGGTTGCGGTTTCCCCGCATGGGCTTTGGGGACCAGGCACCGCCCGGCATACGTCTTCCTTCGTGCTTCAGCATACAAGCGGCTTCGCCTTCCATCAGGCGAGTCCCGTCACCGATCCTGAGGCGACGCCGCCGGTCAGTTGCGCTGACTGGGAAGGCGATCTTGCGGCCGGGCTGATGGTCGCCATCTCTTCGATCTGGGCGATCGAGTCCGCAGGCGCGGCCCGTCCCGGCCCCATCGTCGACATGTCCCGTGAGGACGCATTGGTCTATCTACTAGTCGAGCCTTTCGCCGACTGGCAAGCGGGCGCGGATGTCTCCCAAAGGCAGCGAGATCCCGCCAAGGGCCTTACCATTGCCGGCGGTCTTGTCTGGTATCTGCCCTGCGCGGATGGCGGCGTCATGGTCTCGCCGCGCGAGGACCACCAGTGGCAGCGCTGGTGCGAGGTGATGGGCCTTCCTGCCTGGACCGCCGATGCAAGCCTGTGCGGCGACCGCGTCATACGCACCAACAATGCCGCTAAAATCCAGGAAAAAATGGCGGATTGGTCGAGGACACGAAGCAGCAAAGACGTGGTTGCGGCGGCGCAGTCTGCCCGCGTCGCCTGCTTTCCCGTCAGCACGCCGCGCGACCTCATCGAGAACGTACAGCTTCGCGACCGCAAATTCTATTCCCAATTGTGCTTCGAGAGCGGAGAGGCAATTCCGGTTGCGGGTCTGCCGTTCCGTTTCGTGACGCAACAGGGCGAGGAACTTGCCAGAGGCAGTACCGTCTCTGCGCCGACGCGAGGAAATAGCGGGGATCAAGTGTTGGCGGAATTGAACCGGCGGGAGGCGCGAAACACTTCCGATGCCGAAAAGCCGTCCCGCGGCCGACTATCCGAAGAAAGTCTACAATGAACAAGCAGAATTTGAACGGAATCCGGATCGTCGACTTCAGCTGGGTAATGGCCGGCCCGATGACGACCAAAATGCTCGGCGGGATGGGCGCGGAGGTTATCAAGATCGAATCGTCGACGCGACCGGAATTTTCCGTGCGCGACGGCATGTTCTCGATCATCAACAACAATAAGCGAAGCTGCACGCTGAACATCACCACGGCCGAGGGACAGGACCTCATTCGGGAACTGGTCGCTTCCAGCAACGTGGTGGTGGAGAATTTCTCCTCCCGTGTTCTCGTCAAATACGGACTTTCCTACGAGCATTTGCGCGAGGTGAGACCCGACATCATTTTCGTGTCGGCATCCGGGATGGGCCGTACCGGGCCCGAGCGCGACCTGCTGGCCTACGGTTCGCTGCTCCAGGGCTATAGCGGCCGTGTCGGCATGATCGGCACGCCGAACCCGACCCTGGAGGCGATGGGAATCCTGCCCGCCTGGACCGATCCGATCACGGCGCTCTGGGAGACTACGGCCATATTGGCGGCAATCCGTCATTGGCGCCAGACCGGGCAGGGCGCCTATGTCGACCTATCGATGCTGGAAGCGACGGTTTCGCTGCTGCCGGAGGCCCTGCTTCACGCAGCCTTGGGAAAGACGGTTCCCGAAAGTCGCAGCGTCACGGAAACGCAGGCTTCGCCATCCGGATGCTTCCGCTGCGCGGGACCGGACGAGTGGATCGCGCTTTCCGTGCGCAACGAAGCGGAGTGGCGTGGCCTGTGCCGGACGATGGGAGATGCAGCTCCGGCTGCGAGCCCTGCCGACGACGCCTCACGCTATTCCACGAAGAAGAAATTGAACGCACTGGTCGCGGTCTGGCTCAAATCACAGGCTGCGGCAACGGCGGAAGCCGCCTTGCAGGCAAACGGAGTGCCGGCGGCACGGTCGCGGAATATGGGGCAACTGGTCGAGGACGGACATATGCGGGAACGCGCCATGTTCCGCGAGATCGATGGCCAGGTCGAGATGGCTACTCTTCCCTGGCTTACGGAAGATCTTTGGCGAGGAGAATTCGTGCCGACTCCCGCGTTGGGAGCGGACAATGACTATGTGTTCGGGACGCTTCTTGGCCTGTCGGCCAAGCGGCGCGCCGAACTCGTGGAGGCCGGCACGATACGTTGAGCGAAACCAGTTCGCGCAGGACGCTCATGCCGGAAAGGGACCGCATTTTGCGGGAACACTGGAGTAGATACGGAGGAAACGATGGAAAGAAAACGTTGGAGGTTGGCCGCGTGGTCCTTGGGTTTGGCGGCCGCACTGTTGTCTTCGTCTGCCATGGCAAAGGACAAGACAGTGCTCACGGTTTACACGACACTACAGAAGGAAGTGCTTACGCCTTATGAGAATGCCTTTGAGGCGACCCATCCCGACATCGACATCACCTGGATACGTGATGCTGGGGGCGTGATCCATGCACGGTTGCTGGCTGAGCGGGACAATCCGCGTGCCGACGTCATTTTCGGCGTGCCGGTAACCGATATCGTGGGTCTCGCACGCGAAGGCTTGATAGAGCCGTATGCGCCGAAAGACTACATGAATTTGCAGCCAAAATTCAGAGACAAAAACAATCCGCCGATGTGGACCGGATTGGAGATGTATCTGAACATCGTCTGCTTCAACACGATCGAGGCCGAGAAGCGGGGTATTCCAGAGCCCAAGAGCTGGACCGATCTGGCTGACCCTATCTACAAGGGACAGATCGCCATGCCAAACCCGACTATGAGTAACACCGGCTTCGGCTATGTCCATAGCTGGATCCAGAAGATGGGTGAGGAAAAAGCCTGGGATTTCCTGTCCAAGCTTCATGAGAATGTGTCCGTCTATACCAACTCCAGTTCAACGCCCTGCAAGTATGCAGCGACGGGAGAATACGTGATTGGCCTTTCCACCGATCTGACCGGTCCGTTCCTGAAGACCAAAGGTGCGCCTTTGGACCTTTTGGTTCCGGACAATGAAACCGCTTGGGACATCGAATCCACTGCCATGGTCAAGGGCAGCAAGAAGCCCGAGGCAGCAAAGGTGCTGATCGATTGGGGTGCGAGCAGGGAAGCCCACACTCTCTTCAACAACTATTATGGGGCAGTGGGTTTGGACGGCCTTAACAATGGGCCGAAGAACTCGATTCCCGATGGCGCTTCGAAGGCGGCCGACTACAGCGTCGAGTGGTCGATCGACAACCGGCAGCGGGTTCTCGAGGAGTGGGCCAAGCGCTTTGACTCCAAGTCCGAGCCGAAGCCTCAATAAGGACCGTGGCTGGCCTGGTTTGTTCCAGGTCGGGTCTGGACTGATCCCGTGATCGGGGTCCGACTTCCAGACATCGCCGTGCATGCATTCAAATGTACGGCGATGTCCCCTTCTTGGCTACTCCGCCAGACCCTACCGACCTGCCGGCTTGCGGACGCTGGGCCTCCGGAAATTTCTTGCCGAAAAAGCGCCGCTTGGCGACCGCAAGGGCTGACGGCGCCGAACTAGAAAGGACAGATCATCTATGGTTGCCTCTTCTGCTTTCGAGTTTTTCCAGCTTGAGCTGCGCAGCGGCGTAGCGGTTGTGACTATCGACAGGCCGCCGGTCAATGCGTTATCTCGTGAGGTTTATGAGAGTCTGAGCAGGTTGATCGACCATATCGAAGCGACGGAAGAAATTCGCGCCGTGGTGTTGGCCTGCAAAGCGGAGGCGAAGGCCTGGATTGGAGGTGGCGACCTCAACGAGTTCCTGACCTTGAATTCCCAGAGGCGGCGGGAGCGGCACGCCTATATTGAGACCATTACAGATCGTTTCTACAATCTTTCCCGCCCGACCATAGCTGCCGTCAGCATGCCGGCTCCGGGCGGAGGCATGGTCTTTGCAAGTTTCTGCGACATCATTATAGCGGCGGACACGGCATTTTTCTCGATGCCCGAGGTCGATCGGAGCCTGACTGGCGGGGCGGGCGCCTACCTCTTCCGACTGCACCTGCCGGTTCCGTTCATTCGGGAGCTAATCCTAACAGGGCGCAAGGCGACTGCCCGCGAATTGCATCACTTTGGCTTTATCAATCACGTCGTGCCAAAGGAGGATGTGCTCCCGAAAGCCATCGAGATCGCGGAAGCCATCGCGGCGAAGAGCATTGCGGCGGTGCGGGCGATTAAGCAGGGCGCAAATTTGATGGACCGGGTAGGTTGGGACGAAGGCCGTGCCGTCGCACATAGGTTCAGTGAGGAACTGGTGAGTGGCCCGGACTACAAGGAAGCCATCTTGGCATTTCTCGAAAAGCGCAAGCCATCATTCGCCGGCAGGTGAGCGGAGGGCTGGCCGGATCTTATTCATGTCAGATCGCGGGGCGATTTACAGAGGCATCTTGCCCGGCAGGCTCATCGCGCCGGCGTAGCTTGCCGGAGTAACCCGCCAGTACAGCACCGTCACGATGGCGACGCAGGCCAGAGGTGGCGAGCGCCAGTCGGCTGATACGTCCCACCTACCGGGCCGTCGCCGGATCGCTTGACATCGTGAGCGTGCCGAAAAAGGTCGAGATTGGCTGTCCCGATATCTTTCGGTCACAACCACATCAGAAGCCGGTTTCGATCCGCATGTTCCGCATCACCGAAAAATTTCTGAGTATTCCTGGTTTCGATCTCTCTTGATGACGGAGTTATGCATGTCGACCAATCATGCTCTTCCCCAGAATATAGTTGCCGCTGTCGCAGCGGGAGCAAACCCGGTGCGAGCGATGCGAGAATCTCTGGGCTACAGTCTTGAAGACCTCGCGGTGACCTGCGGTTTGGCGATTGATGAAATCGCGGAGATCGAGGCCGGTGGGAATACCGACCCATCCAGGCTGCGCCGCATTGCGCATGCGCTTGGGCTACCGGACGGAGCGATTGGCCTGGGGCGGAACGAAGAGGTTGCGGACGGCGGAGAAGATCGACACGAAATGCTGTAGTGAGCCAATCGATTGGAAGCCCTGTAGTGTTCGCTCCCGTTTCGAAACGGCAGGTGAGAATTCTCCGCCCGGTTGTTCAACCCTTTATGCGAGCGGTGCTCGTCGGCCGGCGTGTTCCAAGTGCTAACACGAAACAGTCGAAATAATGAACATTTAGAGTCCTCGAGGGGATCTGTAAACCCACGACGTAGGCGGCCGGATCTGGGCGCATCCGGTGTAAATTGTCTGGATGGAAGCTTACAAGCGTGGCGGCCACACGGTTTGGGATTGCAAGTATCACCTAGTGTGGGTGACGAAGTACCATCATGCGGTGCTAGGCGGCGACGTAGGCAACCGGTGCCGAGAACTGTTGCGCGAGACGGCCCGGGCGCATGAAATGGCTGTGCACGCCGGATCGATCAATCGCGACCATGTGCATATGCTTGTGTCGATCCCGCCGAACCTGTCGGTATCGCGCGCGGTGCAACATTTGAAAGGACGCAGTTCGCACAAGTTGCTGAGCGAGTTCGGGATATCAAGCAGGCGTTACTGGGGCCAACACCTGTGGGCGCGCGGTTATTGGGTGGTGAGCAGCGGGGAACGTGACCGATGGCATGCAGGCCGAATACATCAAGAACCAGATGCCGCCAGAGCCCGACGACTTCAACGTGACGTGATTTCACGCCAAGTCCGCTGAACGGCGGACCGATCCGGGTTTGAGCCGTAACCTGAAGCCACCGCCTTTAGGCGGTGGAGAATTCACCGGATGGGAGCTGGCACGTATGGCAAACGAATTGATTTTGATTTCCTACGGCCCGGGACACCTGCCGCTGGAACTGCCAAAGCAGGCTGTGGCGACAGTGATCCGCAAGCAACAGCTGGCGAAGCTTCGCGACCCTATCATGGCAATCGCCGATGCATTGTTCGCTCCGGTCGCATCGAAGCCGCTTGCCGAGCTGGCAATAGGCCGGCGCAGCACTTCCATCCTTATCTGCGATATTACGCCCAGTACCGAACCGGCTGTTTTTGCGGCCGATGATCGAGACGATGACGGCGGCGGGGATTCCCCTGGAGGCAATCTCGGTGCTTGTGGCAACTGGTCTGCATCTTCCGAACCTCGGTGACGAGCTTGCCGAACTGGTCGGCGATCCCTGGGTGCTGGAGAATGTGCGCGTCGAGACCACTATACCCGCGATGAAGCGGCGCATGTCGATCTCGGTTTTACGAGCACGCGTCATACGCCCGTCAAGCTCGCCCGTCTGTTCGCCGACGCGGATCTCAGGATTGCCACCGGCCTGGTAGAGCCGCACTTCATGGCCGGCTGGTCGAGCGGGCGCAAGGTAATCTCGCCGGCGTTGCCCACCACGCGACGATCCGCATCTTCCATTCTGCCCGCTCATGGAAGATCCGCTCGCCGTCCAGTGCAATCTCTTCGGCAATCCTTTGCATGAGGAGCAGCTGGAAATCGTTCGCATGCTCGGCGAAGTTTATGCGCTGAACACGGTGCTTGACGAAGATCGCGATCTCGTGTGCGTCACCTTCGGCGAGATCATCGCCAGCCATCAGGCCGCCGTCGACTTCGTCAGCGCGGCAACGCAGGGGCCGCTCGGCCGCAAGTTCTCGACCGTCGTCACCTCCTCGGCCGGCTATCCACTCGACAAGACGTACTACCAGACGATCAAAGGCATGGTGACGCCGCTCGATATTCTGGAGCCCGGCGGCACGCCTGTCATTGTGTCGGAGTGCTCGGAGGACTTCGGCTCGCGTGAATTTCGCGATGCGCAGGCGCGGCTTGTCGAACTTGGTCCGGAGAAATTCCTGGCAACCCTGGCGGCCAAGTCGCTGGCGGAGATCGACTAGTGGCAAACGGAGATGCAGTTGAAGCCGATGCGCCTTGGCACTGTTGCACTTTTCACCACCGGCCTTGCAGGCGACGACCGTCGCCTAACCGGGGTGACGATGATCGACGATGTTGCCGCAGCCATCGAGCGCAGTATCCCGTCCAGCCGCGATCCCGCCGTCGCCGTCATCCCGGAAGGCCCCTATGTCGTTCTGCGTTATGCCACGTGAGCCACAGCACTGGACTGTTTCGACGCGTGAAGGGGAGTAACCCATGCTGGAAATTCATCTCGAGCCGCTGGGTGGGATGGCCCGCGACATGTTCGTCGCCGCGCTGCTGGACCTCAGGCCGGATCTTGAGCCGGAGCTGAAGCAGGCGCTTGCAGTTTGCCCGCTGATCGAGGATGTCACATTCGAGGCTGCGGGCCACAATGACCGTATCCTGCGGGCCGGAGCTTCAGCGTTCGCCGCGACGGCCGGCATGCCGAAGAGCATGTCCATCATCACGATCACGAACACCACGGCGACGATCACCATCATACGCACCACGAGCCGTATCACGGTCAAGTCCACTGGAGCCCGATCCGCGCAGCCCTCATCGCCTCGAAGCTGGATGCGGAAACTGTGAAACATGCGATTAGTATCTTCACAGCGCTGGCGGAAGCGCGGAAGCAAGGGTTCACGGTGCGGCTGCGGGGCCACCGGTCGGGTTGGCTGTCGAATGACCGACAGATAGCGATCCATGTTGCAACAAGATTCGAACGCCGCGCCGCCAGTAAAATAGAAATGTCGCATCACGATGCTGTCGGCGGCGAGGAGAGGACTTGGTCGGGCGTCAGATAGCCGGCGTTGCGCAGCCCGACCGGTGGCGGTCGGTAGAACTCCTCTCGGCTTTAGCCGCGATCTCATCTGGCGCGACTAATCAAACAGAGGATTTTTGCCGAGTAGCTTTGTTCCTAGATCCCAATCAGGATCCCATTGTTGGACATGATGCTTCGGGCCTATCTGTTTATAATGGCGCGGAGGGGCCTCATAATCGATGGGACGGATAGGGCTTTTCAACTCTGCGTCGGCGAGCCGGACCCGCGATATGCGCTGGCTGGGATCGGCTACGGGCACCGCCGACAACAACCTCTTCGTATAGGGATGCTGAGGATTGCCGAAGATGCTCGTGCGATCGCCGATCTCGACAATTTCGCCAAGATGCATCACCGCCACACGATGACTGATGCGTTCCACCACCGCCATGTCATGAGAGATGAACAGGAAGGCCAATTTCATCTTCTCTTGAAGGTCGAGCATCAGGTTCACGACCTGGGCTTTGATCGACACGTCGAGGGCTGAGACCGCCTCATCCGCCACGATGAGCTCGGGATTGGTCGACAAAGCACGTGCAATGCAGATCCGCTGTCGCTGGCCACCCGAAAACTCATGCGGGAACCGGTCGCGCATGTCCGGGCTCAGCCCGACATTTTCGAGCAATTCGGAGACCTGCTTTCGCGCTGTCTGGTGATTTTCCTTGCGATGCACGATCATCGGCTCCGCAATGCTGTCGCCGATGCGCATGCGCGGGTTGAGGCTGGCATAGGGATCCTGGAAGATCATCTGCATGCGGCGGCGCAGAACATGCCTGGACGCAACGCTTTCCTCAAGAACATTGAGCCCATCCACCTCGATCGAGCCGCCGCTGGGCTTCGACAGGCCTATAATGCAGCGGCCGGTGGTGGATTTTCCGCACCCGGATTCGCCGACCAGGGCCAGCGTCTCGCCCGGCCGGATGCTGAAGGAAATATCCTCGATGGCATGCACGCGCCCGGTCAGTCGGTGCAGCAGGCCTTTGCGGATATCGAACCGTTTGCTCAGGTTCTTCACCTGGAGAATGGTCTTGTTCTCGATGACCGTATCAGGTCGCTCGACCGGCTCGGCAAACAGACCGGTCTGCGCATCCACGGTCGGGAACCGTGTCGGCGAACGGTTCTCATTCATCGATCCGACGTTCGGCACCGCTGCAATGAGGGCGCGCGTATAGGTATGTTCGGGCTGGCCGAATATCGCGGCGGTTGGCCCGTGTTCCACCATGTTGCCCCGTAGCATGACGATCGTCCTGTCGGCGATTTCCGCCACCACGCCCATATCGTGCGTGATAAAGAGGATGCTCAGATCATCCTCCTGCTGCAGGTCGCGCAGCAGATCGAGAATCTGGGCTTGCACGGTGACGTCGAGCGCGGTGGTCGGCTCGTCGGCGATCAACAGCTTGGGCCTGCATGCCAGCGCCATGGCGATCATCACACGCTGCCGCATGCCGCCCGACAAAAGGTGCGGGTAGTCGTAGTATCGTGAACGCGCCGACGGGATGCGGACGCGGTCGAGCAACCTTATGGATTCCCGCTCCGCCTCGCGGCCATTCATGGCGCGATGGCACATCAACGCTTCCGCAATCTGCATGCCGGCCGGCATGGTCGGATTGAGACTCGTCATAGGCTCCTGAAAGATCATGGCGATCTCGTTGCCTCTGACATCGCACATCCGGCTTTCCGGGAGATCGAGCAGGGAGCGTCCATTGAGCCGGATATCGCCCTCGACCCGGCTGTTGCCGGGTAAGAGCCGCATGACGGACAAGGCGGTGACGCTCTTTCCCGAGCCGGACTCGCCCACAATGGCAAGCGTGCTCATGGGCGCGATCTCGAACGATAGTCCGTGCAGGATAGGCGTCCAATCGCCGGCGGAGCCGAAGGAGACGCGCAAATTTTCAACCGACAGGACTGGCAAGGTCACGAACAGAACCTCCACGGGTTTGGGGGCGTGGCCCTGCCGGTCCTTTCAAGGCAGGAGCCGTTGCGGGTCGGCAAAGCAGGTGAGTTCAGCGTAGAGGGCCGGTCGAGGAGAAGCGTTATCATTCTAGCGCCGCGACCTTGGCGACAGCACTTCCTGCAGCCCGTCGCCCAGAAGATTGAACGCCATCACCGATACGAAGATCGCCATGCCTGGAAAGGTGACCATCCACCATTGGTCGAGGAAATAGTCGCGCCCGACCGAGACCATCGATCCCCATTCCGGCGTCGGCGGCTGTGCGCCAAGGCCGATGAAGGACAGGCCGGCAAGGGTGAGGACGGCGTAGCCAATGTCGAGGCTGATCTGGACAATCAGCGGGGTAAGGCAGTTGCGCAGAATGTGGTGGAAGGCGATGCGCCACCGGGATGCGCCGGCCACGATCGAGGCTTCCACGAAGGCTTCCTGTTTCAGCTGCAGCGTCTGTCCGCGCACCAGCCGCGCATACCAGGGCCACCAGACCAGCACCGTGGCGATCATGGCGTTGAACAGGCTTGGTCCAAGTGCTGCCGCCATGCCCATGGCCAGCACCAAGGCTGGAAAGGCGAGGAACATGTCGGTCAGCCGCATCAGGGCTTCGTCGACCCATCCGCCGAAGAGCCCGGCCGCAAGCCCGATGACAGTTCCAAGCGCGGATGCGATCACCAGGATGCCGAGCGCCGCCAGCAATGAATAGCGGGTTCCGAAAACGATGCGCGAGAAGATGTCCCGGCCGCTGTCGTCGGTGCCGAACCAGTTGACCGCGCTTGGCGGCAAAAGCCTGTTTTGCGGCGCCATGACGATGGGGTCGAACGGCGCGATCAACGGCGCGAGAACGGCGATGAGGACGACGATCAGCACCAGGGCCGCGCCGATGGCGCTCAGCGGGTTGGACAGCAGGCGCCGGACAAGGCCCCGCGGCTTGCGGCGCTGCGCCGAGACATCAGGTGTCTTGTGCGACACGGTATCGGTCAACGCTGGGTCGCTCCGCTCAGACTGATGCGCGGATCAAGGATCACATAGGCGATATCGACCAACAGATTGATGAAAACATAAATGACGGACACAATGAGGGTTACGCCCATGATCGCGGGATAGTCGAGGTTCTTGATCGCGTTGACCGCATAGAGCCCGATGCCCGGCCAGTTAAACACGACCTCGGCCAGCACATTGCCGGCCAGCAGGGCGCCGATCTGCAGCCCAAGCACCGTGGTGGTGGGAACAAGCGCGTTGCGGAACACATGCCGCCTCAGCACCCGGCCGCCCGACAGGCCCTTGGCGCGCGCGGTGCGGACGTAGTCGGCATCAAGGACTTCGATGACGGATGCGCGCATCATGCGCGAGATCACCGCGATGCTGCCGACGGCCAGCGTCGAGGCCGGCAGGATGAGATGCACCAGCACCGATTTGAAGGCATCAAAGTCGCCGTCGAGCAGTGTGTCGATGAGGTAGAAGCCGGTGACCTGGTTGGGTTCGATGTCGGCTATCCCCAACCTGCCGCCGATCGGCAGCAACTGAAGCTGCTTGTAGAAGAAGATCTGCAGGATGATGCCGAGCCAGAAGATCGGCATGGACACGCCGCCCACGGTGAGGAAGCGCAGAATATGGTCCAGCGGCTTGCCGCGCCGGACGCCGGCGATCAGGCCGACGGGCAGTCCGATAAAGACGACGAGCAGGACTGCCGCCAGCGTCAACTCGATGCTTGCGGGCAGGAACTGGCGCAAATCGTCAAGCACTGGCCGGCGGTAGGTCAGCGACATGCCGAGATCGCCATGCAGGAGGCCGGTCATATAGATCCAGAACTGGGCCAGCACCGGCTTGTCGAGCCCATAGCGCTCTGCCAGCGCGCGGACCTGTTCCTCGGTTGCATGCTGGCCCGCCATCAGGCGCGCCGGATTGCCGGGCACGATATGGGTCAGCGCGAAAGTCATCGCGCCGATGCCCACAAGTACAACCACCATCAGAATCAGGCGTTTGACGATAAATCCGATCATTCGAAACGTTGGTCCGGTCCGCCGCCTCCATAAGATATGCAGAAGATAGCCGCCGAGGCGCCGGCGGCCATCCGTATCGTCTTGCCTGACCCGAGCTTAGGCACTATGCAAGGCATAGAAATCCAGCGTCTCGGTTCTCATGCCGTTGAACACGAAGCCCTTCAGCTTGTCGCTCATCGGCAGGCGATAGTTCTTTTCGTAGATGAACAGCGCCGGCGAGTCCGCGACCAGCAGTTTCTGCGCCTTGGCATAGAGCTCGAAGCGCTTCTTCTCGTCGGGCTCGATAGTGCCGGCATCCAGCAGCTTGTCGACCTCCGGATTGGAGTAGTAGCCCCAGTTGTATCCGGCATTGCCCTGCGCCGCGGTATGGAACAGGGACCACATATAGTCGTAAGGCGTGGCCAGCGTCGGCCACCAGACGACGCCGTAGCAATGCTCGGCTGTATCGGGGTTGGACAGCAGCCCGGCCCAGGCCGCGGGCGACAGTTCCTGGATCTCGACCTCGATGCCGAGATCCTTCATGTTCGACTGGAACAACTCGCCAAGCGGCCGCTTCCAGAAATACCCGGTTTCATAGGTGTATTTCAGCTTGAAGCCGCCGCCGGGATGGCCGGCTTCCGCTAGCAGCGCCTTGGCCTTCTCGATGTCGTAAGTATAGACCGGCGTGTCGGGGGCGAAGCCGACAAACGTGCTCGGGATCGGGCCATGCGCTTGCTTGGCCTTGCCGCGCAGGATGTCCTTGATGAAGGCGTCGTAGTTGAAACCATAGGCGATCGCCCGGCGAACCTTGGGGTCGGCGGTCGGCCCTTTCTTGCAGTTCAAGGCCAGGTAATAGAGGTTGTAGGATGGCACGTCGGTGATGACGAGCCCGGGCTTGCCTTCCAGCGATTCCACGACGTCGTCGGGCAGGAACAGCGCGACATCCACTTCGCCCTGTTCGAGCACAAGCCGCTCAGTGCTGGCTTCATGAACATATTTCACGATGATCCGCTGGAAATGGTCGCCGTCCCAGCCGCGCCAGTAGTCGGCATTGCGCTCCAGCACGGCTTGCTGCGACTGCGTATAGGAATGCATCTTGTAGGGGCCGGTGCCCACCATATTGTCGCGCAGCCAGGCTTGAGCGCTGTCATTGTCCTTTTCGTTGTCGCGGATCGCCTTCGGGGAAATCATCTTGACCGTGTCAAGGGCGGCGAAGGCTGAGAGGAAGCCGTCGGATGGCGCGCTCAGCTGAAGCACGACGGTGAATTCGTCCGGCGTCTCGATCGAGATGATGGGGCCGAGAGCAAAGGCGATGCCCTGCTTGATCTTGATCTGCCGTTCGATGTTGAACTTCACCGCCGCGGCGTTGAAGGCCTCGCCATCCGTGAACTTCACGCCCTGCCTGATCTTGAGAGTATACGTCTTCTTGTCCTCGGAGACCGTGTAGCTTTCGGCGAGCAGGGGAGCGAATTCAAGCGTGTCGGCCTTGTAGTCGAACAGGGATTCGTAGACCCCGCGCCACAAAAGGGGCGACTGTCCGTCGAACGAGACGCCCGGGTCGAGCGTCACGGCGTCGGCGCCGGACGCGACGACCAGCGTATCCTTGCCGGCCGCCAGAACCCGGCCACCGCCCAGGAAAGGCAAACTCAAGCCGCCGGCGCCCATCGCCAGGAAGGCCCGCCGCGACCAGCCGTTGGAGACGGCATGGGCAGGTGCCGTTCTTGTCTCGCTCATAGCATTATTCCCCTTCATTGGTGCGGCGGGTTTTCCTGCCGATTGTCTATGCCACTACAAATGCGATGCTCAAGCTCATCGTTTGAGCATGGTCTTTTCCGAAAACCGGTTGCCACTTTTCGGGATCATGCTCAGGCTGCGTCGCTGCCTGGAATGCCGAACATGGCGTTGCCCGTCCGGCCGGGAATGAACTGGCCGAAGCCGGGCTCCACGACGATGCGGCCCATGGGCGCTGCGTCCTCATAGACGACCGTGCCGCGAACCCAGGTGCGCTTGATGCGTCCGCTCACCTTCACGCCTTCGAACGGCGTCCATTTCTGCTTGTAGAATGTCAGCTTGGGATCGACCACCCATTCCTCGGACGGATCGAACAGGAACATGTCGGCATCGCCGCCGATCGTGATCGCACCCTTCTTCGGGTAGACGTTGAAGAGTTGCGCCGGCGCCGTCGCAAACAGCCTTGCCAGCCGGGTGAGGGGGATTTCGCGCTTGATGCCCTCGCCGATCATTAGCGGAATAGCGCTCTGGATGTTGTTCATGCCGGCCGGTGTCGCCCAGACAGAGCCGTTGCCGCGCAGCTTCTCCTCGATCGTATAGGGCGCGTGGTCGGTGCCGACGCAGTCGATCTGGCCGTTGCGCATAGCCTCCCAGAGCTTGTCGTCATTGCCGGGCGCGCGCAGCGGCGGATTGCACTGGGCGAACGGACCGACCCGCTCGAAATCGTCGGCGTCGAGAAACAGGAAATGCTGGGCAGTCTCGACGCTGATCGGGTGGCCCTGCTGGCGGGCTTCCGCCACGATGCGCGCGCCTTCCGGCGTCGAGGAGTGGACGACATGGAGATGCACGCCGGCAAGCTTGGCCAGCGTCACGGCGCGCTGAACGGCTTCCCATTCCGAATAATCGGGGCGGCTTTCCGTATAGGCGCGCGGACCGTCACGGCCGGCTTCCTTGAGCTGGGCCGTCAGGAAGGTGATGATGTCATTGTTCTCGCAGTGCACGGCGATGCGGCTGTTGGCGGCGCGGATCGCGCGCATGCCGGCAAGCAGCTCCCCGTCCTTCACCATCGGGATCTCCGGCGAATAAGACATGAACGCCTTGAACGCAATCGGCTCAAGCGCCATCAACTCGCCCACACTCTTGCAGTTGTCAGGCGTAAGCGCGAGATAGAGGCCGAAATCGGCGACCGACTTTCTGGAGGCCTCACCCTTCTTGAGCAGGAAGGAAGGCTCGTCGGCGGTCAGCGGATTGGTGAGCGGCATTTCGAACACGGTGGTTATGCCGCCGGCGACCGCCGCCATTGATCCGGTTTGAAAATCCTCGCCGGCCGTAAGGCCCGGATCGTTGAAATGGACATGCGGGTCGACGCCGCCTGGAAAGACGATCCTTCCATCGGCATTGACGGACTCACGCGCCGGAAGCTCTTCGGAGCTGAGCGCGGCGAACTTGCCGTCCTTGATGTAGAGATTGCCGTAGTCGACGCGGCTTTCGCCGACGATATGCGCACGCTTTATAGCCAGATCGAACATGGTCGTACCCTTGAAATCAGGAAGAAGCGGTTTCGGAAACAAGCTTGGTGACAAAGCGCGAGAGTGCCCGCGCGGCGGTCGCGCAATCGTCGAGTGACGAGAATTCGCGCGGATTGTGGCTTATGCCATCCTGGCTGCGCACGAAGAACATGGCGATTGGCAGGCAGGCGCCCAGAAGCATGGCGTCGTGGCCGGCGCCGCTCGGCAGTTCGAAAGGCGCTAGGTTGATCTCACGCATCGCTGCACCCTGCTGTGCGTGCAACCGGTCGTCCGCGGGCGTGGGGGCGAGAGACAGCGTCTTCGTCCAGGACAGTTCCACATTGCTCGCGCCGGCAATTTCGCCTGCCACTTCGATGATCCGCTCGACCAGCCTGTCCAGCGGCTCCGCCACGATATCGCGGATGTCGATGCTGAAACGGACTTCGCCGGGAATGACATTGGCCCCGTTGGGGAAGACATTAAGCTGGCCGACTGTGGCCACCGCCGTATCGCTGAACCGGCAGGGCAGGTCGCTGACCGCCGACACGATGCGGCTTGCCGCAACAAGAGCGTCACGGCGGTAGGGCATAGGCGTCGCCCCGGCGTGGCCTGCCAGTCCCTTGACCGTTACTTCCAGCGCGACCAGCCCGCAAATGCCGCTGACTATGCCGACAGGAAGCCCCTGTCTTTCCAGCACCAGCCCCTGTTCGATATGGACTTCGACAAAGGCGGAGATCTCAGCGGCGTCGCGCCGTGCTTCGGGGAAGCGGGCAAGCGTCAGGCCGGCTTCCTCAACGACGGTGGTAAAGGAGCACCCCTCATGGTCGCGCAGCGATCCGAAACTGCCTTCGGGAAGCGCGCCCATCATCGCGGTGCTGCCGACGAAGCCGACATTGAAGCGGCTGCCTTCCTCCTCGGAGAAAATGACGATTTCATAGGGGCGCTCGGGCTCATAGCCCGTGGCCTTCCACATCTCCACCACCTCAAGGGCAAGCAGGACGCCCAGCACGCCGTCGAAATGCCCGCCATTCGGCACCGTGTCGATATGCGATCCGCAAAGGACGACGGGCAGGCCATCGTTCTTGCCGGAAAGACGGCCGAAGCAATTGCCCGCGGTATCGGAACGGACGGCGAGCCCAAGCGAACGCATCCACTCGCACACCAGATCCTTCGCCTGCTTTTCTTCCTTCGAATAGCCGAGCCGGCAGGAACCGCCATCCGCGGTGAGGCCGATCTCGGCAATGGCCGAAAGTCGGCTTGCCAACCGCTCGCCGGAGAAGCCGTCGAGATCGAGCATGCTGTCGTAATTGGCACGCAGCCGCTCGCTGAACGTTTGCATAGCGCTCATCCGGTCGCCAATGAGACGATGCCGATCGCCATGGCTACGGCGCTGACGCTCGGGTCGACCACAGGGATTTTGAAGGTTTCCCGCAGAAGCGATTTGTAAGGTGCCATGCCGGCACAACCGAGTACGAGCACATCGGCGCCGAGAGCCTTGAGCCGCGTTGCCGCAGTGAGCACGCGCGCTTTCGCGGTAGCGCTGGTCGGTATGTCCGCCACTGGTACGTCCACGGGTTCGAACCCGACGCAGCGCTCCAACAGGCCATAAGACCGCACCAGCCTCAATTCGGCATTACGGGATTCCGAAGACGTCGATACTACGCCGAAACGCTCGCCCAGGTTGAGCGCAGTCGATAGCCCGGATTCGCAGATGCCGAGTACTGGTTTGGCCGTCACCTCGCGGGCTGAATAGAGGCCGGTATCGGCGAAGCAGCCGATGACGAAGGCGTCGGTGTGCCGCGCTTCTGCCACGACCAGCCTGCAAAGCGGTTCGATTACACTGTCTATGTCTCTTTGCGTTTCAATGCCCGGCGGCGTGCCTTCAAGCGTCACACAATCGATCTGGTAAGCGCGGCCGGCGCGGAGCGGCTCGACGTTGCGATCCATCAAATCGGTAAAAATGCGGTTGCTGTTTGGATTTATCAACAGAACACGCACCGACAGTTTCCTTAACCGATCATGGAAATCTATGGCGATAAGGCGCTACGCCAAATCTGGGCGAGCCATCGATCTTAGCCCATGCAAATTTATGGTCTCGACAAGGGAAACAGCGCAAGCGAAAGTTTCGCATCCTTGAACCTGAGAAAAACTAATGCTGAGAAACCATCGCCATCTGCCGCCGCTGAATTCGCTGCGCGCGTTCGAGGCGACGGCCAGGCAAGGCTCGATCACGCGGGCAGCCGAAGAGCTGGGTGTTACCCAGAGCGCCGTAAGCCACCAAATAAAAGCACTCGAAGCTTACACCGGTGTGACGTTGCTCGATCGGCGCGGTAACAGTTTTACGCTGACGCCTGCCGGCTTGCGCACGATGAGTTCGCTGCGGGAGGGCTTTGACCTGATCGCCGATGCGGTGGCAAATCTCGATACGCCCGAAATCCGCGGCGAAGTCGTGGTCAGCTGCCCGCCTGCCATGACGGCCCTCTGGCTGGTCAAGAACATCGGCCCGTTCCTTTTGAAACATCCCGGAATCCGGCTAGGCTTGCGCTCATCGACCTCGTGGAAGGCGGTCATTGGCTCGGATGTGGATCTGTGCATCCGCTATGGCACCGGCATATGGGAAAACCGGCGCACGACCTTGTTAAGCGAGGTCGACCTGTTTCCGGTCTGCAGTCCGTCGGTTGCGGCGGGATTGCATTCGCCGGCCGATCTTAGGAACGTGCCGCTGCTCTACGCCATTGACGACAATGAATGGGATTCGTGGCTCTCTTCCATCAACATGAACGAATTGCCGCGAATGCGGCACTACATGGGCAACGATTTCGCGATGATAGAAACGGCCGTCAATGGATTTGGAGTGGCTATGGGCGACAGCGTGACCTGTCGTCATTATCTGGAGTCCGGCACATTGGTCGCGCCTTTCCCGGAACGGAAGAAATCAAATTTCTCGTTCTATTTGATTGAGAGATCTAATTCGGAAAAGAAACTTGCAGTATTATGTACGCGTGATTGGATTGTCGCTAACTTTATCACTAAAATTAACGGTTTACCCGACTAAAACTGACTTTTCTGGTTTCAATTCCATGATGTGAATTGTTAAAGGTCGCTTTCAGTCGTAGTTTTCATCTCAATTTGAATCCGCCTCGTTCGGCTGATCGACGCCGAACGGGACTTCGTTGACAGCTTTGGGTATGAGCCATCAATAGAGCCAGGGTGTCGGTGCGGGCGTGCACGCGCCCCGCCGGCGGGTCACTGCCATCTTCGCACATAGCTTCGGGTGCGACCAAAACATCAGCGGTTCGTGGCGCCGCAGTTCGAGGACCAGTTCCGCGGGCGATGTCACCTTAACTTACGTTCGGGCGCGCTGAATGCGTTGGCCATCGCGGATGGATTTCAGACCACAGTTCCAGACACAGCTTCCCATTCCGCGATCGCTTGAAGGCGATGCAGGTGAATTTGGAATGCGGATGGTTGTGAATGGGGTGGGACGAAGAGATTTCGGATGGCGGAGAAGATCGAGACGAAGCGTTGCAGGCTTCCGGGCGATCGGAACCGCTGCATCGTTCGCTCCCGCTTTCGCAACGGCACATGTGAATTCTCTGCTCGGTTATTCAGGCCTTTATGCGATCGATGTTCGACATTCGGCATGACCTGGCGCGCCGTAGATCAAGACAGTTATGTGCTTGACGAGATCGTCCAGGCTCGCCGCAACACCAAGGCTGCCAAGCAATTTCTGATCCGGCTTCTGAATAAGCAGGGCATCGCGCCGAAGCGGATGATTACCGACAAGTTGCGCTCCTATGGTGCCGCGCGTCGCCAGACAAGGCGCCGGGAGCACAATAGCGGCGCGACAAACTCGCCTGTCGCCGCGACGACTTTTTTGGCCAGTATGGGTCACTCAGGGGCGGCCGGAGAGCAAAATCGGCCAATGAAATCCATATTCTGGTCAGTCCCGGATGCACGAATATTCGGTCGGTTGCTTCCCGGACCGAGCTAGGCCTTTTTCAGTGTCCCAACTACCTGCATAGTACGGCATCCGACTGGAGAGGCCGTAAAAGGTGCCGATACAACTTGTCGCGATCGTCGTCTATGAGGGTGTCCAGGCCCTGGATGCGGCAGGGCCAATGGACGTGTTCAGCGAGGCAAACACGTTTCTCGACAGTGCCGACCGTTATGAGACCGTATTGGTTGCCGGTCACCGCAATCCACTACGCGCGTCGAACCGGATGCAGCTCGTAGCTGACCTGACCTTCGAAGAAGCGGCAGGAGGCTTCGACATCATTCTGGTGGCCGGCACGCCGACGCCGCCGGAAATGGAGCCCGAACCGTACCTGATCAAGTGGGTCAAGGAGTTGCCGTGGCGCTCGAGCGTTTATGGATCAATCTGCACCGGGGCTTTTGTCCTTGGCTATGCCGGCCTCCTGGATGGTCGACGCGTTACAACCCATTGGCAGGATGCGCAGGTTCTGGCGGCCAGGTTCCCCAAGGCAAGAGTCGAACCGGACTTAATCTATGTGCGCGATGGGCGGCTGATCACCGCGGCCGGTGTGACTGCGGGGATAGATCTGGGCTTGGCGCTGGTCGGGCAGCGGCACGGCGCGGAAACGGCGCTAAAGATCGCCAAGCGGCTGGTCGTGGTGGCGCAGCGCCAGGGCGGGCAGTCGCAGTTCAGTCCCTATCTCATCGCACCCGCCGATCCGGAATCGTCGATCGCACGCATCCAGGATCATGTGATGGGCAATATCGGGGATCGCCACACGCTGGAGTCGCTTGCCGGCGTCGTCGGCATGAGCCCACGAAATCTGGCCCGGCATTTCGTGCAGGCGACTGGGATCACACCGCATGAGTTCATCGAGCGCGCTCGCGTCGATGCGGCGCGCAGCATGCTGGAAGGAAGCGACGGGCAACTGAAAGCCGTCGCCTTCGATTGCGGCTTCGGGTCCGCGGACCGGATGAGGATTGTCTTCACCACCCGTATCGGCGTGACTCCCATCCAATATCGCGCCAGCTTTCGGCAGGCGGAATCGGAATAGATCGCGAACCGGCTGAGGTGAAGCTGCTGTTCGTGGAGACGCGAAGGCTCAGGCGGGCATTGTCAGCAAACGACGTGCGGTTGTCCTGATCCGCACGATCACCTTCGTTGCCCGAAGCAGGGCCTTGTAGCGTAATGCCGACAAGCCCCGCCGGCCGGCTGCCCAACGAAGGAGATTGTTCCATGTCTGAGATCATCGCCGAAATTCGCGTGCCTGACAGCGCTATCGCGCGGGCCGCCACACAGCTCGTGCGCGATACCGAAGACGACCTGCTCTTTGACCACAGTCGCCGCGTCTTCCTCTGGGGCGCGCTAACGGGCGAGCGCCGCGGCTTGAAGTTTGATCCGGAGCTGCTTTACCTCGGCGCCATGTTCCACGACATGGGCGTCACCGAGAAATATGCGAGCCCTGACCTCCGCTTCGAAGTCGACGGCGCCAATGCCGCGCGGGACTTCATGAAGAGCTACGGCGTGCCGGAGCGCGATATCGAGGACGTCTGGACTGCCATCGCGCTCCATACAACGCCCGGCATCCCCGAGCATATGCGACCCACAATAGGGCTGGTGACAGCCGGCGTGGAAATGGACGTGCTCGGCATCGCCTATCACGACTTCACGCATGAGCAGCGCGACGATGTGTGCGTCCATCATCCGCGCGAGACGAACTTCAAGGAGAACATCATAGATCACTTCGCCAACGGCATTATCAAGAAGCCATTGACGACGTTCGGGAATGTGAAGGCTGACGTCCTGGCGCTGAAGGACATGAACTATGTCCGCCAGAACTTCTGCTCGATCATCCTTGGGTCAGCTTGGCCGAGCTGACCCTGGTTGCCGCCCGTCGAGGAACTTGAACGTTTCTTATGATTCTTGTCTCAGTTTGGGCGCAAACCGTGGCGGCAAAGCGACAGGTAGCAAGTGCCAATCGGTGCGATCACGTCTGTTCAGCCAAGCTTCCCAGGAGCCATTTCGACAAACCACAGGCAGCGCGATTCTTTTCGTCCCATGCGCCGAGCCCAGTGATCGACAGAGCATGACCGCTCGATCTTTAGGACTCAGGCCCCATCGCGATCGATTTGGCCGGTTGGGCGACGTCGTCGGGCGGAAGCAGACTTTCCTTGTCACAATCTTGATCATCGGGTTGCCCCCCGACGGTCGGTTTTCGTGCCTGAACCTGATCGCCTTGCTCAGGTCTCGCCCGAGAACCATGACGCTTTAGGGTCGAGAACATGCCACGATCCTTGATAATAAGATCCTTCCCGCCGAATGTCTTCACCGCCCGGGTTGCACTAGCTCGGCAAATTGTGCCTTTGCGTAGAGACCCGCTTAGATCGGACGACAACAGCATGATGCTAACCATCGGCATCGTCCCTCGTTGCTTCCAATGACTGTCATCATCATTCATCATTCTTGGTGCGCAAACCTCCAAGCCAGCAGACAAAATCCCGCTGCCCAAAATGAAGCAGCTGTCGCATCGCGATGGAGGTGTTCGAGAAAGCGTTCTGGCCCAACGCGTTGCAGCGGGCTGGTGAGCGGCAAGCCATATCGGTGGGCGATTTCGGGCGAAACGACGACGCCGAACTGCCGGGCGAACCTCAAAAGCATGCCGGCGTAGGCGGCCCTGGCACGCCGATCCGGAAGGGTACATCGATGGCTTCGCGCCGCAGCTGCTCGATCCGTCGAACGATCGCGTCGGCATCGAGACCAAACTGGATCGTGATCTCGACGGAGCAGCCAGCGTCCCTTAGAATGCAAGTTTCTGTCTGAGCGCTCGCCAGAGCGCGTTGGGATCGATTTTGGATGGCCAACCGGATAGCCGCCTTCACTGCTACTATCTGTTCGGCGTTCTTTCCGGTAACTTCCAGCGCATAGGAACTATTGCGAGAGGCTGTCATCGATTGAGACAGCAGGCCGGGTTCGTGCATCGCCGTCTCCCGGGCTTCGCTGAAAAATCGATCGACTAATTTGTCGACCGTGAACAATGAGATTGGTCAGGCTTCGATCTCGTTTGGCAGACTTTGGAGGGCTGCGATGAGAAGCCACAAAAGCTGCCTGAACCATCTGAGCAGGAGGGAGAAGTTGTAGCCGGCGGCGGCCAGGATGGCGTTGACGGCGTCGCCCTGCTGGCCGGCGAGGTAGTTTCGGCCCATTCTGTGTTCGCCCTTGATGTGGCCGATGACGGGCTCGACCGCCGAGCGCCGTCGCATCTGGCGCTTGATGGCCGAGGTGACGCGGCGCTTCTGGCCGGCGGTGAAGACCCTGAACTTGTGGCTGTGGGGTGCGTTGTGGCCGCGATAGCCGGCGTCGGCGAGGATGCGGCCGATCTCGTTGCCGATGGTCTTTTCCATGTCGGGGATGACGCTTGCCAGCGTGTGGCCGTCATAGGGATTGCCGGGCAGTGCTTTTGCATGCAAGGCGAACTGGCCACCCTTGGAGCGCTTCAGCGTGGTGGCCACCGACACCTTCCCCCCGAACTCGTAGGGCATGTGCGCCTTGCCCTTGCCGATGCATTCCACCTCGTGCGCGTGCAGGCTGTAGATCTTGCGGCCGCGCTGGCGCTGACGTTGCTCGAGAACGGTGGCGGCCTGGTAGAGCGGCCATTTGAACAGCGCGTCCAGCCCCGCATCGCCGGCAATCTGGCGACCGATGTCGCGAATGGTCCGGCCGAGATAGGTCTTGAGCTTGCGCAGCGCCTTGTTGGCCCGCTTGAACTGCTTGGCGTGGGCATAGCGCTGGTGCTTGATCAGCGCCAGCTTGCCGACCCGCACATAGCTCTGGCGCAAATTGAGCCCCTTCCTCTTGGCCAGCCGCACCAGCTGCTCGCGCGCCCGGTGGATGAGCTTGGCGTCGGTCGGGAACATCACGTTCTTCGGCTGCACGGTGGTGTCGACGATGACCTGGCGCGTGTCGGCCGGCTTCATCGCCCCGGTCTTGACCGCAAGGCTGAGGCTTTCCTGCAACAGCGCCATGATCCGCTCTTCGCCCATGCGGCTGCGCCAGCGCGTCATCGACGAGCGGTCGAATGGCAGCGTATGGCAAAAGAACGTCTCGCCGGTGAGATACTGGAAGTAGGGGTTCTCCACCCAACGCTCGCACAGCACCTCGTCTGACAGGTTGAAGGTGTGCTTGAGGATCGCCAGCCCCGCCATCAGCCGGGTCGGCAGTGGCGGCATGCCAGGGCCGTCCGAATAGACGGCGCCAAAACGCTCCTCCAGCATCGGCCAGTCGATCGCCTGCGCCAGCCGCACCAGCTCGTGCTTCATGTTGATAATCTGATCGAGCCTGGAGCGGAACAGGTCCTGCTCTCCCGTCTCGCGCTTCTCGCGTGGCCTGGACACTCGCCGTCCCCTCGATTCGCCGCCGCCGAACCGAGTGAATCACGCTCCGCGGCACAAGGGAATCGTAAAACCGAATTGCAGGAAAACAGCCCCCACAAACCGCTAAACCTGCAATTCCAAAGCCGCTATCCGCCTCAATCAACAGGCCAGATCAACGGCTTCCGGATAGTTCACGGTCGACTAATTTGAACGCAGTTTTCGCCTCAATGCAGACCCCACACGTACGCCAGTCGGTTGCGTCAGACTGGAGCGGACGAGTGTCCCGAGCCACCCGCAAGGATCGAGACGAGGCTGCGCAGCCCCTGCGCAAGCCTTTCCCGGCTGGACACCGCGCCGAGTGCCAGGCGCACGCCATTGGCGATGCCGGGCACAACGGAAAACTCCTCGGCCGGACTGAGGGCCAATCCTCGGCGTCGTGCGAGACCGGCGAGGTCCAGGGAGCTCAGCCGCCCTTCAAGTGCATACCAGAGATGCAGGCTCGATCCCGACGCGGCGAAGCCTCCCGGCAGGATTTTTCGCGCCACCTCTTGCCTTGCCTGCGCTTCGGCGCGCACCGCGGCGGTGATCTCACCGGCGAAGCCACTTCTTATCCATTCGCAGGCGAGGCCCGTCATCAGCGGCGGGGCCATCATCGTCGTTCCACGGATTGCCGCGGCAATCCGCTCGACGGCCTCGGCGCCCGGCCCGACGAGGAACGCGGTGCGCAGGAACGGTGAGACGCATTTCGCCATCGTCGCCACATGGATGGTCCGCTCGGGCGCCAGGCTGAGGAAGCTCGGCGGAGAGGCGGGAAGCAGCGGACGGTAGGGGTCGTCCTCGACGATGATCAGGCCGAGCCTGCCCGCCACCCGCGCCAGGTCGCGACGTCGTCCCTCCGGCACGATGAGCGTCGAGGGATTGTGCAGCGTCGGGTTGAGATAGAGGACACGGGCGCTGTGCCGCCGCACCGCCTCCTCGAGATAGTCCGGCCGCATGCCTTGATCGTCACCTTCCACCACGGCAAGGTCGCGCTTCGTCGTCTTGGCGAGCGCGATCAGGCCCGGATAGGTCAGCGCATCCGTGAGTACGGTATCGCCCTCGCGGGTTTGCGACAGAACAACGGCGGCCAGCAGCGCCTGCGCGCCCGAACCGACAACCACCCGATCGACCGGCAGCCTGTCGCCAGCTGTGGCGAGCCATGCAGAACCAGCGGCACGCTCCGCCGGCGAGCCGGCCCCGGGGTGGTAGGATAGAAGGGCCTCTGCACTGGAACGACGCAGCAATCCGTCTATGCCGCTACGAATCGACGCCGGCAGGCTGAGGCCGGCAGGCGCCGGCGGGATGTTCATGCTCAGGTCCAGGATCGGCTCCTCGGCCTCCCCCGGTGTGACGAAGGTGCCCCGCCCCGCGGCTGCGTCGATGAGATTGCGGCGGCGGGCTTCGCTGAACGCCCTTGTGACTGTGGTCAGGTCGACGCCCAGCAACCGAGCCAGCTCACGTTGGGGCGGCAATCTGTCACCCGGCTGCAGGCGGCCGCTCGAGCGGGCGTCGGCAAGCGCGTCGACGATCCTGAGATAGATGTGTCCGGAGCCCTCCATCGAAGCCGGGAGCCATCCGAGATCGCCGTCGCCAGTCATCCCGCCCCGCCTTCAATTCGAAGCCATACATTTTGTCGCATTGTATGCATACGACAATGATACTAGTATGTATCCGTGGCCTCAAGGCAGAATCTGTGCCGACCGAGGTGTCTGGAGTGACAATCATGCACGATGACGCGCACTATCCTCCGCTCGAGCCTTGGCAGGTCGGAATTCGTGGCCGTTGCCCCCGTTGCCGAGAAGGCCGGCTGTTCGACGGGTTTCTGAAGCTCGCGCCAAAATGCGAAGTTTGCGGGCTTGACTACTCTTTCGCCGATCCGGCGGACGGCCCCGCCTTTTTCGTGATCTGCTTCGCCTGCGTCCCTTCCGTGCTCTTCGCCGTCTGGGCGCAAGTGACCTACGAGCCGTCCATCTGGTTCCATGCCTTTGTTTCGATCCCCATAGTCTTTGCCACCTGCATTCCGCCGTTAAGGCCGCTCAAGGGCTGGCTCGTGGCAAGTCAGTTCTACCACAAGGCGGAAGAGGGCAAGCTGGTTAAGCCGGGCGAATAGGGTCCATCTCCTGAAAGGTCAGGACGCGCCGGCGGTCAGGACTATGTTATCCACGGCGAGGCTGGCTCCTGTTCCTGCCGCCATACTCGCCCGACCTCAACCCGATCGAGATGGCCTACTCAAAACTCAAGGCGCACCTGCGAAAGAAGGCGG
>NZ_VFUH01000022.1:0-73558 GCF_006440475.1 Mesorhizobium sp. B2-6-1
TCGCTACGGCGCGACTAACGGCGCGCTCGCGAGCGGCTTCGTAACCGCCGAGCTACACCACCTGTGGGGACACGACCTGGATGAGCGGGCCACGGTCATCTGGAGCTGTCGCGTGGTCAGCCAACGCATTTGAAAGACCATCGACGGTTTTGACATACCGCTGCAAGGTGGCCGGGTGGAGAGCCACAGTTGATGGTGGCTCATCGAGGCCGCAGACTTGCCCCTCGATCAGAGAACGCTGTGTTTTGAGTTCTGCGATCCGGTGCTTGGCATCCTCTTCAGCAATTACGCTTCTGATCACAAGATCGATCATGCGCTGAAGTTCGCCTTCTACCCGATCGCGCTTACCTTCCAGCGATGTGCGCATCGAATTCGCCTGTGCCGCCAAATCTCGGCGCTCTTGGTTGTATTTGCGGATGTATGCCTCGATCAGGTCCGGCGCTTTCAACTGCTCGCGCATGCCGTCGAGGACCGCCCTCTCGATCTCGGGCAGGTAAATAATGCGCCGGTTGGAACAGCTCCCGCTTTCACGAACTGCCGAGCACCTGATACGCGTTTTGCCCGTCTTATCACGATCGTGAACCGACATGCCCGATCCGCAGATGCCGCAGCGAAGCAGACCGGACAACAGGTGCGTCGGGCGACGCTTGATATGAGTGGATGCATTCACCCTCGCGGCTTTGAGTGCCTGTGCCTTCTGCCAAACTTCGTCATCGACAATCCGCAAATGCGGAACTTCTTTCGTCTGCCACTGGTCCTTCGGATTTGGCCTGGAGACGCGCTTGCCAGTATCGGGGTTTTTCACCATTCGGATCTTGTTCCAAATAATTCGACCAACGTAGAGTTCGTTAAAGAGCAGACCCACCCCGCGTTGGGCATTTCCATTGATGGTGGAGCCGTTCCAGCGTGTTCCTCGTGGCGGCGCTATCCCATCGCGTTGAGATCACCAGCTAGGTCTCGTGGGGTTCGACCGGCAGAGTAGGCATCAAAAATCCTTGCCGCAGTGCCGGTATTCAAAACGTTGCAACAGAACCAGATTTCGAACTGTTCGGCGATTGAGGGACGTGGATTAAAGCAAACCGCGCTTGCCGTTTGCGGCGACAGGGATCGCTTATGCTCGCGCCCTTTCATCCATTGAAATTACCGGCAAGATTTATTGTCCGCTCAAGACAGCCGTGCAAGCATTCGCCCCGGCACTTCAAACAAGCTGGCCGTGCTTCAGGGCAGAAGCCCAACGCTGCGATCGTGGCGGTGGCATGGCTTGACTCCGCGAAGATCACGTAGCCGGCGGGATGAACGGTTGCGACACCGAGAGGAAGGCATGGAACAGGAACAAGCCACGATGGCGCGTGTGACGTGGCGCCTGGTTCCGCTGCTGAGCGCAGCTTATCTCATCGCATATCTCGATCGCGTCAATGTCAGTTTCGCCGCGATAAGAATGAACGCTGACCTCGGCCTCTCGGCAGCGGCCTATGGTTTCGGCGCCGGGATATTCTTCATCACCTACACCCTGTTCGAGGTGCCTTCTAACATCATACTGGAAAAGGTGGGCGCGAGGCGCTGGATCGCGCGGATCATGCTGACCTGGGGCCTGGTCTCGGGCGCCATGGCATTCGTGACCGGCGAGACCAGTTTCTACATCCTGCGGGCTTTGCTCGGCATTGCCGAAGCCGGCTTTTTCCCGGGGGTCGTCTTCTATCTGTCTCTCTGGTTCCCTGCCGGATATCGTGGGCGCATCTCCAGCTATTTCATGGTAGCCATTCCGCTCTCGACAGTGATTGGAGCCCCTCTCTCTGGGATAATTCTTGGAATGGACGGCATGCTCGGATTTACCGGCTGGCAATGGCTGTTCATCATCGAAGCGGTGCCCGCGATCGTGCTGTCGGTGATTGTCTTCTGGTATCTGACCGACAGGCCCGCGGAAGCGGGATGGCTTGAACCGGACCAGCGCAACTGGCTGCAGGCCCGCATGGATGCCGAGAACAAGGAGGACGCGGGCGGCCACCACAGCATCGCCGCGGCTCTCAAAAGCCCCAGGGTCCTGGCCCTCGGTCTCGTGTGCTTCGGAGCAGTCATCACGAATTACGGCGTCAGCTTTTTTCTGCCGCAGATCATATCCGGCTTCGGCCTGTCCGCCTTTGCGACCGGCTTCGTCGCAGCCCTGCCCTATGTCGTGGGCGCCGTTGGCATGATCTGGTGGGGACGGCGTTCGGATACTCGCGGCGAGCGTAAGATACACACTGCGATCGCCATCGCGGTGGCCGTCATCAGCCTGATCGTTTCCACTATGCTGTCGGATCCCGTTCTAAAGATCACCGCCATATCGATCGCCGGCTTCGGCATGTTTGCCTATCTCGGCCCGTTCTGGGCCATACCGAACACCTTCCTGCGCGGACCGGCCCTCGCCGCGGGCATAGCGGCCATCAATTCCATCGCTAACGTAGCCGGGTTCACCGGGCCTTACATCGTAGGCTACGTCAAGACGCTGACCGGGAGTTTCGAAGGCGGGCTGCTGGCTTTGGCCGGGCTCGGCTGCGTCGCGATCGTCATCCTGCTCTGCCTTCCGATCGAGCGTACCGCGCCGCTCGCACGGACAAAGCCGCATCCCGCGGAATAGTGATTATGGGGCTTCACAGCCTGGGAGGACGGAAATGGACTATATCGAGGTCAATGGCACATCGCTGCGCTACGACCTGCATGGCGCGAGCGGCCCCATCCTGGTGATGATCCATGAGATGGGAGGCATGATCGAGAACTGGGATATGGTCGCGCCACGGTTTGCGCAGAGGTTCAGGGTTCTCCGCTACGATACGCGTGGCTGCGGCCTGTCGGCGAAGGTAGGCGGCGAACTGTCGGTCGAATTGCTGAGCGACGATCTCCTGGCGCTCCTCGATGCGCTCGGCTTGAGGGAGCCGGTGGCGCTCGCGGCATGCGCCCTGGGCGCGGCGACGGCCTTCGCGTTCGCCGCGCGTTTTCCGGAACGGACGTCGGCAGTCGTCGTGATGAGTCCGGCGATCGACATGAAGCCGGAAGATCGGCCCAGCCGGCGCGCCATGCTCCAGAACGTATTGCGTGACGGGATGCAATCCATCGTCGACGGTGCGATGGCAAGCGGATACCCGCCAGTGTTGCGCGAGCGCGATCCCGAACGATTCCGCGCCTTCCGGGCGCGCTGGCTCGGCAATGACCCTCACAGCTTCGTCGCTCACTACGAATTGTTGATCGACATGGACATCGCCCACTACGTCGAGGCCGTGCGATGCCCGGCACTTGGTATCGGCGGCACGCTAGATGTGTTCCGCTCCCCCCAATATGTGCGCAACGTCATGCGTTCCATCCCGGACGTCGAGTTCGTCACCATCGAGACGAGCCATCACCAGACGGTCGAGACACCTGAGGAAATCGCCGACGCGATCGACGGCTTCTTAAAGCGTCGCGTGTTGAGCCAAGCCTAGCCCGATCGAAGGATGCGACCGATGAAACTCTATTATTCCCACCGCTCTCCATATGTGCGTCTTGTCATGGTTGCGATCCATTGGGCGGGTCTGGCTCAGCGCATCAAATTGATGAACACGGTCGTCGACATCTACCGACCGTTGCCGGATCTGATGCGGGATAACCCGCTGACCAAGATTCCGACACTGGTTCTCGACGATGGCAGCGCGATCTATGATTCACGTGTCATCTGCGAATATCTCGACGGCTGCCATCAAGGGCCGCGTCTCTTTCCCGAGCAAGGAAAGGCGCGCGTGGAGGCGTTGCGCCGCTTGGCGCTGGGCCACGGCACGATCGACTTGCTTCTGGCCTGGTTCACGGAGCGGAACCGGCCGGGCGCCTTGAAGTCACCTGAATTCGTCGCCGCGCTGGAGACCAAACATCAAAACGTCCTGGACCGGATGAACGACGAAGTACCCGACCTGATCGCGACGCCGTTCTCGATCGGCCACGCAGCCATCGGCACGGCCCTGTCCTACTCGAATTTTCGTTTTGGCACGCTCGACTGGCGCACGGGGCGTCAGGCACTGGCCGATTGGCACGATGAGTTCCTGAAAGTACCGGCGGTGGCGGCGGACCCGTTCTTCGACGACCTGGCGGCGGCTGCCAGTTAACTGAAATCCACCGCAAGCCGTTGAGAAATCTTCCGAAAACCTCGAAATGATTATATCCACCAGCTTGATCCGCCGCCGGGAGGACATTTCGCCCGCCGCATTTAAAAGCCATTGGCTCGATCCTCATGGGCCATTGACGGCGAAATTGCCCGGCGCGCGCAAATACGACCAGAACCATGTAGTTGCCGACGCGCCCGGAACGAATGACGTGGCACGCCGGCTCCGCGTCGATGGATTTCCCGTGCTTGCCTTCGACAGCCCGGAAAGCCGTCGCTTGTCGCATGGCTCGCCCGAAATGGCGGCTTGCAACAAGGATTCCCTTTTTTTCATCGGCGCCGTCGCACGGGTGATCAGCGACGATGGTGGGGCGCAGGCGCCGGCCGGACCCGAAACCGCGATCAAGCAGCTTCTTCTGGTCCCGGGGGACAGGGGAGTCTTCGCCCTGCCGGACGTCATCGCCGAGCTCGATGGCGTCCTTGGCTCGATCTCGCATACTATCCTCGAGCAGGGAGCGGCCCCCAGTAGTGCCGTCCCATTCATCGGCTTCGGGGTGAGCGCCCTGGCGGAGCTATGGGTTCGCGACGATAGGTCAGTCGTCGCGAATGCGGCCCGGCTCGAACAGGAAGCTCCCGAAGTCGCGACCTTCGCCGTTCAGGTGCACAGGTTCTTCTGAATACAGTCCCAGTTTCGTGGGGCGGAAACATCAGGGCGGGTAGCGGCCGCGCTCGCCGCGAGCTCTCCATAGATAGTCTTACCTTGCCGAAAAATTGTGCGACGGGCATTGCTCGTCGCACAATATGTGCCGGAGATTCCGGTCGATCACTCCAGCACCATCACGTCGCTTGGCTTGACGCTGAGCGTGATAGGCCGGCCACGCTCCATCGCACGGAAATCCCTGGTCGTCAGTCGCCGCACATTGACCGTCTCGGCATCGCCCAGGCGAACCTGGATATCGACGACACCACCCGTAAGGGTAACATCTTCCACCGCACCGGTAACGGTATTCGGCCCCTGTTCGCCATCCGTTGCGAGGGCGAAGGATTCCGGGCGGATCATGATCTTGGCCGTGGGCGCGGACAAGGACGTCGCAACGCCCGCTATCTGGAAGCCGCTCCGGGTAGACAGCTTCGCCTCTGTTCCACTGGAGACGACAGAAACGTCGAGAATGTTGGATTCTCCGAGGAAATCGGCGGCGAAGACGGTCCGCGGCCTGAAATACAGATCATCAGGGGTCCCGATCTGCTCCACCTGGCCCCCGTTCATCAGACAGATGCGGTCGGACAGGACCAACGCCTCGCTCTGGTCATGCGTGACATAGAGCAGAGTGACGCCCAGTGTCCGGTGGATGCGCTTAACTTCGAGCTGCAACTGATCGCGAAGCTTCTTGTCGAGCGCGCCGAGCGGCTCGTCCATCAGGATCAGATCCGGATTGTAGACGAGGCACCTGGCAATGGCGATGCGCTGCTGCTGACCACCGGACAGTTCCTTCGGCTTGCGCGCGCCGTAGCCGCCCAACCGGATCACATCGAGAACTTCGTCCACCTTTTTCCTTATTTCCGTCTCGGAGCATTTCCTCACCCTGAGAGGAAAGGCGATATTCTCGAACACGGTCATATGCGGCATCAGCGCATAGTTCTGGAACACCATGCCAAGTTCGCGCTGGTTGGGCCGCAATCCGGTGACGTTGCGCCCTCCTATCCAGATCGTCCCCGCTGAAGCGGCGATCGATCCCGATATCAGGTTGAGGATTGTGGTCTTGCCGGAACCGCTCGGTCCGAGCAGCGTCAGGAATTCACCCTTGGCAATCTCCAGGGACGTGGGAGACAGCGCCCGCACGGCGCCATAGTCTTTCCCGACGGCGTCCAGCCGGACCATCGCTTCCGTCATCGGTCATTCCTTTGCAGCAAGGACATCGCGACGCACGCGCCGAACGACAGGACAGTCAGCAGACTCGAAATCGCCGCGAGAACCGGAGAAATCTCCCAATGGATGCTGCTGTACATCTTCACCGGCAGCGTTTCCGATTGAACGCTCGAGATGAAGTAGGAAATAACGACCTCATCGAACGACAGAAGGAAGGCGAACAGGCCTGCCACGACAAGCGAAGGCACGACCAGCGGCAGCACGACTTTCCAGATGATGCGCAGTCTGCCCGCTCCCATCGTTTGCGCGGCCAGTTCAAGGTTGCGGTCCACGTAGCGAAGGCCGGTGAAGGCGGTGACTATGACGAAGGGAACCGTAACCACGGTATGGGCCGCGACAAGTCCGAAAGTGGTGCCGACCAAGCCGAGCTGTGACAGGTAGAGATACATCGCGAGCGCAATGGCGATGTGGGGCATGAACATCGGGCTGAGCAGCAGGATCGTCAGCGGTCCCTTGCCTGTGAAATCGGCCCTGGTGATCCCGTACGCGGCGGAAAATCCCAATACTAGCGACGCGGCCATGGTCGCCAGGCCTACCTTCACGCTTTGCGCGGTGACAGCCATCCAGGTCGATTCCTGGAAATACTGCCGGTAGAGTTCGAGCGAATACGAACGGGGCGGGAATACGAGTTCGCTTCCTGTGCCGAACGACATCGGAATGACGATCAGGCTCGGCAGGACGAGAAACACGTAGCCGAAAATGGCCGCCGCGATTCCGATACGTGGAAGGAAGCGTTCCGCGAGTGATGCGGCGCCGGGAAGTCGTTCAGCCATGATTTCCCAGCCCCCCGCCCCTGATACGCGAAATGAGAGCGCTCAATGCCGCCGTCATGACGATCAGCATCACCGTAAGGGCGGCAGCCAAGCCCCAGTCCAGCGTCTGCCGGATATGCATCTCCACCAGATTGGCCAGCATCATGTCTTTCGGCCCGCCAAGCAGCGCCGGCGTCACAAACATCCCCAGCGACAGGACGACACAGATGAGACAGCCGGCGCCGACGCCCGGCAGGCTGAGCGGCAGCGTGATGCTGCGAAATATCTTCAGCCGGCCCGCTCCCATCACTTCGGCCGCTCTTCGTAAATCCGGATTCTGGGCCATCAGGCTGGTCAGTATGGCGAAGATCATGAAGGGCAGCAGGTAGTGAGCCATACCTATGATAACCCCCGGTCGGTTGAAGAGCAGCTTCAATCCGGTCTCGGGGCCGAACAGGGCGCGGGCAATGGTATTGATGACGCCGTCCTGCCCTAGCAGCACGGTGAAGGCGAAGCTCTTGACGAGAATGCTGGTCCAGAACGGCAGCAGGACCAACGTCATCAGCATTGTACGTCGCCGCGGCGGCTGCTTGTAGAGATGATAGGCCACCGGGTAGGCGATCAGAAGCGTCACGATCGTCGACAGGCCGCTGATCTCAAGGGTCGAACGCAGAACTCGCACGTAGAGCAGCGATGTGAACAGTTCCTGGTAGTTCGACCCGGTCAGGACCGGATCGAACAGACTGGCCAGAACGACCATCCCGAGCGGCAGCAGGAAGAAAACGACAAAGAATGCCGCGATGGGAAGGACAAATATGATCATTCGGCCGCACTCACGCGAACGCCGTCACCGACCGGGTGGATGTGAACGTCACGTCAAGCGCCACTCGAGAAAGCGACGGCTCGTCTCGACGTAATTCTGGGCCCACCAGTCGACATCCACGAACATGACTTCTGGATCGTCGAATTTCGGCTGATTGGCTTGAACCTCCGCCTTCATGAGCGGAACCGCGCCCGGATGTATAGGAGTGGAACCGGTCTGATTGCAGAATTCGGCTTGCAGGTCGGGCCGCAGGAAATGCCCCATAAGCTGCATGGCGATGTCGCGCTTCTTTGTCCCCTTGGGGATTACGTGCGTTCCCGGCGTCAGGAAGTTCGGCCCGTAGGCAAAATCGACCGAAGACCCCTGCTTCTGCGCGGCCTCGATGCGTGAACTGTAGGTGAATACGAAATCCACCTCATTGTTCTGCAGGAGTGACAAGGTCTGGGGCGTTTCCGCGATCCAGTGCGCAACGCTCTGCTTGATCTTGTCGAGCGACGCGAACGCGCGATCGACATCGATGGGATAGACATCCCGCGGAGCGATGCCATCTGCTATCAAGGCCATCTCCAAATTGTCTTCGGGCCGCGAGCGCAGTCCCCGCCTGCCGGGAAAACGTTCGATGTCCCAGAATTCCGCCCAACCGGTCGGATGCTTGCCGGCGGGGAATTTCTCGGGATTGAAGCCTATGCCGCCCCGGGAAAAATAATAGGTGTTGAAGAATTTGGACTGGCCCCGCTCAAGCGGCCCGTTCTTGTGGACAACCGCATAATCAATCTCCTCCAGCAGCCCATCATTGCCAGCTGCCGACGCTTGCGGCCCGATAAGATTGACAAGGTCCCATTCGATATTTCCGGTCTGCACCTGCGCCTTCAACTTGGCCAGGTCTGCGCCGGGATTGGAGATGATCTCGATGCCGGTTTCCTTGGTGAACGATTCGATGAATACCTTGTTGATTACGTCCTGCGTCGAACCGCCATATCCGATATAGACAAGAGATTCAGCGGCCCGAGAGCGGGTCGTCAGTAGACTTGGCGCGGCCAAACCGATGCCCACCGCTGCCGAGTTTCTCAAAAACTGTCGGCGCGTCACGGTTTTGTGGATCGAATTCTTGGATATCATCGACATTACACCCCCTCCCGATGGTGAAAGTGCGCCAAGGCGCTCTTCAGTCTGATGTGAAAATCATACCAAGCAGCGGCCTTTGCCTGCGCGCTTGAATCCGCCGAATTCCGGACAATGAAATTGGCCTGCATTCAACCAGATTTGGAAATAGCCCACCGGCCCCGGCGCGGCGTCCTTGCCCCGGTTCAGAAAAGATCACGTCGCTCACTTTGCACGGATATGAATTCGGCCATCGCCTGGGCCGGCCGGATGTCTAGGACCGAGTGAGGGAGTTTCGGATCTGGCGCGATTTGCACGGCGCCGATGCGCTCCAGCGCATCTTCGGGCACAAACGTGCTCGCCATTGCTCTATGGCTACGCGCCGACGGCAGGCGCAAGACAGGCACGGCTCAAATGGCCTCGCGACTTCTGCGCATCCGGGCGACTGACCAATTGAGGTCAGCGCTTGTTCAGCAGCCCCATGTCGCCTGCAATGTCGTGGACGAGGAATTTCCTGCTGAACAGCCATTGGCCGCCGACTTCCTTGAAGCTGTCTTTGTAGGTGCCGCCCATCACCGGGATCAGTCCAGCTTCCGATTCCCTGACGATGAGGTAATCGGAAACGGCGGATGCTTCCTTGCCCGCCACCTCGATCGCGGTGTTGCAGATGTAGTGCTTGCGCTGGGGACCGTTTCCCTTCGTTGGAACGACCGTCGCCAGGAAGGCTTCGATCTCGCCTCGCCCCGTCGCGGCGCCATAATCGGTTTCCCATAAGCCATCCTCGGCGAACAGGGAGGCGACTCCAGCGAAATTGCAGGCATCGAGGTTATGGCAGTATTTCGCCATCGCTTCGCGGATGGCATCCTTTGCCAGCAGGACGTCAAGTGTGTTCATTTGCAACTCCGGGATCGACCGTGCCACGAGAGGACGCGTCGCAGCTGTTGTCACTGAAATCTTCCGTCAGGGGGTTGGCCTTTGCCAGTTGCGATCGCAGGAGCGACAGCTTCTCGTCGATCCGCTCGATGGCATCCGCGCCGAGGATAAGGTGCAAGGGCGGATCCGCCTCGCTCGCCAGGTTCCATACGGCCGCTGCCACGGCGCGTACATCGCTGCCCCTGCGGGCGGCATTGCGCCCAAGTTCGTCCGTGCGGGCGCCGGCGGTCGCCTGATAGGCCTCCATCCGGACATCCGCCCGCCAAATCGAAGGACCGTTGAAACCGGTGCGCATTCCGCCCGGCGCGACCATCGACACCCTGATGCCCATGCCGGCGACCTCCTTGCGGAGTGCTTCTGTTAAGCCTTCCAGCGCAAACTTGGTGGCGCAATACGCTCCAGTTCCGGGATTTGAGACAAATCCGGCCACAGAGCCAATGTTGATGATGAACCCACTGCCGCGCTCGCGCATCGAAGGCAGCACTTCGCGTATCAGCGTGGCGACTCCGAAGAAATTGACGTCGAACAGGGCGCGCAGGCTCGTGTCTGACGTCTCCTCGATCGCGCCGTGAATTCCCTGCCCCGCATTGTTCACCAATATGTCGATGCGGCCCGCCCATTGTTCCACCTTGCGAACGGCTGCACGAATGCTTTCGGGCTTGCTGACATCAAGCGCCACAGGCAATGCCGTGTCTGGAAATTCAGCAAATACCGGGTCTGCCGGGGACATTTCGCGTCCCGTCAGCGCCACCCGGTCTCCACCAGCGAGCGCGGCACGGGCAATGGCTGAGCCAAGCCCCTTGCTGGCCCCCGTTACGAGCCAAATACGCATGTTTCCTCCGCATACTCGAACCTGACGGGAAAGAACAAGCTCACGCACATATCCGTCGCGACCTTACAAACGATATCGGTTGACAGCGGTGACATCGATGTCCAGACCGAGCCCGGGCGCTTCTCCCAGGTGCAGATATCCATCTCGCGGCCAGGGGACTTCCCGGAACATGGCGATGGACCATGGCATGTATTCCACCGTCCGGCCGTTTGGAATCGCGGCGACGAGATGAAGTTGCACCTCGGGCGCGAGGTGGCTCACGACCGGCTTGCCGTGAACCTGCGCGAGTTCCGCGATGGCGAGCCACGGCGTTATTCCCCCTGCGCGGAACGGATCGATCATCACGTAATCCGGCGGCGCGACATTCAAGAGTTGGTCGAAGCCATTGAGCCGATAGATGAATTCGCCGGTCGCGACCGGGACGGGCTGACCGCCGTTCACCGCCACCTGCCCGCGCAGGTCGCCATGGGCGATCGGATCCTCGAGCCAGCAAAGGTTGAATTCAGCCATCGCACGGCCCATTTCGATCGCCTGCTGGACAGTCCAGCGCTGGTTGACGTCGCACATCAGTTCGACATCCTCGCCGAGCGCCTCTCGAACCCGACGAATTCGATCCACCTCCCTGTCCCGATCGTAAGCGCCAGGCAGGGCAAGCTGCATCTTGACCTGCCGGTGGCCGTCGTCGGTCAGGCGACGGCATGCCCGCAGGACTATGTCGAGATCGAAATCCCGCATCATGGCTCCGCTGGCATAGGCCGGCACCGGTGTGCCCTTCGCCCCAAGCAATCGCCATAGCGGCTGTCCCGCCACCTTGCCCTTGATATCCCACAAAGCGATATCGAGAGCCGCCTGGGCAAGCGTGAAAATACCCGCTGGGCCAGAGCCGCCCGCGAGGGCGCTGATCTTTTCGAATAGTGGCGCAGGATCAAGCGGGTCATGCCCGAGGCACATTTCCGCCATGTCCTCCACGGCCACTTTCAATGCGCGAGAAAGGCCCGCGCCAAGGAAGGTGAAACCGATACCCTCCACGCCTTCGTCGGTACGCAGCAGAAGCAGCACCGTGGGCCTGCTCGCGTTCGGTCTGGATGGTCCGCCCGCGAGAGGCTCATCGACCGGTAGGCCGAGCAGCAGAACCTCGAAGCCTGTGATCACCATCGGGTGGTCAGTCCACCAAAGAGTGGGTAACGAATTTGGAAACCATATATGGCTCCATCGCTTCCGAGCCGCCCTCGGACCCGTAGCCGCTGTCCTTCACGCCGCCGAACGGCGTCTCCGGAAGACCTAGGCCATGATGGTTGATCGAAACCATCCCGCTCTCCACCGCATCGCTCACCATGGCTGCCGTGCGTGCGGAACGCGTGTAGGCATAGGCGGCCAGCCCATAGGGAAGCCTGTTCGCCTCTTCGACCATGCTGTCGAAATCGGCGAAGCGCTGCAGCGTCATGATCGGACCAAAGGGCTCCTCGTTCATGATCCTTGCCGGCTGCGGAACGTCCTCCAGGATTGTCGGCTCGAAGAAATTTCCCTGGTTGCCGATTCGGCGGCCGCCTGTGGCGACGGAAGCATTACGGTCCGTGGCATCCTGCACGAAAGCCTCCATCGCCTGCACGCGCCGGGGATTGGCCAGAGGCCCCATGTCCGTGCCGGGGTCGGAGCCATTGCCGGTCTTCAACCGGGCCGCTCGCTCGACGAGCTTGGACTTGAACTCACCGTAGACCTTGTCCTGGATCAGGATGCGCGCGGGGGAGGTGCAGACCTGGCCGGCATTCCGGAACTTGAACGCCGTGAGCAGGTCGGCGGCACGCTCGAGATTGGCGTCCTCGAACACGAGCGTGGGCGAATGTCCGCCCAGTTCCATCGTGGCGCGTTTCATGTGCGCACCGGCCATGGCGGCGAGTTGCTTGCCGACGACGGTCGATCCCGTGAAGGAAATCTTACGGATGGCTGGATGAGGGATGAGAAACGACGATATTTCGCTCGGCACGCCATAGACCAGATTGAGGACGCCGGCGGGAATCCCCGCGTCATGCAGGGCGCCGACGATCCGGGCAAGCGCCTCGGGGGCTTCTTCCGGTCCCTTCAGGATCACGGAACAGCCGCTGGCAAGCGCTGCGCCGATCTTGCGGGCAGCCTGTGCGAGAGGAAAGTTCCACGGGCTGAACGATGCCACCGGACCGACCGGCTCGCGCGTGACGGACAGCCTTACATCCGGAGCCCGAGACGGAATGATCCTGCCATAGACCCTGCGCCCCTCCTCTGCGAACCATTCGAAGATGTCGGCGGAAGATTCCACCTCCTGCCTTGCCTGTGCGAGGGGCTTGCCCTGCTCTCGGGTCAGAAGAGGCGCTATGACGGCGCTTCGCTCACGGATCAGCGCCGATGCCTTTCGAAGAAGGCCGCTGCGTTCGACGGCCGATTTCGCCCGCCACAGCCGGAAGCCTCTGTCGGCGGCGCTGCAAGCTTCTTCGAGATCCTTGGAGGTCGCCACGGCCACCGCTCCCGCCGTGGCCCCGGTTGCCGGATCCCAGAAATCGGTAGTCTCGCGCGTCGCGCCGTCGCGCCACATGCCGTCGATATAAAGTTGAACCGTTTCACCCATAATCTGTCAGTCCTTGGTTTGCGGCGCAGCGCTTCCCCAGCACTACTGGATCAGTTTGCTGAGGAGCTTGAATTGGGGCGCGGCGGCCGTCTTCATCATCTCGAACACGACCATTTCGGCCGTGACAATCGCTATACCCGCAGCATTCATTCTGTCGCGGGCGATCTCCTTGCTGGAATCGGCGCGTGAGCCGATGGCGTCCACCGCAACGAACACCTCGAAGCCTCGACGTTTGAGTTCCAGCGCGGTCTGGAGAACGCAGATGTGAGCTTCCAGGCCGCACAGGATCGCCTGCTTCCGCCCCAAACCCTCGATATGCGCCATGAGGCCCAGGTCGCGGGCACAGGAGAATTCCACCTTGGCAAAGATGGCATCGTCACCGACAAGCTCCGCGAGAGCCGGAACCGTCTTTCCAAGCCCTCTGGGATACTGCTCCGAAACGACCGCGGGAACCTCCATTTCGCTTGCAGCCTTCAAGAGCACGGCGCAGTTGCGTTCCACCGCGACATTGTTTGCAACCGCCGGAAGCAGCCGCTCCTGGACGTCAATGACCAGCAGGAATGCGGTCGTGGCTTCCACAAGCATCATCGTTTCCTCATATCAGGCGGCCGAAGCTTCGCCATGAACCGTATTGGCGGCGCGTTCCTTCTTGATCAGATCCGCCATGCGTTCGGCGACCATGATCGTCGGTATATTCGTGTTGGCGCGGGGAATGGACGGCATCACAGATGCATCACATACGCGCAGCCTTCCAACGCCGTAGACACGGCCACCGTTGTCCGTCACTGCCAGCGGATCGTCCTGCCTGCCCATCCGGCAGGTACCCACCGGATGCCAGACCCCCGTCACGCATTCGGTCAAATAGTTGTCGAGGACCGTGTCGTCGGAAAGGATTTCCGCAAGCGTTGCCCCCTCGGTCACGAATTTCCTGACAAGCCACGGCCGCATGGCCGGAAGGGCGTCAAGCATCGAGGCAAAGATCTGCATCACCGCCTGGTTGCGCATACCGGGCACGGAGAAGTGCCGGACCCGATCGGAATAATTGGCGGGGAAAGCTATGCTGGAAATGCCCGAGACGGTTTCGGATTGTGCCAGCGCCGCCACGAAGCGGAATGCCTTTCTCAACCTTTGCATGTCGCGATCATCAGAAAGCATCCTGAAATCAACGATCGGCTCAGCGTCGACGCTGCCGCTGGCCAATCGCACGCTTCCCTGGGAATAGGATTTGTTGACCCACACATAGAGCGTGCCGATCCGATATCCCATCGCGTGCCAGCCGGAGCGGGCAATTATGGCGAGGCTCATATCGCCGTCGGGACAATCCTCCAGCCCAGACGAGTATCTGAGATGGGCTTGGGTATGATGGCGAAAGGGATTGTGCATGCGGGCGGAGCGGTCGAGCAGGCACGACACCGAGATGACCGGGTGCTCAATCAGGTTGCGCCCGACGCCACGACGATCGGCGATGCCCTTCAAGCCCAGCGCAGCAACTTCGCTCGCCGGCCCGATGCCGCTACGCAAAAGCATTGCGGGGCTGTGTATGGTTCCGCAACTCAACACGGTTTCGCGCGCGGCAACGGTGTGATGCCGGCCTTGGCCGTCCCGCAGGACGGCGCCCGTGGCTTCCTTGCCGTCGAACACGATCCGTTCGACCATCGTCTCCGTCAGCACCGACAAATTGGATCGCGCACGCACGCTTGGCGTCAGATACGCATAGGCGCAGGAAACGCGCTGCCCGTTTTCATCGACTGAAGTCGCCACCGGCATGTAGCCATCGCGCCAGGCGCCGTTCTGGTCGTCGACCAGCCCGTAGCCTTGCCGGCCGAGTTCGCCCGTCACCGCCCGGACGAAGCCTGTCCAGTCATCCGTGGGAAAGCGGCTGATCGCCACCGGGCCATCGGCACCGTGCAGGTCGTCGTGGAAATTCAGGTCGCGTTCGAGCTTGCGGAAATAGGGCAGAACGGACTCCCAATCCCATCCGCCCGCCCCGAGGCGCTCCCATTCATCATAGTCGGATGGCGCGCCCCTGTTGGCGCAGAGACCGTTGATCGTCGAGCCGCCACCCAAAAGCCGCGACTGCTCGTAGCGGGCGATGCGCCCGGCTTCGGGATCGTTTCGCCGGCCGCCGCCCAGGCGCGCCTTCAATCCGGGCCATGTGTAGTCCGGATTGAAATATGCTTTGCCCGGATAGTTGGAAAGCACGTCGTCGGACGCGGTCTCACGGGTCACGTTCTTGCCGGCCTCCACCAGCACGACCGAGACGTTCGGATCCTCGGAGAGCCGGGAAGCCAAGGTACAACCGGCAGAACCGCCACCGATGATCAGGTAGTCGCAAGTTTCGCCGGGCGCGGCGGGATGGCTGCGAGGGGACATCAGCGTTTCTCCTGCCCGGCACCCAAGGCGAGTGGAGACGACGCGCCCTCGCGCACGAAAATCCAGGTTATAATGCGCTCCTTGAAACGCCAGCGCCCGTCGTCCCCGCACTCGTAAATGTCGTCGTAGTCGGCCACGACCATCGGGTCGGCGGGATGTGGCGGCAGGCCGTCTTTGGCAAAGAGCGTCAGGACGCATGATCCACTCACGCGGCCATCATCGAGAGGCGTCAAGCGCAGATTGCTAAAGATGTGTCTCGCCGTGCGCGGCCCATTGTCCTTGCGGAGACTGTAGCTGTTGCGGATTGCCTCTCTGCCGACGCTGCGGCCTCCCGTCGAACGGCCATAGACGCCATCGACGGTAAACAGGTCCGCGACCCGTTCGGACTGATCGTGGTCGATCAGGTAGGCGAACTCCGCGTTCAGGGCCTCGATTTCGAGCCGCAGCAAGAGCAGGTTGCGAAAGTCCATGGCAGTCATTCTAGCCGATCGCTATTACGGTGTTAGAGAGAGTCCCGATTTTTTCGATGGAGACGGAAACCGGCCCCCCCAGTGTGCGCAGATCGACATTCTGCACAGCCCTACCGGTTCCGTTCGCGCGCTGTAGCGCGGTTCCCATTGAGACGATGTCACCCGGCACCATCGTCATGTAGCCGGAGATGAACTCCAGGACTTCGGGGATTTTGTGGGTAAGATTGCGGGTGCTGTCTTCCGTGACGAGCTCGCCCTTATGGTCGCATCTAACCGAAAGCGCATGCGGATCAGGCACCTGGGTTCGCAAGACGATCCAAGGCCCCATGGGGGAGAACGTGTCGCTACATTTGTAGCGTCCCGAATAGGATACGAAGGTGTCGACATATTCGATCACCGTATCGTCGTCCTTGCGCGGATGGATCGCACGATAGTGAAACGTATCCTCGGCCCGCATGGTGGGAGATGTGATGTCGTTGTGGATTGTATAGCCGAAGACATAATCCATTGCCTCGGCGGCGCGAATGTCCTTTGCCGTCTTGCCAATAACCAGCGCCAGTTCCGGCTCGGGGTGGACACGTCCGTAATGCTCCTTGACCAGAATCGATTCGCCGTGCCCTACCAAAGCGTTCGCGCCTTTCACGAAGATCGCCGGATGGTTCGGACCCGAGAGGATCCGCTCCGAATTGGCGCTGTTGTTGAGCGCGAGGCAACAGATTTTTGACGGCCTGCGGACTGGCGGGTGCCACTGAATGGCCTCCGGAGCTATCGCCGGTATCGCATTGGGATTGGCCGAGAAGGCGTCGTGGACCTTTGCCAGGTCTTGCAGAGCAGCCGGGCCTGCCTCGATCAACGACACCATGTCGCCGCTCCAGGCCGGCGAAGCGCCCGTGAAAGCCTTCAGGGCGTCCGCGAGACTTGCAATCCGACCGTCAGGGCCCTCGGTAACCAGGATATCGGCTCCCGCTGCTTTCACACTTGCGATTTTCAAATCCCGCACCTTTCTCGTTATTGACGGCGCGCCACGAATATTGGCCGCGTTGAATCTGGCTGATGCCCGCCGATGATTTGCCGGGCAAACGCCCGCTTGGAGGTTATTGATGCCCGAATTCAGCAAAGAGACCCTCCAGACGCAAACGACTTGCGCTCCAATTTCGACCACTGAAACTCAAATCGGCAATCCGATCCGCCGCGCACGCCCGTGATAGAAGGAAGCGGAACCATGAGGAGGACGACTTGAAGATCGAAACCGTCGACAGTTTCATGCTTTCCCTGCCGTACCGGACGAGCGGAGGTTTTCACTATATTGCCGGCCGGCCGTCGAATGCGCTTGCGATGCTGCTGGTCCGAATCAGGACCACGGATGGGTTGACGGGATGGGGCGAAGCCTTTGGCCACGCCGGCGCGGTCGCGACAAAATCCATGATCGACAGTTTGGTGGCGCCGCTGCTGGTGGGCGAAGACGCGCGCGACATCGGCACACTGATGGAGAGCGTCCGCCGCAAGATCCATTTGTTTGGGCTCAGCGGACCGGCGGTCTACGCCATTTCAGGCGTCGACATCGCCCTGTGGGACCTCCGCGGTAAACGAGAGGGCAAATCAGTGTCCGACCTTCTCGGGAAGAGGCGGCATGAATTGCCGGTCTATGCAAGTTTCCTGCGGTGTTCGTCGGACGAGGCCTTGGAGAAAACCTGTTCCAGCGCGCTGGGCGAAGGCTATGGAACCGTCAAGCTGCATGAGATCACCCTTGAACGGATACGGCTGGCTCGGCGCAGCCTCGGCGAACCGACCGCGTTGGCGGTCGATACGAACTGCCCGTGGAGCGTCGAACAGTCGAAGGAAGTGCTTGCGGCGGTCCGCGACCTGAACCTGCGATGGATAGAGGAACCCGTATGGCCGCCGGACGACTATGCCGGGCTTGCGCGCTTGCGCGGGGCCGGGACGCCGATTTCCGCCGGAGAGAACACGGCATCCATCGACGATTTTGAACGGCTCCTCGCCGCCAAAGCGGTGGATATCCTGCAACCCAGCGTCTGCAAGGTTGGCGGCATCACCGAAATGCTCAAAATACTGACGATGGCGGATAAGTATGGCGTCGAAGCGATCCCCCATTGCGGATACATGGGTTCCGGTTATCTCGCCAACCTGCACATCGTCGCATCGCTACAGCCGGAAATTCCGGTGGAACGCCTCTATGTCGAGCTGGAGGAATCTCCCTTCCCCATGATGCCCGTGGTCACTCACGGACATACGGTTGTTCCCGCCGGCCCAGGACTGGGTTGTGACCCGGATATGAGGATTGTTGAAAAATGGCAGGCCACATAAGCTGTTTTCCCATGCCAGTGGTAACCCCACAGCCACAGGAAACCGACGAAGAGTCTCCCAGCTCTTCGAAGCGGCGCAGCTACGCGGATGTGAGCCTGGTGCAGCGAACGCTTGCGGTGCTGGAATGCGCCAACCGGCTTGAATTGATCACGGTGCAACGGATCAGCGACGAATGCGCGATCCCGCCCAGCAGCGTCGTACGCATCCTCGAAACGCTTTGCGCGGAAGGTTATTTTGAACATGTTTCGCGGCGGGGCGGATATTCGCTCACCTCCAAGGTCAAGGCGCTCAGCGCGGGCTATCACAGCAAATCACTGATCGTCGAGGTCGTGAAGCCTGCCGTGGACGCCCTGACGAAGGAATATCTCTGGCCCTTTGCCGCGGCGACGCTCGAGCACAATGCGATGGTTGTCCAATACTCCTCGATTCCGCTTAGTCCGCTGGCACATGTGCGAAGCACATTGCACAAGCGCGCCTCCCTGATCAGTCGGGCTCACGGGCTCGCCTACATGGCATTCTGCAGCAGCCGCGAAAGAACCCTGCTCCTGAGGCTCGCACTGGAGCGCGACTTCGAAGAAGACAAGATCGTCAGCACCAACTATCAGTGGCGCAAAGCGCTGCGAATGACGCGCAAGACAGGATATGCAAGTCGACTTTCGAGGGCCGATCCTTTCACGAATTCATTGGCGGTGCCAATCGTGGTCGAGCCCGGGCACGTCGTTGCCACTATCGGTGTAACCTACTTTCGAAGGGTCGTTAAACGTTCGCAGATCACGGTCATGGCCGATGCGCTTCGTGCGGAAGCTTCATCCGCCGCCGACGCGATAAGGCGCAGAATGTAGCCTTTCCGAAAGACCGATCGAACGCATCCCGTGTCTTACCTGCACGCTGGGGCTGAACCGCCGAATGCTCAACGCGGCTGGTGCTCCGGTGGATGACCGGAGCCTCGGATGCTCCAGTTTCATTCGCTGAAAGTGACGATAGTGCTTATTGCCTCCATCGATAATTTCCGTCTGGCTCGAACGCCTTGTTCGATTCAAGAGCCGAGCCACGCGTCTTCCGGGAATACCGATGATCAAGAAATTGCTTCCTCCACGCTTCGCCACGGATACCGAGCACGCCGTCGTTTACCGGCGTGAAAACGAGTTCGCGAGCCACCCCTTTTCCCGCGGCTTCTGGGAAACCGCGGCGGGCCATCTCATCTGCAATTTTTCGGTTGCCGCCGCCGATTATTCCGGAGACCCCCGCGGCCTCGCCCATCACAATCTGATCAAGAATCCGGGCGGCAGGCGTGGCGTCACGATTCGATCGGAGGATCGGGGCCGGACATGGCATATTTGGAACGAGGACAGGAACCGCCCCGGGATGGACGTTAGATGCCCGCAGCCGGGGATAGACGGGAAGCCCGGCGGCTTGGCGGAAATTGGGCCGATCGACTTCACCGACACAGATGTCCTCGTCTCGAATTTTTATTACCAGTACACACAGGAAGATCCACAAATCAGGGATTTCGTGCCGACCCTGACCACCGCTTTCGGCCCCCCGGACAACCAAGTCTTTTTCCGCATTTCAAAAGACGCTGGCCAGACATGGTCGCGCTCGGCGATGCTGCCGCTCGACGGCCTCTATTCGCTAAGTGCCGTGGAATCCTCATTGGTCCGACCCGATGGACGATGTCTGCTCTTCCTGACGGGCGGCGAGACCCGCGAAGGACAGCACAACCGGTTCCCTGCCGGGCCCGAACACGGCGCGCCCAACCGGCCACTTGTCTACCGCAGTACTGAAGATGGCGCCGAGTTCCGCTTTCTCTCCTTCATAACCCCGCGAGACGATCCCGATTTCAGCGGAATGCAGCGAATGTATCCGCGCGGCATCATGTTGCCGAGCGGCAGAATCTTCTGCACGTTGCGTGTCGATCGGAACTGGTCAGGCGACATGTGGACCGAAGCTTTCAAGAGCGACGATGGCGGGCAGACCTGGCAGTTCCTTTCGCGAGTCAACGATTTCGGGGCGCCAGGCTCCCCTGTGCTGCTGAACGACGGGCGCCTGGTGGTCGTCTACACCTATCGGCTGCCGCCCTATGGCATGCGCGCCATTGTCAGCGAGGACGAGGGAGAGACATGGGGTCCGGAAATCATCATCCGTGGCGATGGCGGCAGTTGGGATATCGGCTATCCGCGCGCTTGGGAGGTTGAGCCGGGCAGGGTTGGAACGGTTTACCACTACAACGATGTTAACGATCCCATCCAGGTAAAGCCGGTCGACACTCTTTGGGGTGCCGGCGGCGTGCGCTACATAGCCCGCAGCATCTTCTCGGTGGATTGATCGTGAAAGGTCGGCCCGCCGCACTTTCGGCAGCCATTGACGATCGACAACCATGACGAGGCCACTGCGGCGTGGCCGCCAAAATCGTCGCCACCGATCGCCGATATAATTTCACTTGATGAAATTATAGACAGTCCGCATTGCTATCCGGCCCTGCGAGGAAGTATTCGACCCTGCAAGCAGCGGCCGGGTACGCGGACAGGCGGGCTACTGGAACCTAGCCTCAAGCGGCTGATCTGTCTCGAGTTCGTTCGGCTGAGACTCGTCATTCCTTAATATTCTAATGCCTTGGGAGGGGTAATGAGTTCGAGCAACAATGCGTCCAACCCGGAAGAAGCAGGCACCGGCAAACCGGCGTTGGCCGGCATCAGGATCGTGGATCTGACGCAATTTGAGGCGGGAACGTCTTGCACCGAAACCCTGGCCTGGCTTGGCGCGGACGTCATCAAGGTGGAGCCGCCGAAGCGCGGAGAACAGGGTCGCGGCGCGACCACCGACAAGCTCGGCTCCGACTCCCCCTATTTCCTTCTGCTCAATGCAAACAAGCGTAGCGTGACATGCAATTTGAAGACGGAAGAAGGCCGTAAGCTGATCGAGAAGCTGATCGCGCAGGCCGACATCTTCATCGAGAATTTCGCGCCCGGCGCGATCGAGCGGCTTGGCTTCGACTATGAACACGTGCGCTCGATAAACCCGCGTATCATCTATGCGCAGATCAAGGGGTTTGCACCGACGGGTCGGTTCAGGAACTTCCTCGCATTCGATCCGATAGCCCAGGCCGCGGGTGGGGCATTGTCGATCACGGGTGAAGACGGCGGCCGCCCTTTGAAGCCAGGGCCGAACATCGGTGATACCGGAGCGGGGCTTCACTGCGCGATCGGCATTCTGGCCGCGCTGCATCAACGTCACACAACCAATAAGGGCCAGCGCATCGAAGTCACGATGCAGGACGCCGTCATCAATTTCGGCCGCATCGCCTATGCGGCGCAATATATGTTCGGCGCCCCCGCGCCACGGTGCGGCAACCAGAGCATCATCGCCGGTACGTCGCCGAGCGAGGTTTATCCCTGCAAGGGCGGCGGGCCCAACGATTACTGCTATGTCTACACGACTCGCGCCAGCAATGCCCATTGGCATCGCCTGCTGGAAGTCGTGGACCGCAATGATCTCCTGGACGATCCGCGTTTCATCGACGCCAAATCCCGTGCGGCCAATTTCCGCAGCGTGGACGAAGTCATAACGGCCTGGACCGTCGAGCATGACAAACACACCGTCATGCAGCTTATCGGCGACGCCGGAATCCCGGTCAGTGCCACCTTCGACACAGTCGAGCTTTCGCAGGATCCAGACCTGCGCGAGCGAGGCACGTTCGTTACGGTCGATCATCCAGTGCGTGGCGAATTTGTTCTCCCCGGAGCCATGATCAAGCTATCGGCCAGCCACGTGCCGGTGAAACCCGCACCTTTGCTCGGCGCCGACAATATCGAGATCTATCGGGATCTGCTTGGCGTTCCCGAAGATGAAATCGCGCGCCTGCAGGAAGCTGGCGCGATCTAGACAGCTTGATCTAACCACTTCCTGCCCCTGAACAGAAGAAGACGAAAATGGTCCGTGGATATACGTTGTTTGGCGAAGCTCTCGCGAGAGAGGGTGTAGAAACTGGCTTCTACATCATGGGAGGACCGATAAACGATGCGGTCAAGGCTGCCATCAGCGGCGGTGTGCGCATGGTGGATACCCGGCACGAGCAGGCGGCTGCAATGGCCGCGCAGGCCTACGCGCGAGTAAAATGCAAGCCTGGCTTATGCATGGGCGCATCCGGGCCGGGGACGATCAATCTTACCCTGGGCCTCGCCAATGCACTGGTCGACTGCGCGCCCGTCGTCGCCTTCGGAGGAGCAAGCCCAGTTGGGCAGTATCTGCAGGGCTCGTTTCAGGAGGTAGATCAGTTGGCAATCATGCGGCCGGTCACGAAATGGGCCGAACGTGTCTATGACGCTCGACGTATTCCGGAGTACGTCAACATTGCCCTCCGGCGCGCCATGGCCGGCAAGCCAGGCCCGGTTTATATCGATCTACCCGGAGACGTGCTTTATGCCGAAGTGGACGAGGCCGAAGTTGTATGGCCCAAGACGCCGGCAAGTGCGGCACGCAGCAGACCGGCTGCCGACGCGGCTACGTTGTCCAAGGTCGCCGACGCGCTTGCAAAGGCAAAACGCCCTGTCATCGTGACAGGCAGCGGCATCCTGTGGTCGCAGGCTTCCGAGCAGCTTGGCGCCTTCGTCGATGCGACCGGCATTCCATTCTACACCACGCCTCAGGGCCGCGGCGTGATCCCTGAAGACCATCCTTACTTCTACGCTCACGCGCGCTCCACAGCCTTCAAAGAAGCCGACCTCGTGTTGATTGTCGGTACTCGCCTCAACTACGTCATTTCTCACGCCCGCCCGCCACGTTTCTCGGAAACCGCGACGATCGTTCAGATCGACACGGACGCCGATGCCGTCGGAGCAAGCGACCGGGTCGATATCGGCATCGTGGCGGATGCCGCCGCGGTGCTGGAACAACTCCGCGACGCCGTGAAGTCGTCGCTCACGCCGGACGGGTTCGCAGAATGGCGGGAGCAACTTGCCACGGTGGAGCGCAAGCGGGCGCCGAAGCACGAGGACGCCATCGCTACCGACCAGACGCCTGTTCATCCCCTCCGGCTTTGCAAGGAGGTTCGCGATTTCATCGACCGGGACGCCATACTGGTTGTGGACGGCCAGGAGATTCTCAATTTCGGCCGTCAGACAATTCCAACCTACCGGCCAGGCCACAGGCTGAACTCGGGGCCGTTCGGCACCATGGGCGTGGGCATGCCCTTCGGCGTGGGCGCCAAGGCCGCGCGACCCGACGCTCAAGTCGTGGTGCTGCACGGCGACGGCTCGTTTGGCCTCAATGCGATGGAACTCGATACAGCGGCCCGGCATGGCCTGCCGCTCCTCGTCGTCATCAGCCTGAACGGAGGGTGGACAGCCGATCCTACAAAGGTCAAGCCTGGCCGGGATCTCGGTTACACGCGTTTCGACAAGATGGCCGAATCCCTTGGTTGCTATGGCGAATATGTGGAGCGTCCAGAAGACATCAGGCCGGCTCTCGAACGTGGCGCCGCGGCAGTCTCGAAGGGGCAAACCGCCGTCATCAACGTCGTGACTGACTGGCGTGCGCAGTCCACCACCGCGAGTTTCACCGCTTATCGAACCTGAGGGGGTTCAGGTGGACCAGGCGCGCCCGCGCTGCTCGTCGGACCACAGCGAAATGGCGCGCCGTCGCCATCACCGACACATCGACCACGGAAATAAAGTGCAGAAACGTGGGAGGGGCTGTCCAGCTCGGAAGCAGAAAACGTTCAAAAGTGGAGGAGACTATGGGCACGAACGACAAGACTGAAATCGACGCGATCAACCGCAGCCGGCCAACCCGGCGTAGCGTGATACTTGGATCGGCGGCGGCGCTGGCGCTCTTTTCCTCGGCAGGCGCGCTTGCCGAGCAATGGCCGTCCCGGCCGATCGAACTGATCGTTCCGTTTGCGCCGGGAGGCGGCACCGATCTTCTGGCGCGGGCGCTGGCGGATGAACTTTCAAAGCAGTTTGACGTGCCCGTGCAAGTCGTCAATCGCGCGGGCGGTGGCGGCGTTGTCGGCTTCGAGGACATCAAGGCGGCAAAACCCGATGGCTATACGCTCGGCATTCTCACGGCGCAGTTGATCACGGCGAACCTGCGTGGCGTGATGAAAACGTCCTACAAGGACTTCGCGCCCGTGGCGATGCTGACGATTGACTATGCCGGCCTGAGCGTCCAGGCCAATTCCAAGTGGAAGACGCTGCCCGAGTTTCTGGACGCCGCAAAGGCCGATCCAGGTTCGATAACGGTTGGCAACGGCAGCCAGGGCGGCAGCTTCCATATGCTTGCCCGCAATCTGGAGGAAGCCGCGGGCGTGAAGTTCAAGCACGTGCCGTTCGATGGAGGACCGGCGGCCATCGTTCAGTTGCTTGGCGGACATATCGACAGCACCGTCAACGGTGTCACCGAGACGTTGCCCTACATCCAATCGGGACAGCTACGCATGCTCGCCGTGGCGGGAACGAAGCGATACCCTGAGCTGCCCGAAGTGGCGACGTCGGCCGAACTCGGTTATCCGCTCGATATCGCCACCTGGCGAGGTGTGGGAATGCCGAAGGACACGCCTGCCGAAATTGTTTCCAAGGTCTCCGACGCGGTTGCAAGCGCCGTGAAAAGCGAAAACTTCCTTGATTCAATGAAAAAGATCGGTGCCAACGTCGAATATATGAACTCCCCCGATCTGACAACGTATCTCGCGAAGCAGGAAGAAGTTTATAAGAAGATATTCTGACATCCAAAGATCGCATTACATCGTCGACGATTCCAGAGAGTTTCGAAAATGAAACTAAATAAACCGGAATGCGCCGTAGCTGCCTCCATTGTTATTTTTGGTATCGCCATGGCTTGTTTCGGGAGTTTCTATGGCGTTGGCTCTCTTGAAAATATGGGGGCCGGGTATTTCCCGGTCCTCCTTGGCATTACCACTGCGGCTGCCGGCATCGCGGTCTTGCTTGAGGTCCGGCACTCGGACACTCCAGCGCCCGAAATTCCCTGGCGGGCCTTCATCTGTGTTTTCTCGGCGCTCCTGATCTGGGCTCTCCTGGTCGAGCACATCGGGCTGTTTCCAAGTTCAATGCTGCTCGTGATTCTCGGGTCGCTAGGGCGCAACAAGGTCAGGATGCGAGCCATGATCCTCACCGCGCTCATCGCCTCGGCTGCCTCCGTGGTGATTTTCATCGAGGGGTTCGAGCTTCCCCTGCGCGCTATTGCCTGGTGACGCGATGACGAATTCCCTTGTAAATCTCATGCATGGCTTCGGGCACGCCCTGACGCCTGAGGCTCTTCTATTCTGCCTGATCGGTGTAACGATCGGCACGCTTGTGGGCGTTCTGCCCGGCATCGGCGCGCTAGCCGCAATTTCGCTGAGTCTGCCGTTGACGTATTATGTCGATCCGCTGCTTGCGCTGATCATGTTGTCCGGCATTTTCTATGGAACCCAGTATGGCGGGTCGATCACGGCGATCCTGCTCAACCTCCCCGGTGAGCCGTCAACCGCGATCACTTGCCTTGATGCGCATCCGATGGCCAAGAAAGGTCGAGCGGGAGCCGCCCTGTTCATTACGGCTGGCGCTTCTTTCGTGGGTGGGACGCTTGCGCTCGTCCTGCTGGTTTGCTTCACGCCGTTTCTGGCGAGCATCGCGCTGCGCTTTTCCTCGGCCGACTACTTTGCGCTCATTCTCTTCTGCCTGATTGGGGCCTCGATGCTCGGGCTTGGGTCGCCGGTGAAAGGCTTCTCCATGGTAGCTGTGGGACTGCTGCTCGGCATGGTCGGGACGGATGTCACCACAGGGCAGGCACGCTTCACGCTGGGCGTCCCATCCTTGATCGACGGTGTCGATCTCGTAGCAATGATGATGGGGCTGTTCGGGGTGTCGGAGATCATTTCTACCTACCTGCACGAGGACGGCGCTTCAAAGCCCGAGCGGGTAACGCTCCGCTCACTCATCCCGACACGCCAGGAGGTACGGGAGGCGACGATGCCGACCCTGCGGGGTTCGGTTCTGGGTTCCGTGATCGGACTGCTGCCTGGCATGGGCGCCACTTTGGGAACCTTCATCGCCTACTCGATCGAGAAGCGCATTTCCCGGGATCCGTCTAAATTCGGCACCGGCGCGATCGAAGGGATCGCTTCGCCCGAGGCCTGCAACAATGCGACGGTCCAGGCCTCGTTCATCCCCATGCTCGGCATCGGAATCCCCAGCGGCGCGGTCATGGCGGTGCTGATGGGCGCGATGATGATTCATGGAATCCAGCCCGGACCGCTGATGATGGTGCAGCATGCGGATATTTTCTGGGGGGTGGTCGCGAGCATGTGGGTTGGAAACGTGATGCTGCTGGTTCTGAACATTCCGCTCATCGGCATATGGGTCAGACTGCTTTCGGTGCCTTCGCACATCCTGAGCCCCATCGTTCTGCTGGTGATGTGTATCGGTGTCTACAGCGTCAACAACAACGTCTTCGACATCTACACGATGATGATATTCGGAATCCTCGGCTACATATGCTCTTCCTTCGGGTATTCGCCGGCGCTTCTCATACTGGGGGTCATATTGTCCCCCATCCTGGAGGAGCATTTCCGACGCGCCCTGCTGATTTCGGATGGAGATTATTTCGTCTTCCTGCAGGAGCCGATCAGCGGCACGTTCATCGTTCTGGGCCTTATGATCGTTGCCCTGTCGCTGCGCGGCGGCGCATCGGCGCTGATCCTGAAGAGGCGCAATGCCCGGATCATCGATGAGTAGTCGCACCTTTTGCGACGCCTACTGGATCGAAAGGCAGGAGACGAGCGATTGTCGGGAGTCAGATATTGGTAAAGCCGTTGTTCGTAATGGTGGCGCCGAACGGTGCGCGCCGGACCAAGGCCGACCACCCGGCGCTCCCGATTTCAGCCAATGAACTGGCAAGCACTGCCGTCGAATGCCGTGCGGCAGGCGCCGCAGCCATGCACCTTCATATACGAGACCCGTTCGGCAGGCATAGTCTCGACGTCTCCGGATACGCCGAGGCCGTGCGCGTGGTTTCGACGGCGGTCCCCCGCCTTACGGTGCAGGTCACGACAGAAGCGGCGTCCATTTGCACGGTGTGCGATCAAGAGCGGGTCCTTTCGGAGCTCAAACCGCATTATGCATCGGTTTCGATAGCGGAGATCTTGCGTGACGGTGAAGAAAGGGCGATCGAAATCGTCCAGCGCGCCATCGCTTCCGAAATCTCCATCCAGTACATTCTCTATTCGGCCGAAGACATTCGCATCCTCTCCGGCCTGCGCGGGCGGCTCTTCGATGACGATCGGCAGCCCAGTACCCTGCTTGTCGCCGGTCGGTACGGTGTCATCGACGACGCCACCGTGGATATGGTCGACGACCTCTACCGCGTTTTGAGCGCGGAAGGTCTCGCAGGCCAGGGCAAATGGATGGCTTGTGCTTTCGGTCGCGGGGAAATGGCTTGCCTGGAAGCCGTGATCGAACTGGGAGGGCATGTCCGTGTGGGATTCGAGAATGCGATAGTCGACGCCCATGGCAAGCTGGCTGTCAGCAATGCGGAGCGTGTCGCGAAAGTAGCGGAAATGGCCGCAACCGCCGGCCGGCCTTTGGCCGATGAACACCTGGCGCCGTCGGTTCTCGGATAAAGACCGCATATAGCGTTGCACCGGCCGTATGACCGTCTTGCATATTCGACGGCGTCATCAGGCGCACCCTAGAGTTGTCGTAACAACGTGTCGACCGTCCGAGACCGATAACCCGGCGAAAAAGGGAATAAGCCTTGCCTCATGATTGACGATCGCGCCACAGCGGCCGGGACCGGCGAAACGCAGTCGTCAATGAACCGATAATACCGATGATGCCTTCGCGGAAGCTCATGACACAGACCACGAAGATCATCCCTTGGATGATCGTCACCCAGGCGCCGAACGGGGCGAGGTAGTATTCCATGGTCGTCACGACCGTCGCACCGATGATCGGACCGAACATTGTTCCGATGCCGCCGACCAGCGTCATCATGACAACTTCGGCCGAGGTGGTGCCCACAACATCGACCAGGGACACCACCTGAAAGACCACCGATTTGAGACTGCCAGCCAAGCCCGAAAGGGCGGCCGACAGGGTAAAGAGAAGGATCTTGTAATGATTGACGCGATAGCCGAGCGACACCGCGCGATCCTCGTTCTCTCGTATTGCCTTGACTACTTGACCGAACGGCGAATGCACGATCCGGTAGGTGGCGAAAATGGCTGTCGTGACAACGGCCAGGACGATAAAGTAGAGAAGAAGGTCGCTCTCAAGCGGGACCAAACCGAATAGCTTGTTGCGCGGCAGGCCCTGCAAGCCGTCTTCGCCACCTGTAGCTTTAAGCTGGTTGCAGATGAAATACACAAGCTCGGACAATGCCAGCGTGATCATTGCAAAATAGACGCCGAGACGCCGGACTGCCAAGGCTCCGAACGCAAGCCCAAGCAGCGCCGCGGATGCAGTCGCCGCCAGAACTGCCAGTTCGGGCGTAAGCCCCCATTCTTTCAGAAGGTAACCGGCAACATAGGCCGCAGCCCCGAAATAGGCCGCATGACCAAATGAAAGAAGTCCTCCATAACCGAGCAGCAGGTTATAGGCGCACGCAAATAGCGCGAAGCAAAGAATCTTCATCGCGAATATGGGATAGACAAAGAATGGAGCAATCACGGCGATGATGGCAAGACCATACCAGAACAATCTCTTGGTCGAGGCTGAAAGTTCGCGCCACCAGCGCTCGCCATCTGGGCGCTCCAGATGCGCATCGATCTTCATGCCCCCCATCTTGCCGAACAGTCCTTCCGGACGCGTCACCAGCACCACGATCATCACGACGAAAATGACGACATATGCCGCCTGCGGGTAGAGGTACTTGGTAAGTCCCTCGATGAGACCAAGCGACAGGCCGGTTATCGCCGCGCCGCCGATCGAGCCCATGCCGCCGATGACTACGACGGCAAACACGACCAAGATGATCTCAACGCCCATATTCGGGCTAACCGAGAAAATGGGCGCTGCCAAAACGCCTGCAAGTGCCGCAAGCGCCACTCCTCCGCCATATGTCAGTGTGATCAGCAGCGGCACATTCACACCGAACGTGCCAACAAGAACCGGATTTTCTGTCGCCGCTCGCAAATAGGAACCGAGCATGGTTTTCTCGATCGCAAGCCACACCAGAAAGCAGACCGCCAGAGAAAACGCGATGACCCAGCCGCGATAGATGGGCAGAATCATGAAACCGAAATCCCAGATACCGGAAAATTCCGCGGGAATTTCGTACCGAAGGCCGGCGCTGCCAAAATAAACGCGTGCCAGGCCCTGAATGATGAACGCCAGCCCGAAGGTCAGCAAAAGCCCGTAGAGATGGGCCTTATCGTAGAGGTGTCGGATAAGTATCCTTTCAAGCGCGATGCCGAAGGCACCGGCCAGCAGCGGCGCAAGAAGCAGCGACCACCAGTAGCCGAGCCCAAGATAGTTCAGCAGCATCCAGGAAATATACGCGCCCAACATGTACTGCGCCCCGTGGGCGAAGTTAACGATGTTGAGCATACCGAAGATGATCGCGAGCCCAAGGCTCAGCATAGCATAGAATGCTCCGTTGATCAGACCGACGGTCAATTGAGCGAGGAGAGCATCCATTTGCTTTGTCCTTACGGGCAAGGGGCCATCGAGGCATGGAACACCCCGATGGCCGTCGCCTGGATCGGTTTCAATAAAAGGGCTACTTGATCACACAGCCAGCGTCGGTGGCGCTACGAAAAGCCTTGTCGGCGGGAATGCGCGACACCACCTTGAGGAAATCCCAATCATATTTCGACTCGTCCTCGGTCTTCACTTGGACGAGATAGCGATCAAAGGCCGCCCTGCCGTTTTCAAGGATGTGACCGTTTTCAGAGATCAGACCGTCAATCGGAGCTTCCTTCATCTGCTTCAGGACCGCCTGGGTTTCGTCGGTGCCCGCAGCCTTCACCGCCTCTAGATAATGAGTGACCGCCGCGTAAAGCGCCGCGTGGCTTTCGTTCGGCATCTTCTTCATGCGGTCGAAATATCGATGAGCCCAAGCACGGCTGGACTCGTCCTGGTCCCAGTACCAAGTCTGGATAAACTGCAATCCGGCCAGATTTTTCAGCCCAATAGCCTTGATATCGGTCAGGAACAGGATTGGCGCCGCGATTTTCTGCTTGGCGGCGATGCCGAACTCCGTCGCCTGTTTCATCGACGTGACGAGGTCTGTCCCCGACTGAGCCAACACGATCACATCGGCGCCAGAGGCCCGCGCCGAAAGCAGATAAGATGACATATCCATGGTGTTAAGTGGCACCAATACGCCGCCGACGACTTCGCCACCCGCCGCCTTGATCGCCGCGCGCGACACGTCTTCAAGCTGATGCCCGAAATTGTAGTCCACCGTAATGAAGAAGAAGGTGGTTCCCGGCTTGCCGGATGCAAGGGCGGTCATCAGCGACGCGCTGTTCGACCAGTTTTCGGCGCCCCATTGCTGGCCGTTCGGAGAACAGGCCTTGCCGATGATATCGGACGAGCTTGCCGTTGTATAAAGCGCTATCTTGTCGAGTTCACGCGCGATATCCTGCACGCCGAGAGCGATTGCGGAGGAGGCGAAATCGACAATGACATTGACGTGCTGTTTCTCATACCATTCGCGCGCGATGGCAACGCCGACATCGACCTTGTTTTGATGATCGGCCACGAGAACCTCGATCGGGCGGCCGAGAACGCTTCCTCCAAAATCCTCTACCGCCATGCGCGTGGCGGTTACTGAACCGGGCCCACCGGAGTCAGCGAAGTTGCTGGACTGATCTCCCAGAACTCCAATCCGAATGGGGCCATCGGCCGCCATCGCTGGCGAAGCGGCTAAAGCGCTTCCCACGATAAACGATGCGGCGATCAACGATCGTAACATGAATTTCATTGTATTCCCTCCCTTTTTGCTGTCAGTTTCCGCTGGCCTGAGGCCAGCCATACGGCCTCCATCTAAACTCCAAGATAGGAATGGAGCTTGCCCAGATTGCCTTCTATTTCATCATTGACGAGCATCTCGACGATCGACCCCTCGTGCACGATGTAGTGCCGGTCGGCGACCGTCTGCGCGAACCTAAAATTCTGCTCGACTAAAAGGATGGTGAAGCCGTCCTGCTTCAACCACTCGATGGTCTTGCCGATCTGTTGCACGATGACCGGAGCTAGCCCTTCCGTCGGCTCATCCAGAAGAAGCAGCTTTGCGCCAGTGCGCAGAATGCGCCCAAGTGCAAGCATCTGCTGTTCGCCCCCAGACAGCTTCGTCCCGCGGCTTTTTTTTCTTTCCTCAAGATTGGGAAACAACTCGTAGATCTGCTCGACGGTCAGGCCGCCACGTTTCACTTGCGGTGGCAGAAGGAGGTTTTCCTCGGTAGAAAGGCTTGAGAATATTCCCCGTTCCTCGGGCACATATCCGATGCCCAAACAGGCAATCTTGCGCGAGGGAAGCCCAATCATCTCCACCCCGCCAAACATGACCGACCCTTTAGAATGGGCAAGAATACCCATCAGCGCGCGCATGATGGTGGATTTGCCGGCGCCGTTGCGTCCAAGTAGGGTAACGACTTCACCTGCATGAACATCGAAGTTCACACCATGCAGGACTGAGCCATCGCCATAGCCCCCCTCAAGGCCCCTTACCTGCAAAAGAGCAGGTGGCAGGGAAGCTGAGTCTGCTGCCATATCAGACATGACCGGCCCCGATATATGCCTCGATAACACGCGGATCGGCCGACACCGTGGCATAGTCGCCATGCGACAGGATTGCGCCGCGCGCCAGAACCGTGATGGTGTCCGACAGCGCAGCAACTACCGAGAGATTATGCTCGACCATCAGAATTGTCCGATTTGCCGAAGATGTCCTGATCAGGTCCTCGATTAGTTTGATGTCCCCTTGGCTGACCCCGGCCATCGGTTCGTCAAGCAGCATCAATTCGGGATCGAGCGCCAGCGTGGTCGCAATCTCCAGCGCGCGCTTTCGCCCATAGGGCAGTTCGGCCGCCGCCCTGTCTGCGACGTCGGCCAGATTGACCGCCTCCAGCAGTTCCACGGCTCTTGCGTCAAGCGCATGGAGCGCCTTCTGCGGCCGCCAGAAATCGAAGTTATCGCCACGTTTGCGTTGCAGCGCGACTCGGACATTCTCGAGGACCGTCATATGGCCGAAAACGGCCGAGATTTGAAATGAACGAACCAGGCCCAAACGCGCGACATCTGCGGGGCGCATCCGGGTGATATCGCGCCCGCGGTAGGAAATCGTGCCACGCGAAGGTTGCAGGAATTTTGTAAGAAGATTGAAAAGGGTTGTCTTGCCCGCGCCATTCGGCCCGATCAATGCGTGAACAGAGCCGCGGCGGATATCGAGATCCACCTGATCGACAGCGCGGAAACCAGCAAAGTCTTTTCCAAGTCCCCGAGCCGAAAGTATTATGTCATTATGCATTCAGCGCTCATCACCGGAGATTTATGGGACGCTTTTCAAGCGCATTGCAGCACCGTCGGATTTGCGTCTTTCCGGGACAAGCACAGCGCTCCTAGAACGCCGCGTAACGCTAGCAGCAGCGATCGGCCGATCAATCGATGTTTCCAACAATTTCGCCAAATGAAATTCGCCCTGCGCATCCGTGATTCCCTAGTTGCCACGATGGGGGCCGCACCGACCTGATCGAGCTGATCCAATAATGAGACGGTCTGCTCCCTCATCAGGAAGAAGGAAACGGTGCAGCGGTTGCCTCGGTCCCGTAAAGGCGTCCCCGGACGAGACCAAGTGCTGGTCGCTAGTTTTTCTGGCTGGTGGAACCGCAAAACTACAGTTGGGTGCGCCGACGCCAAAACTTAGGCTAGCAGGCTGTTGAAGAAGTCCATTTGTGAGCGACGAAGTCTGCTTCGTCGCCGCGACGAAAGCAGATTTGTCCGTTGATAGAGCCGTCTGGTTGGATTTCAGCCCATCCATTGCCCTGGGCTTCGTCCATTTCGTCATTGCCTTGCCAGGAGAAGGCGACATTGTTGCCGTCACCCGAGCCGAATATCTGGCCGCTGACGCATCCGAAGGCGAATTCGCCAGAGCCATCGTCCGCGAACTCAATGTAGGCGGGGCTCCATCATGTCGCGATAGTCCCCGACATAGTCGGGCATCGCAACGATTCGCCAGCGACCGATGACGCTCATGCCGGCGCTGCCAAAAGCTTGGGCAAGCGGATCAGATTGTAGGCCGCCAGGTTCAAGGTGAAGGCCGCGCCCACACGGGCGCATCCTCGCAGCTTGACCTTGGCCATGCCGGCCGAGACCTTGATCCAGCCGAACACCTCCTCGATCCGCTTGCGGCAGCGCTGACTGACCGCATAACCGGCGTGGCAGCGCGTGCGGCCATCGATCGCTGTTACGCGAGGCTTGCCGGTTTTGCTCAGATGATCGTCGACGGCGATGTGCGGTATGACCTTGCGCTCGCGCAGTTCCTTGACGAACTGGCGCACATCATAGGCCTTGCCGGCCCCCAGTGTGATGCGCCGCCGCGACGATCTGCGGTCCAACATGGCGAGCGCGGCCTCCCGCTCGGCCGTACCTGTCGCATGGGTAATGCCGCCGTCGACAGCCAGCCCATGACGGTTCTCCATCAGCGCATGCCCCATGTAGCAGAGCTTCGCCGGCTGCCCGTCGCCCTTCTTGTAAAGCCGCGCCTGCGGGTCGCTCGTGCTCTGGTGGTGTCGTTGGAGCGCTTCTCCTTATGAAAGCCGCGCTCGGCGTTGCGACCCGCTCCATCCGGGTCGTTGTCGCCCCCGTCCTTGCGGCGGAAGCTCTTGATCGAAGCCCAGGCTTCAATCAGCGTCCCATCCACCGAGAAGTGATCCGACGACAACAGCCGCTTCACCCTCGGCTGTGCAAGCACCGCGCGTAGAAACTTTGCCGCGATCTCACCTTCCAACAGCCGATCCCGGTTCTTGATGAAGCTCGAATGATCCCAGGCCGGTTCGTCAACACCAAGCCCCACGAACCAGCGGAATAGAAGATCAAACTCCATCCGCTCCATCAATTGACGCTCCGAGCGGATGCCGTAGAACGCCTGCAACAGCATCGCACGCAACAACCGTTCCGGCGCGATCGACGGGCGGCCCAGCCCAGGCCGATAGAACCCAGCAAAATCTCGATCCATCGCAACGAGAGCCGCGTTCACGATCTCCTCTATCACTCGCAGTGGATGGTCGCGGCGAACTCGCGCTTCAAGGTCGACATACGAAAACAGCGAACCTGTCCGTTGGCCTGAGTCGCGCATCCAAAAATCCCCAAATCAGTGAATCACGACCAAACAGCCGCGCCAGCACTTCTTCAACAGCCTGCTAGGTGTTACCCTGGTGTTACTCCGACATTCGCATGCGAGGCAAATTAATCGCCATCCGGTGATTAAGCCCACAAGAGTTTAGTGGCGCACCCGACATGATTCGAACATGTGGCCTCTGCTTTCGGAGGGCAATGACTAACCTCTGCCTCCAAATTGGAAAGTTTCGGACTAAGCCGCGTGCCTCCGATAGCGGAAGAGTGCTTCTTTCGATAGTGGGTCTCGCGATGTAGCGCTCTCCCGCTACCACCTTTCACCTGTGTACGGCCCGGAGACATAGGTAACAGAATGTACCTAAGACATGGGTGACAACCTCGTGCTGAACGGGTTGGACAGGCTCGCGCCGATGCGGGTCGCGTTGGGAGGAACGTCTACACCTCTTCCGTTTCGAGCACGAATGTCCCGGTGGGGATGCGGTTGGTGATCATGGCGCGGATGCCGGCATCGATGGCGGGGTCAGTTTCGTCGAATAGGCCGCAGGCCTGCAGCGCCTTGCGCTGGTCGACGGAGCGGCCGAGATATTCCAGAAGCACGACCGAGGCCGCTGGTCTCCGCCCTCGTAAAAGGGGCATGCCCGTCTGGATGCCGACCAGATAGGCGACGCTCGTCTGGTAGCTCGGATAGAGGATCACCTGGGTGATGCTGGTCTTGAGCAGGGTTTCGGATTCGAGCGCGAATATGCGATCGCCGAGCAGCAGCAGGGCGGCCGAATATTTCGAGGTCTTCACGCCATATTTGCCGAAATGGACGAGCCTTTCCATGCATTTCCAGAAATAGCGGCCTTCCTTTTCATAGATCACGACCAGGCATTTGATGATCTTGCCGGCATAGCCGAACGAGTAGAAATAGCGGAAATAGTAGCCGACATAGCGCCCGAGATCGCCGGAACGCTGATAGAGCTGCTCCATATGCACCAGCATGTCCGACGGCGCGTGGACGCCGAGCGGGCGGCGGCGCAGGCCGACGATCTCGGCAAAGCGCTGCTGGTCCATCAAAAGCTCGCCTTCGCTCACGCCGAAGAAATCGCAGATCTTGCGCATGTTGCGGCGGGACGGCCAGGTCTGGCCGCTCAGATATTTGTTGAACTGCTGGCGGTTGATCTGCAGGCGCCGGCACACGGCGGCGATAGACGGATAATAGCTGCACAGGAAGGCGAGGTTCTGGGGAAGCGGTTCGGTCTGCATGACCTAATGCATACTGACGCCAGAACAGTGTCAAGTCGCGAAGGGTCGCGAAATTGTGCGGCACCGCCGATTTGCCCAAAGTGGCGCTCTCCAACAGAGGCCTCGTCATGCGCACAGTGTCCAACTTCCCCCATCCGATCCGCTCGGTCGACCATTTCGAGATTCCGATGCCGGACGGTTGCCGGCTTGCGGCGCGCATGTGCCTCCCCGAGGGTGCCGAACAAAAGCCGGTGCCGGCTATCCTGGAATACATCCCCTATCGCAAGAACGATCTGACCGCCGCGCGTGATGTCGTCATGCACCCCTACGTGGCCGGCCACGGCTACGCAGTGGTGCGCGTCGACCTGCGCGGAACCGGCGATTCCGAAGGGCTGATGCTCGACGAGTACCTTCAGCAGGAGCTGGACGACGGCTGCTCGGTCATCGAATGGCTGGCCTCCCAGCCCTGGTGCGACGGCAACGTCGGCATGATCGGCATCTCCTGGGGCGGCTTCAACGGATTGCAGATCGCGGCCATGCGGCCGCCTGCGCTGAAGGCGGTGATCAGTTGCGCCTCGACCGACGACCGCTACGCCGACGATGTCCACCACATGGGTGGCACGCTGCTCATCGACAATCTCTCCTGGGCGGCGATCATGTTCGGGCGCAACACGCTGCCGCCCGACCCACGCAACAAGCCGCACAATTGGCGCGCTTTGTGGCACAGTCGATTGAAGGAAAGCGGGCTATGGCTGAAGAACTGGCTGGAGCACCAGCACCGCGACAAGTTCTGGAAACACGGTTCGGTCTGCGAGGATTTCGGCGCGATCACCTGCCCGGTCTACGCCGTCAGCGGCTGGGCCGATGGTTATTGCCGCTCGGTCTTCCGCCTGATGGAAAAGCTGCAGGGCCCGCGCAAGGGGCTGGTCGGGCCATGGGCGCACACTTATCCCCATATCGGCAAGCCTGGTCCTGCCATCGGCTTTCTGCAGGAATGCGTCCGCTGGTGGGATCAATGGCTGAAGGGCCGTGACACCGGCATCATGGACGAGCCGATGCTGCGCCTGTTCATGCAGGATAGCGCCCCGCCGCAAACTTCCTACGAGACGCGCGCCGGACGCTGGGTCACGGAGCCGGCATGGCCATCGCCGAATATCGAGCGGCAGTCCTTCTTCCTTTCCGGCAATGGGCGCCTGTCCCTACGCCGGGCAGACGATGCGGCCGGAACGCAGACGGTCCGCTCGCCCTTGTCGGTTGGCCTGCGCGGCGGCAAATGGTGCTCCTATGCCGTGCCCGGCGACCAGCCGGCTGACCAGCGCGGCGACGATGCCGGCAGTCTGGTCTATGAGACGCAAGAGCTGGCGCACGATGTTGAGATCGCCGGCGATGCAATGCTCGATCTTGTCTTCGAAAGCGACAGGCCCGTCGCCATGGTGGCCGTCCGTCTTTCGGATGTCGCCCCCGATGGCGCGACGACGCGCGTCAGCTACGGCCTTTTGAACCTGACGCATCGCGATAGCCATGAGAGGCCCGAACCGCTCGAACCGGCAAGGCGCTACCGCACCTCTGTCCCCTTCAAGCACGTAGCACAGCGCTTCAGCGCGGGGCATCGCATACGCCTTGCCATCTCGACAAATTACTTCCCGATCGCTTGGCCTTCGCCCGAGCCGGTCACGCTCACCGTCCATCCGGCGGATTGCCGCCTTGAACTTCCGGTCCGCGTCGGGGGCGCCGGAGATCCGGCACCGGCGCCTTTTGCCGAACCCGAAGGGGCGCCGCCCTTACGGGTGGAGACGATCTCAAAGCCGCAAAAGGATTGGACGATCACGGAGAATCTGGCAGTCGCTTCGACCGTCGTTGAGATCGGCGAAGGCGCCGGCACCTATCGCATCGTCGACAACGACCTAACCATTACCTCGCTCGGCCGCGAACGCTATTCCTTCCGCGGCGACGATTTCGGGTCGGCCAGGGCCGAGGCGAAATGGGAGTTCGAATTTTCGCGCGCTGATTGGCGCATGCGTTCTGTGACCGAAACGACCATGACCGCGACGCCATCGCACTTCCACGTCGAGGCGCATCTCGAGGCATGGGAAGGCGACGAGCTTGTCCACGAACAGAAATGGACCGAGGCGATAGAGCGTCGCCTGCTGTGACATTCGCGAACTGACGCTAATCTCGCTCACATCTGCGTCGGCAGCGAAATTGACCGGCTTGCCGGCTGAATTGAAGAATGCGCCGTCCGAACTCGCGGCCCCATCAGGCGGCGCGGTACCAAAAAGAGGGATCCCGGCAATCGCCGGGAAACCCGCTCAGTTGAAAGGGGAACGAAACCGTGAATGGAATGAAATTGAATCGCAGGCATTTCCTGCAGGCAGGCGCCGGCCTCGGCGCGGGGATCATCGCCTCCGGCCTGCCCTTGTCGCAGGCCGTATGGGCGGCCGAAGGCAAGGTGCTCAAGGCCCGCGCCTATTCCGATATCGACAAGCTCGATCCTGGCTTCTACCAGAACGCGTACAATGTCGACGTCATGAACTGCATCTACACCAAGCTTACGCGCTATAAACCGGGTTCGGAGTGGGGCTGGGAACTCGAGGCCGCCGAATCCGTCGAGCAGATCGATCCGACGCACATCCGCTTCCGCCTGAAGAAGGGCATCAATTTCACTGGCGGATTTGGCGAAATGACCGCCGAGGACGTGAAGTTCTCGTTCGAGCGCGTCATCCAGCACAATTCTCCGGTCAAGGGCGACTGGGGTCCGCTCGACCGCATCGAGATCGAGGACGACCATACGGGCGTGATCGTGCTCAAGACGCCTTTCGTGCCGCTCTGGAACATCACTCTTCCCTATGGTTGCGGCCACATCGTCTCGAAAAAAGCGGTGACGAAGGCAGTTGCCGATGGCGGCGATTTCGGCATGAAGCCGCCCTGCTATTCAGGTCCCTACGTGTTGTCGGACTGGAAGCCGAACCAGCTCGTCCTGTTGACCCGAAATCCCGAATGGAAAGGCCCCAGGCCGGGCTTCGACGAAATTCATATCCTGCCGATGAGCGATATCAAGACCGCCGAGCGCGCCTATCAGGCCGGCGACATCGATTTCACCGATTTCAGCCTCGATTCGCTGGCCACGTTGAAGGACAGCCCGCCCGAAAACACCAAGATCGAAGAAAAGCCTTCGCTCTACTATGTCTATATCGGCATGAACTCGGACCATCCGAAGCTGAAGGACGTCAATGTCCGCAAGGCGATTCAATGGGCCATCAATGTGCCGCAGATCATGGACGCGGCCTATTCAGGCCAGGCCCAGGTCGCCACCGGCCTTATCGCTCCGGGCTTGGTGGGACACCGGGAAAAAGCGCTGGTACCGCCGGAGGGCGATCTCGAAAAGGCGAAGCAGTATCTTGAGAAGGCCGGCATCACCGAACTCAGCCTCACCATCGACGCGCTCAACGTGACCACCTTCTCCACGATCGCGGAAATGGTCCAGGCGCAGCTGTCGCAGATCGGCATCACGGTCGAGGTCAATGTTCAGGATTCCGGTTCGTTCTGGACCATCGGCATGGAATCGGAAGGCGAACGTTGGAAGGACATGCAGCTGATCGTGCAGCGTTTCTCGATGGTGCCGGATCCCTATTACGCCACCACCTTTTTCGTGCGCGACCAGGTCGGTGTGTGGAACTGGGAGCGCTTCCGCAGCGAGCGCTTCGACGAGCTCAACGCCAAGGCGGTAACCGTCGAAGACCCGCAGGAACGGGCCAAGATGTATTATGAGATGCAGGACATCATGGAAGATTCCGGCTCCTACCGGTTCCTCACCCATGAAGGCTCGCCGATCATGTACCGAACGACGCAACTCGAGGCCGAGACGCGCCCAGACGGGCGGCCACTCTATCTCGGCTTTGAGCCGAAATCGGCCTAGGGCATTCTAGGAAAAGTGCGTAGCGGTTTTCCGTCCGGAATTGCGAAAAAACAAAGGGTTAGAGCGGGTCGGCGATTCTATCAAACGCTGAACCGCTCTGACGCGGTCGCTGGGACAGGCTGAGTCAAAACATGTGGTTATATCTTGGCAAGCGTATCGTGCTGGCGGCGGCAATTGTCGTCGTTGCCGTCACGCTGCTGTTCCTGATGATCCAGGCCGTTCCCGGCGATCCCGCCGCGGTCCTGCTCGGACCGCGTGCGACGCCGGAACTGAAGGCGCAATTGCGCGAGGAAATGGGCCTCGACAAGCCGCTGCCCGTGCAGATCGTCTCATTCTTCGGGGGGCTGCTGCACGGTAATCTCGGCACCGATGTCTTTACCCAGCGCCCTGTCGCGGCCATCGTTTTCGAGCAATTGCCTTACACGATCGAACTCATCCTGGTTTCGATCGCCTGGGCCGTTATCGTCGGCGTGCCGCTCGGCTGCTATTCGGCGCTGCGCCGCAACTCCGTGATCGACAAGGTCGTGGGTGTATTCGCGGTCGGAACCATCGCCATCCCGTCCTTCGTCATGGCGATCTATGCGCTGTTGATCTTCTCGGTCGGCCTGCGCTGGCTGCCGGCCATCGGCGCCGGCTCAGGCTTCCGCGACGGGTTCGTCCATCTCATCCTTCCAGCCTTCGTCGTCGGTATCGGCTGGGTGGGCTACATCTCGCGCATCGTGCGCGCCTCCATGCTGGAGATTCTTGGCGAGAACCACATTCGCATGGCGCGCTCCTTCGGCCTTTCAGAGCGGCGCATCGTGGCGCGCTACGCGCTGCCGCTCGCGATCGTGCCGACAGTGACGATCATCGGCGTCGGCATGGCGCACCTGCTCTCGGCGGCGGTTTTCGTCGAGGTGGTCTTCGCCCGGCCCGGCATCGGCGCGCTGATCGTCAAGGCGGTGGACTCGCGCAACTATCCGATCGTCATGGGCACGGTCCTCGTCACCACCGTTCTGTTCGTCATCTCCACGACGCTCGCCGACCTCGTCAACGCGGCGCTCGATCCAAGAATCCGCGAGAATTTGTAGCGTGTCCGAAGTTCAACTCATTCGCGAGGCGGTCGATGAACGCCGCGGGCCGGGCGCGGCCACCATGTTCCTGCGGCAATTGCGCAAGTCTCCGCTCGGCATGATGGGCGCCGTGCTGGTGGTGCTGATGGTGGCGACTGCGGTCTTCGCCACCTGGATCGTGCCTCACGATCCGATCAAGATCATGGTTGGGCCCCGGCTGGCGCCGCCCTCTTTGCATTTTCTTCTCGGCACCGATCAGTTGGGACGCGATGTCTTCTCGCGGGTCGTCATGGGCGGAAGGATCGCGCTGCTCGTCGCCTTCGTCTCGTTGGGCGCCTCGCTCAGCGCAGGGCTTGTGCTCGGCCTCATCGCCGCCTTCGGTCCGCGCTGGCTGGACAATCTGCTGCTGCTGGTCTTCGACACGATCCGCTCCTTTCCGGTTATCATCTTCGCCTTGGCAGTGGTGACGCTGCTCGGGCCGAGCCTTGCCAGCGTCATCTTCGTCGTCGCGATCACGTCCGTGCCGATCTATGCGCGCGTGGTGCGCACGCAGGCCCACGCACTGCGCGAGAGCGAGTTCATCACTGCGGAGCGCGCCATGGGCGCCGGCATCGTGCGAATCCTTGCCGTGCACGTGCTGCCCAATGTGATCGGGCCGCTGCTGATCCTGGTCAGCATGGATGTTCCGCTGGTCATCACGCTGGAGGCCGGCATGAGCTTCCTAGGCATGGGTGTCCGTCCGCCGACGCCGGACTGGGGAACCATCCTCAGTGACGGCTATGGCTATATCCACAAGACGGTGTGGCTGGTGATCGCCGGCGGCATCCCGATCGTCATAACCACGCTGGGCTTCACTTTCCTCGGCGAGGCGCTGCGCGACATTTTCGACCCCAAGCTTCGGAAAGACCTATGAATCCCGGCGCTCAGGCAGGACATTCTCCAAACCGCGACCCGCTTCTGGCGATCCGTGGTCTGTCTCTCGATTTCGGCACGCCGCGCGGTCGCGCCCATGCACTGCGCGATATCCATATCGACGTGCCGGCGGGCGAAGTGGTCGGCATCGTCGGCGAAAGCGGTTCGGGCAAATCGACGCTCGCCTATGCCGTGATGGGGCTGCTGGCGGAAAATGCCGAGATGGTGAACGGCGCCATCCTGTTCGAGGGGCGCGACCTGCTCGGCATGGCTCCGGCGGAGCGGCGCGGCTTACTCGGCAACCGCATGTCGATGATCTTCCAGGATCCGATGACGGCGTTGAACCCTGTGCGCAGCATCGAAAGCCAGATGATCGATATCCAGCATCACGAGGGCGGCTCGCACCGGACCAAGCGCCAGCGCGCCCTGGGTATGCTTCATCGGGTCGGCATTCCGGACCCGGAGAGCCGCATCGGCGGCTATCCGCACGAGTTTTCCGGCGGAATGCGCCAGCGTATCTGCATCGCCATGGCGCTGCTGGTGAAGCCGGCGCTGCTCATCGCGGACGAACCGACCACAGCGCTCGACGCGACGCTGGAGGTGCAGATCATCCATCTGTTGAAAGAGCTGCAAAAGGAGATCGGCTGCTCGATCCTGTTCGTCTCTCACCACCTCGGCGCTGTCGCCGAGCTCTGCGACCGGGTGGCGGTCATGTATGCGGGCGAGGTGGTCGAATACGGCACCGTGCGCGACATCTTCCGCCGACCGGGGCATCCCTATACGCGCGCGCTGCTCGAATGTGATCCCGGACGCATCCGGCAACGCACCCGCCAGTTGCCGACGATCCCAGGCGAGGTGCCGAGCCTCCTCGGTACCCAGGCGGGTTGCATCTTCCGTCGGCGCTGCCCGCAAGCCTTTACCCGGTGCGTGGATGACAGTCCTGTCCCGTGCGCTATCGGCGCAACGCACACCGCACGTTGCCATCGTCTCGACGACACGCTGGTGGCGCCGGTATGAGCCCCCTGCTTTCTGTCGAGGATCTTCGCGTACGCTTCCGCACCATGGGCGCGCTGAAGGCGCTCGCCAGCGGCGTTAAGAACCCGTTCGTGGACGCCGTCTGCGGCGTTTCCTTCGAGATCCGCAAGGGCGAAACGCTCGGCCTCGTCGGTGAAAGCGGTTCGGGAAAATCCACCATCGCCCGCGCCATCATGGGCCTGCGGCCGCCAACGGGCGGCACGATACGCTTCGATGGTCAGGTGCTGAACGGCCTCGCCCCGACGGAGCGCAAGCCGCATCTTCGGCGCATGGCGATGATGTTCCAGGATCCGGTCGGATCGCTGTCGCCGCGACTCACTGTACGCTCACTGCTGATGGAGCCTTTCCGCATTCACGGCGTTACCGGCCGCGACCCCGCCGCCGAAGCGGAACGCCTGCTCAACATGGTCGGCCTGCCCGCCGATTTCGGGCGGCGATATCCACACCAGCTTTCCGGAGGCCAAGCGCGCCGCGTCGGCGTGGCGCGGGCCCTTGCATTGCAACCCGATCTTATCATCGCCGACGAGCCGACCGCGGGACTGGACGTGTCCGTTCAGGGTGAAGTCCTCAATCTGCTTGGACGTTTGCAGGGCGAACTCGGCATCGCCATTCTCATCATCACGCATAATCTCAATGTCGTGCGCCACATGACCGATCGCATGGCGATCATGTATCTCGGCCGCTTCATCGAGGTCGGCTCGACCGAGCGGATATTCGCGCAGCCGCGCCACCCCTATACGGAGGCGCTGCTGTCGGCCAATCCGGAACCCGACCCGGACGCCGTGCTCGACAGGGTCGAGCTCAGCGGCGAGGTGCCGAGCCTGATGACGCGCCCAACGGGCTGCGAGTTTCACACCCGCTGCCGCTATGCGCAGGGCATCTGCAAAAGCGTCTTCCCGTCCCGGGCAGCCGACCGGGAAGATCCCCGCCATGTCTTCAATTGCCACTTCCCGCTATCGGAACGTGCGCTCGCCGGGGCCACCAATGTCTCGTGAAATCCTCGATGTTCCTCTTGCCAACGGCACGCCGGGCAGCCAACACAGCGTGCGCATTATCCGGTATGGTGCCGCCGACGCGCGCCCGAAAGCCTACATACATGCCGCGCTGCATGCCGACGAAGCGCCCGGCCTGCTGGTGTTACACCATCTGGTCGAGCAGCTTGACGCCGCCGACGCGCGCGGCGAAATCCGGGGCCAGATCGTCGTCGTTCCCTACGCCAACCCGCTCGGCCTGGCGCAGTTCGTCAATGGCGATCATCTGGGGCGTTACGATCTGGCCAGCGGCCGGAATTTCAACCGCAAATGGCCTGATGTCGCCGGCGAATTGACCATCCGACTTGCCGATCGGCTCGGAAGCAGCGCCGACGACAACACGGTGCTCATCCGCAGCACGATTCGCGAAATTCTCGACGAACGCGGCGCAGGGCAGCCTGTCGATTCCCTTTACACCGCCTTGGCACGCGAGGCTTTCGATTCCGATCTTGTGCTGGATCTGCACTGCGACGACGAAGGGCTGATGCATCTGTTCGTGCGGCCCGAGATCTCGGCCGAATTGTCCGACCTTGCGCGGGAACTCGGTTGCCGGGCGGTGTTCTCACAGGGTTCGTCGGGCGGCTCAACCTTCGCCGAAGCAAGCGTCGAGCCCTGGATCAGGCTTGCGGCTGCCCTTCCCGATAAGGTGATCCCGATCGGCTGCCTCGCCGCGACGGTGGAACTGCGCGGCTTCATCGACATCAGTGATGAGATGGCGTCGGCTGACGCTTCCGCCTTGCTCAACGTGCTTCGCCGCCGCGGCTACGTCGCGGGGCAAGCGGGCCTGCCGCCCGCCGCGCTTTGCGAGATCACCGGCTTCGATGCGTGCGATGTGGTTCGCACGCCCGCTTTCGGTGTCATCGTCTACCGCGCCGAACTGGGTGAACGCGTCACTTGTGGACAGCCGATCGCGGACATCATCGTGCCTTCTTCGCTGGGCCGCGAGGCGCGCGTGACGGTACGGGCGCGCACCGACGGGCTCGTGGTGACGCGAAGGCTGAAGAAACTTGTCGCCGCCAATCAGGTCATTGCCAAGGTGGTGGGCCAAAAGCCCCTCGCCCACCGGACAGGCTATCTGCTGGAGGATTAGATCGATCAGCGGGCGCGGGCACTTCTTGACCGCAGATCGATGATTGGCGGCCACGCGTAGAAACGAGGTCCGTTCGACCTGATCCTGTCCCGGGCTCTAGGCCAGGGGCCGACCGCCGTCGACCGGAATGATAACGCCGGTCACGAAACGGAGATGGGTCGCAGCCGCCAAAACCGCCTCGGCGACATCGTCGGGCGTGCCCAGCCGCCCCAGCGGCGTCCGGCTTGCCTGTTCGTCCCGCCAGGATTCGTCACGGCCCTTGATGAAGTCGGTGTCGACGACGCCGGGCGAGACCGACACGACCCTGATTCTCGGGGCCAGGGCACGCGCCAGCGACTTGGTCAGATTATCGACAGCGGCTTTCGACGCACAATAGGCGACGTTGCTTCCCATGGCGGTGACCCCTGCGATCGACGAGATGTTGACAACAACCCCGCTGCCGGTGCGATCGAGCAGCGGCCGCATGGCCCGCGTCGCAGCAATCACACCGCGCACGTTGACGCTGAAGATGCGGTCGATCAATTCATCGTCCAGGCTGTCGAGATCCGGATGTGGCACGAAGCGGGTTGTCCCGGCGCAATTGACCAGGACATCCAGCCGGCCAAAGCTTTTCTCGATCTGACCAGCGAGGCGCGCGAGGCAATCGCTGTCCGTCACGGTCGCCTCGGCGACGAAGTGATCGCCGTACGCCAATGACGAAACCAGATCGTCGGCCGTCTGCCGCGAACGGTTGTAGCCGATGACAACCGAAGCCCCTTCCGCAGCAAGCCTGGATACGATCCGCGCGCCGATGCCGCCGGTTGCTCCAGTGACCAGGGCAACCTTGCCTGTGAGTGTGGCTGTCATGGCCGTCTCCTGAGTGTCAAACCCCGGTGCTTCGCTTATGGGCGGCCAGCGCCATTAGATTGCGGTCGCGCCAGGCGCTGCGTTCGGCGAGTTGGGATGCTGACAACTTTTCGCGGCGCGCTTCCTCGGCCTTGGCAACCAGCCCTTCCGACCAGGGGGCCGGATCGCGCCTGGCGAGGGCGATCGAATGGTAGAGCGGTCCCAGACGTCTCGCGTAGTCCGCGATCCCGCCGGGCGCATTCAGATCGATCGTCTCGAAAGGCCCCATGAAGGACCACCGGTAGCCGAGCCCATGCGACACCGTAAGGTCGATATCGGCGGCACTTGCCACGCCCTCCTCGAGCAGGGCCCAGGCTTCGTTCAGCAATGCCCCCTGAAGCCGGTTGAGGACGAACCCTTCGACTTCCTTGCGCACGATCACGGCAGCCTGCCCTACGGCCTCCATCTGCACCCGCAGCCACGCAACGGCCTCCGCGTCGGTCCAGGGCGCCGGGACCAGTTCCACCAACGGGATCAAATGCGGTGGATTGACGGGATGAGCGACGAGAAAACGCCGGCGGTTGGCACAGGACCCGGTGAAGGCCGAGGCCGGAATGCCGGAGCTGGAGCTGCCTACGACCGCGTCGGGCCGCATCGCCCGGTCAATCTCCAGACAGACCGCCTCCTTGATGTCGCGCACTTCCAGCACCGACTCCTGGATGTAGTCGGCATCCGCTACCGCACCCTCCAGCGTATCGACAACGTTCAGCCGCCGCATGACTGCATCGACGGCATCTACCAGCCCGGCCTCTTGCATATCGGCAAGGCTGGCCCGGATCTTGTCGAGCACCGCGGCGCGGATGTCGGCGCTGCCGTCATAGATGGTCACATCATGGCCGGCCCGGGCGAAGACGATCGCCCAGCCACGGCCGACCAGTCCGGCACCGACAATGGCGACTTTGCGGATTGCATCCATCATTGCACCCGTGACGTCTCGCCGTCCGCGAGGCAAATTTCGGTGATCCGCAGGCCATCCTGAGTGATGCGGGATGGGAACCGGTCCTTCAACCGCTCTTCGTGGATGGGAATGATCCGCCGTGCCTCGTGGCCCACCTGCTTCATCATCTCCTCGGTGGCGAGAACGAGATTGGTCTGGCTGCCGACCGCAAGCCCCACCGGAACGTAGAGCGTCTCGATATCGACGGCAGCTCCCGAGCCCTCGATGTTATCGAAGACGTAGACCAGATCGCCAGCCAGCACCCAGGTGTCGTCCTTGCCGTTGCGCACGGTGACCCACATCGATCCGTAGGTATGGCTGTCAAAGGCGGCATGGAGATCGATGTCGGGCAGGACGTCCTGTTTCGCTCCGTCGATCGTCACCAACCGCTTCTGACGGGCCAGGTCGACGCCGCGCACGATGTCGCCCGGGTCGACGGCTACGTTCATCCAGCGCATGCGATCCGGCAGCGACATCGCCCAGACCCACTTCGCGATCTCCCTCTCCTGGATGTAGAAGGTCGCATTCGGGAAGTCCTCGACATTGCCGAAATGGTCGAAATGCGCGTGCGTGACGAAAACCGTGTCGACGCTCTTTGGCGAGAGGCCGATTTCGCCAAGAACGGCCTCGGGCGAGTGCCAGTTCTCGACGCCAAATTTGTCGGCGAGATGCTTGCCGTAGTCCTTGTTGTTGTAGCCGACATCGACCATCGCAACGCGACCGTTGCCCTTGATCAGCGCGTAGCAGTAGGGAAGCTTGACGTAACCCTGGTTGTGGGCGCCGTAGAGCACGCCGCTCTTGTGGTAGTTGCTGACGTAGCTGTACTCAAGCACCCAGATCGAATATTGGCTCATTGCTTCCTCCCTGTTGTCGCCAACGCTGCGCACAGCTGCAGCAGGCGTGATTGAAATCGACCGGCGTCATACCGGCCCGCGGTTCCGACGCCGCCTGCAGCCCGGCGTAGGCGCGTTTGATCCTCTCCCCGGCCCGGTCGAGCTCCTGCTGCCAGTCGCGCCGCAGTCGGGCCGAACCGAAATCGTCCAGGACCTCGCCCAGCATTGCATGGGCGGCCCCCAGACGCGCGCAATGGCTTTCGAGCCCATGCGGCGCGTGCAAGGCGCCCAGCCGCTGCTCCACCTCCGTCCACCGTTCGCGGGCCACCGGAATGTCAGGCAGATCGAGCACGTCGCGGCGTCCGCCGGCCTGAGCCAGGACCAGCAGGCCAGCGAGTTGGCCGATCAGCCGGCGCAGGCCTTCGTAGACGGGGCGGGTTGCCACGACGTAGCGGACGATGGCTTCGTCGGCCAACGCGGCATCGTTGACGGTGGCGACGGGTTCCTCGCTTCCGGTGACGGAGACATGGGGCGCCGCGACGACCTCGCAGTCATAGCGGTGGACGCTTACCGCCCGCTCGAAGAAGCGCTTTCCCGGGATATCAGCCATGGTGCCTTTTTCGCGTCGTCGCGCGCTCGATCACCGCGCCGGGCGGGATTAGTTGAACGATCGGCTCCCGGCCGGAATTCGTGCTCAATTCCTTCGCCAGGCTGACCGTGGCCTCGAGCATCTGGTCAATGGGCTGCCGGACGGTCGTCAGCCCGTGCGAAGGCCAGTGGGCCATCTCGATATCGTCGAAGCCGACGATCGAAATGTCGTCCGGCACGCCGAGCGCCAGCTCTCGCCGCACGCCGTCGAGAAAGCCAATGGCGAGAATGTCGTTGGCGCAGAAGACACCGTCGGGAACCTCTTTCAGGTCACGCAGCTTGCGCGCCGCTTCGTAGCCGGCGTGATAGCTGAACTGGCCTGCCTCGATAACTATCGGCGCGGCGAGGCCACGCTCGACGGCGCGTTCGCTGAAGCCCCTGTGGCGTGCGACATTGGTGGAGGCATCGGGCAAGGCGGCGATGTAGGCCAGGCGCCGGTGGCCGGTATCGACGAGATAGTCGGCGATGCTGCGGCCGCCGAGTATATTGTCGCAGGAAATGCCGAACGCGTGGTCGTCGGCCGAGAGTCGGTTGAAAAAGATCACCGGAGTGCCGGCCCTACGGCATTCCTGCGCGGCCGCCGAAGACAGGGTGGCCGCCAGGATGATGGCAAGATCTGGCTGGTAGTTGAGCAGCAGGCGTAGCGCCTGGTCGACGTCTCCCGACTGGTCGGCGGCGACGAGCATCACGTTCATGTCGATGGCACGAAGGGCGGTGGTCAGCCGCGTCAGCACTTCCGGATAGAACGGGTTCTTGATGTCCGCGACGACAATACCCACGATACGCGTCTTCTTGGTGATGAGGCTGCGCGCGAAAGGGTTCGGCGAATAGCCGATCTCCCTCGCACGGTTCAGCACCAGGTCCCGCGTATTCTTGGCGATCACGGCATCGGCGTGAAAGGCCCTGGATACGGTCGAAACAGACATGCCGAGATCGCGCGCCAGATCCTTCACGGTCAGGCGGGGCTTGCTGTTCTTGTTGCGGGCGATGATCGACATGAAAACTCCGTTGGCGCGCTGGCTTAGGCCTGGTTGCGACCTCCATAGCGGCGGACCCGGATGTTGGCCTGCTCGGCATGCCCATAGAATCCCTCGAGGACACACAGGCGCGAACAGTACTCGCCTATCATGGCGCTCGCTTCGTCGGTCAGAACGCGCTGATAGGTGCAGGTCTTGATGAACTTGCCAACCCACAAACCGCCTGTGTAACGGGCCGCCTTCTTGGTCGGCAGCGTATGGTTGGTGCCGATGACCTTGTCGCCATAGGCAACATTCGTACGCGCTCCCAGAAACAGAGCGCCGTAATTGTGCATGTTGTCGAGGAAGTAGTCCGGATCGCGCGTCATGACCTGGACGTGCTCGGATGCGATCCGGTCGGCCTCAGCGACCATCTCCTCATAGGAAGCGCAGACGATCACTTCGCCATAGTCCGCCCATGCCTTGGCGGCGATCTCGGCGGTCGGCAGGACCTTCAGCTGCCGCTCGATCTCGGTCAGGGTGTCGCGCGCGAGCTTCTCCGAATTTGTCAGAAGCACGGCGGGACTGGTCGGACCGTGCTCGGCCTGGCCGAGCAGATCGGTCGCGCAGATCTCGCCGTCGACACTGTCGTCGGCGATGACCAGCGTCTCGGTCGGGCCGGCGAACAGGTCGATGCCGATACGGCCGTACAATTGCCGCTTGGCCTCAGCGACGAAGGCATTGCCAGGACCGACGAGCATGTCGACGCGCCCGATGGTTTCGGTTCCGAGCGCCATGGCGCCAACGGCCTGCACACCGCCCAGAACGTAGATCTCGTCCGCGCCGGCCATGTGCATTGCGGCCACGATAGCCGGATGCGGACCGCCCTGGAATGGCGGCGCGCAGGCGATGATCTTCTTCACCCCGGCGACCTTGGCCGTCACCACGCTCATATGCGCGGAGGCGACCATCGGATATTTCCCGCCCGGCACGTAGCAGCCGACTGTTTCCACGGGAATGTTCTTGTGGCCGAGGACAACGCCGGGAAGCGTTTCCACTTCGAGGTCCTGGAGGCAGGCGCGCTGCTTCTCGGCGAAATTACGAACCTGGGCCTGTGCGAAGCGAATATCCTCGATGTCGCTTGCCGACACCTTGGACATCGCCTGCTCGATCTCGCTGTCGCTGAGCCGGAAGCTTGGCGGCGACCATTTGTCGAAACGCTCCGACAACTCCCGGACAGCGGTATCGCCTCGCTTTTCTATGTCGGCAAGGATCGTCTCGACGGTCGTCCGGACGGCCGCATCGCTCTGGGCGACAGCTTCGGGATCCCTGCCCCGTTTCAGAAAAGTCGGCATATTCTCATCCTTATGTTGAATCAGGTGGGCGGCAGGATGCCGTCCACCTGTTGCATTGCTGATCGTCAGGGTTTTACCGTCGGCTCGATCTTGGTGAGCTTGTATTCGTCGGCCGGAGCCTTGCACGACGAGCAGTTGATGCCGGGCGCATCGGGCGCCTGCTTCACGTCCGCGGGCAATGCCTGAATGGTCGCTCCTGGTGTTGGCTTGCCCTCGAGCGCCGACTGCAGCGACAGTTCCGGCAGCAAATCGGGATTGAAGACCTCGGTGACGAAGGAACTCGGGACCTTGTCGGACGGGAAAACATTGCACCCGTCGGCGAAGGTATCGCCTTTGCAGGGTTTTACTTGATCCGCTGGCACCCAAGGCAGCGGGTACTCGATGTTCATCGGCTTCAGGTCGCGCTTCTTGGTCAGGATCTCCATCATCAGCTTGAAGGCATAGCCTGACGTAGCAGGCGGCGAACCGGCGGACACACCCTTGAGACCCATGCCTTGCATCTTCGGGTCTGCCAGTCCGAGACGAAAACCGTCCGAGTTCTCGCCGGTCATCGGAACCAGTTTGTTGCCCTTGTCGAGCAGCGCTTGAACGGCGCCATATTCGCCTGCCTGAGCCCAGATGCCGTCAACATCGGGATGCGCAGCGAGAGCCTTGGCCGTCTCCTGCTGTGTGGTGCGGTCATCCCAGTAGGAGTAGTATTCCGCGACGACCTTGATGCCGGGATACTGGTTGAAAATGTGCATCGCGCCGTCGGTGTGGCGCTTATCCACCGAGTTGCCCGGGACGCCACGGCTCAGGAAGATCTTGCCCTTGCCTCCCAGGATATTGACCAAGGCCTGGGCGGTGTTCTCGCCGAAGCCTGCGGTGATATAGCTGACATTGTAGGCGCAAGGCTCGGTCACCGTGGCGTCGTACATGAAGAAGAGCACGCCCTTCTGGCAGCCGCGATGGACCGTGCGGTTCAGCGCCGTCGACGAGATCGGGAAGCTGATGATGCCGTCGGCGCCAGCCTGTATCATGCTTTCATAGGCCGAGATCTGAGCCTGGGGGTCGGTTCCCGAGATGACTTCCTTCAGCTCCACCGTCTTGTCGTAGGGCGGCGTCTGCGCCAACGCCTTGACGATGTTCGCGGCCTCCGACTGCCACGAATTGCCGCTGTAGCTCAGCGACAGATATATCTTGAACTTCTTGTCCTGCGCTTGGGCATGGTCGACAACCATCCCAACGCCCATGGCGGTGGCAAGCGTCAGCGACGCGGCCAGTCCCAGTCTTTTTAACAGCCTCATTTCGATCAACCTCCCGTTGGAATTTGGCCCTTGCAGGTGCCGGACCAGAGCTTGTGAGAACGTTCTCACAATTGGACAAAACGCATTTCACGCACAGGCATGGTCACTTCCTCCGCGTCAGCATTCGATTTCCGAGATCGGCCAGGAATTCACCGCGCAGCACCAGCAGGGCGGCGACAATGATTGCGCCCTCTATGACGGTGCGCCATCCTTCGTTGAGGCCGATAGCGGAGATAACGGTGCCAAGCGTCGTCAGAAGAATTGCGCCGCCAACCGTCCCGATGAAAGTTCCGCTGCCGCCGAGGATCGAGGAGCCGCCGACCACGACGGCAGCGATGGAAGGCAGCATGTAGCTGTCGCCCATCCTCAGCGTCGCCCCGTTCGAATAGCCCACCAGCATCATGCCGACGAAGCCTGCGCAAGCGGCACTGATCGCATAGGGGACGAGCTCGAGCCGATTGACAGCGACGCCGGCGATGAGAGCGGCGTTCCTGTTGGTGCCAAGGGCGTAGAGCCGGCGGCCGAGCGCAGTGAAATTCTGCAAGAACCAGCCGAACAGGATGAAAGCGACGGTGAAGTAGATGACCAGCGGCACGCCGAGGAACCATTCCTTCATCAGCCACAGCAAGGCGGACGGAGAACCGCCGCGCGGCGTCCCGCTGGTGTAGCCCAGCGCCACCGATGCCACGACGATCGAGGTCGCCATGGTCATGATGAAGGGAGGAACCTTCAGCCAGACAATTCCCAGTCCGCTGATCGTGCCGACCAGCGCGCAAATGACCAGAATGGCCGGCAGCATGTACCAGATGCCGGCATCGCCGCTACCAATCCACGTCGTCGTCAACACGCCGCCGAGCGTGATGAGGGCGGGGACCGATAGGTCGAGCCCACCGATCAGGATGACGAGCCCTTGCCCAAACGACAACACGATCAGGAAGGACGCGAGGATGAGAACCGTCAGCACCTGATCCCAGGAACCCAGCGCCGGACTGATGAAGCGCGAGCACACCACAAGCACGATACTCAGCCCAAATACGACAAGCGTATTGACCACCTCCCGGTCGAGCCTTTGCCTGCCGCGCCGGTCGGAGTTGGCCTCGAAACGCGTCGCAACGTCCTTATGCGCGTTCACCGGATCTCTTCCTTCTTGAGCAGGCGCGCCACGGCGCTGCCGAACACGATCGCAAGCACCAGCACGAAACCTTGGAATATGCCGGTGTAGAAGGACGAGACCCCACCCGAGAAAAGCACCTTCTGCAAAAGCATCAGCGTACCGGCGCCCAGGATCGAGCCAACGAGGCTGCCCCGGCCGCCACTCAACGGCGTGCCGCCGAGCGCCACTGCGGCAAAGGTGAGCATCAGGAATGGCGTGCCGGCTGTCGGATTTCCTGTCGCCGTCTGGGCGCTCAGCATGAAGCCGGCGACGCCGTAAAGGATGCCGGCGCCGACAAAGGCCGTGATGCGTACCCCTGCCACGGGCACGCCGGAGAAGCGAGCCGACTGCTCGTCGGCGCCGATCGCATAGAGGCCGATCCCGGTATTGGTCCGCCGGAAGGCAAGCCAAAGCGCGATGGCGGCAACCAGAAACAGCCCGGCGATCGGGATGATACCGAACAGGGTGTCGGTCAGCGTATAGGTGACGAAGTCGGCAACCATACCGCCAGGCGCGTCCAGGATAACCAGCGCAAGTCCCTGGCAGACGATCATCGTGCCGAGCGTCGCCGCGATGGTCTGCAGTCCAAGCCTGGCCACGAGAATGCCGTTGATTGCGCCGACGGCACCGCCGATCGCACAGCACATCAGGAGGCTGGCCAGCGCACCGCCCGGACCACCGAACGGATAGACCGCCATCAGCACATTGGTCAGCGAGACGACGCCTGCGACGGACAAGTCGAAGCCGCGGCTGATGACGACCAGCGTCTCGCCCGCTGCCGCGAGCGCCAATGGCGTCGAGTTGTTGACGAGATCGGTGAAGGTGTAGACCGAAAGCGCATCCGGTTGCCAGAACGCGTAGAGCGCATAAAGCAGGACATAGATCATCGCCACGATGCCGGTGCCGCTGATGACAGCCCTCCATAACGCGGAGCGGCGGGGCGCGGGATTTGCCTGGACCGCGGTCATGCGGCCACTCCATTCACCGCGCCCGCAGCGTGGCCGATCAGCGCGCCGACGATAGTCGGCTCATCGATGGCATCGCCCTGATATTCGGCGAAGACGCGGCCGCCATAGAGCACCATGCAGCGATGCGCGAGATGGACGAGTTCCGGCAGTTCGGACGAGTAAAAGAGCACCGAGCCGCCATCGGCAGCGAACTTCCGGATCGCCTCGTAGATCGACTGCTTGGTTCCGACATCGACTCCACGCGTCGGATCGAAAAGCAGTAGAGTGCGCGCACCCGTCATCATGACGCGCGCCAGAAGCGCCTTCTGCTGGTTGCCACCGGAAAGCTCATCGATCTTGAACTGCAGATAGCGCTCCTGCAGTTCGACCGCCTCAGCGGTTTTTTTCGCAATGCGACGCTCGCTGGCCGGCCAGACGACGCCACCCTGCGCGATACGCGAAATGATAGGCAACACCATGTTGCTGGCGGTGCTGAGGCCGGCGAAAATCCCTTCCGACTTGCGGTCCTCCGGCAGGTAGGCAAGGCCGTTGCCGAAATGGAGCGCGGCGCCCGGGCTGGCGATCTGGGCGGGCACGCCGTCGATCTCGATGCCGCCGCTTTTCGCCTTGGAGAGGCCGATCATCGTCCTGAACAGGTCGCGTTGGCCCTGCCCCTCGAGCGCGGCGATGCCGACGATCTCACCTCGCCTGACATCAAACGACACGTCGCGCAAAATGCCGCCGGAGAGGCCCCGAACGCTGAGCGCGACGGGCGCGGTGTCGGCGACCAAAGGCTGCGAGGCGGTCGTCTCACGCGCGCTTCGGCCGACCATCATCTCGAAAATGTTCTCGTCCGAAGCGCCGGACAACTCGACGGTGCCGATGCTGCGGCCATTGCGCAGGATGGTGGCGCGCGAACACAGGGTGCGCACCTCGCCGAGGCGGTGGGAAATGTAGAGGATGGCGGTCTGCAGGTTCTTCTGCCGGCGCACGAGCTCAAACAGCCATTCGACGTCCGCCAGCGCGGCCGTCGGCTCATCGAGGATCAAGAGCTTCGAGGCATGGGTGAAGGCGCGCACGATCTCAAGCCGCTGACGATCCGAAAGCGAAAGCACGCCGACGGGCGTGTCAGGATCAAAGTGGGAGAGAGCGTAGTCGTTAAGAACCTTGCCAGCTGATGCCGTGGCGGTGCGGCGCGAAACGAGACCTAGCTTGCCCTTCGGCATTTTCGGCAGCACGAGATTCTCGGCGATGCTGAGATTCGGCAGCAGGCTGAGTTCCTGAAAGGCCGTCGCCACGCCCTGCGCCCGCGCATCGATGATGCCATGCGGCGCATAAGGCTTGCCGAAGATCGACATGGATCCGCCGTCAGGCGTCACGACGCCGCTGAGGATTTTCACGAGCGTCGATTTGCCGGCGCCGTTCTCGCCCAACAGCGCATGGACTTCCCCTGGCCGCAGATCAATGGAGACGGAATCGAGTGCGACTGTGGGTCCGTAGGATTTTGCAATATTCGCGATGCGAACAGCCAGCCGGATCTCGTCGGTACCCATACCTCCTCCCAAAAGGTAAGTCCGCCGCAGCGGTGAGAACGTTCTCTGAGAACGTTCTCACTAATCCACAAGCGCCGCCGGCTTGTCAATTGTGAATCGTTCATTCCTTGTCGAACGCACCAGGCTCCCGGCCTCCGGGCGGCACTTGGCCGTCTTTTGAGTGCTCAGAAGTGGCTGAGCCGGCGCCTTTTCTGGGCGGCTGGTCGGGGGGCGCCCGCCGGGATGGATTCTGCCCCTCGGACTGATGCGTTTTCTCATTCACCTCGCCTGAAGGGCGCGTCAGGCCTTGCCCGGACGCCGGCGGCTTGTTGCCTGCGGCGTCCTGGGAGAATGAATCGGCGGGATCGCCGTCGCTCCTGGCCGGATATTTGGTGGCACCAGTCTCGCGGCGATTTTCGCTTCCAGTCATGGCCGGTCCTCCTTTGGCACAGTCATAACCTGGTTTCGACCGGCAGGTTCCAGCGGCTAGGCCGGAAGCGCAGATTTGAATCCGCCGCCGCTCCTATGGCCGGAAACCAATTTGGCGGCGCTGCGTTGACCCCGCAGGATCAGATCCCCCAACAGCTTCGGAGAAAATTCATGCTCGACCGCAGCGGAAGCGCCGTCCTGACGACCGACAGTCTCTGACAACGGGCAGCAACATGGCTCGCATCGAGCGCGGACATTGTTTCTGCGGTGCCGTCACGGCGGTGATGGAAGGAGAGCCCTTCTGGATCTGCTTCGACCATGACGACGATTGCCGGCGGGCGATCGGCGGACCGATGACCATCTGGATCGGCTATCGTCCGCACCAGGTCAAGCTGACCGCCGGGAAGCCTAAGACCTTTTCGAAGACGAAGGGAGTCGTCCGCTCCTTCTGCGCCGATTGCGGTACCTCGATCTTCTATGCCGACGAAGGCCTGCGTGACGAACTCTATGTCTCGATCGGCTTCATGGACGCGCCGGAGCGGTTTCCGCCTCAGGCACAGGCCTATTGGGATATGCGCCTGCCATTCATCGACATGGCCGACGGCTTGCCCCGCGTCGACGGCTACACGAGGCGCCGCGATCCAGCCTTGGGCAATCCGCGTGACCGTTGATGACGCGCGCCACACTAGGCCCCGCAGGCTATTGCCCGATCAGGGTCAGGCCAAAGAGAATGGCCAGCCACAGGCCCACCGCCGCGACCGCGAGCCTGGGGAGGATGCCCTCGCCCGCCAGATGCATGAACAGCAGCGCGATCACCACTGTCTTGGCAGCCGCCGCGGCAAGGTTGATCGCGGAATTGAACCCACCGAGGTCGACAAACGAAGAGCCGACGGTAAGCGCCAGCAAGGCGAGCAGCGCGAGATAGGCGAATGTGAGCTTGGCGAGGTCGCTCATCGTCGTCAGGCCCGGTTGATCAGATAGAGGACCGGGAACAGGAACACCCAGACGATGTCGACGAAATGCCAGTAGAGTCCGATCGCCTGCACGCGGCGCGCCCGGCTCGCCTGCGCGGTCCTCGGCCAGAGCAACAGCATGCCGGCAATCACCGCGATGCCGCCTATCAGATGCAGCGCGTGCAGCGATGTCATGGCGAAATAGAGCGCGAAGAAGAATTCGGCATGGGCCGGATCTGGGCCTGCGAAGCGGAACGGCGCGCCGAGCACCGGCGCCAGGCCCTCGCTGAATTCCTTGCTGTATTCGACGGCCTTGATCACCAGAAAGATGCAGCCAAGCAGGCTCGTGGACATCAAGGCCCAGAGGGCGGGCCGCCAACGACGGGCAGCCGTGAACATATGGGCAAGCGCCATCGCGAAGCTGCTGGTGATCAGAACCGCCGTATTCAGCGTGCCGAGCGGCAATGACAGATGTTGCGACGCCGCGGCGAATGCCGCGCCATAGCTCAATCGGGCGTAGAGGAACACCAGCACGATCGCGCCGAACAGCATCGCCTCGGAGCCGATGAAAATCCACATGCCGAACGCATCGGCCGCCTTCTCGCGGGCCCGTGTATCGAAGGCAATGCTTTCGGTCGGCCCGCTCATGAGGCTTCGTCCCTGTGCGGGCTGAACGTCTCGTGCCTCAGGCCTTTCATGGCATAGTCATAGGCCGGCCGCCTGACCACGGGCATGGTGTCGAAATTATGCGGGGGCGGCGGCGAAGCCGTCTGCCATTCAAGGCCGGTCGCGCCCCACGGGTTGGCCGGCGCCCGCGTCCCGCGAAACAGCGACCAGCCGAGATAGAGCAGCGGCATAAGATAGCCGACGGCCAGAACGACCGCGCCGGCAGAGGACAATACGTGCCAGAACTGAAACTCCGGCGGATAGGTGTGATAGCGCCGCGGCATGCCGAGAAAACCGAGCACGAATTGCGGGAAGAAAGTCAGGTTGAAGCCGAGGAAGGTCACGGTCGCGGCGATGCGGCCCCAGGTTTCGGAATAGACGCGGCCGGTGATCTTCGGCCACCAGAAATGCAACCCCGCCATGTAGGCCGTCACCATGCCGCCGACCATGATGTAATGGAAATGCGCCACGACGAAATAGGTGTCATGAACGTGGACGTCGACGGCGAGAGCGGCCAGGAACAGGCCGGCCAGTCCCCCGAAAGTGAACAGCGCCAGGAAAAACAGCGCATAAAGCATGGGCGTCTCGAAAGTGATTTCGCCCTTGCGCAGCGTCAGCGTCCAGTTGAACACCTTTATCGCCGAGGGGATCGCGACGCAGAACGACAGGAACGAGAACACGATGCCGGCATAGGCCGACTGGCCTGATACGAACATATGGTGACCCCAGACCAGGAAACCGAACACGGCAATCGCCATCGAAGACATCGCCACCGCCTTGTAGCCGAACAGCGGGCGCTTGCTGAAGCAGGGCAGCACTTCGGAAACCACGCCCATGCCGGGCAGGATCATGATGTAGACCGCGGGATGCGAGTAGAACCAGAACAGATGCTGGAACAGCAGCGGGTCGCCGCCCAGAGCGGGATTAAAGATGCCGATACCGAAGGCACGCTCCAGCACGATCAGGATCAGCGAGGCGGCCAGCACCGGCGTCGCCAGCACCATGACCAGCGCGGTCGCATACATCGTCCAGACGAAGATCGGCAGTCTGAACCAGGTCAGCCCCGGCGCGCGTAACGTGTGGACGGTGACGATGAAGTTGATGCCGGTCATGATCGTCGAGAAGCCGACGATGAAGACACCCAGCGCGGCCATCGAAACGAAGCCGTTGGCATAGAGCGTCGAGAGCGGCGTGTAGAAGGTCCAACCCGTGTCGACACCGCCGGCGAGCACCGCGGCCAGGGCAAAGGCGCTGCCGAAGATGAACACGTACCAGCTGGCGAGATTGAGCCGCGGAAAAGCGAGATCGCGCGCGCCGATCATCAGCGGCAGCAGGAAATTGCCGAGCGTCGCGGGGATCGACGGCACCAGGAAGAACCACACCATGATGATGCCATGCAGGGAAAACAGCCTGTTATAGACATCGTCCGACACCAGATCGCCCGCAGGCGACGCGAGTTCGATCCGGATCATCACGGCAAAGGCACCGCCAAGAAAAAAGAACGCCGTCAGCGACATCAGGTAGAGCCAGGCGACGCGCTTGTGGTCGGTGGTCAAGAGCCAGGCGGCAGGTCCGGCCTCCCCATGCAGATAGCTCGAAGGCGCCAAGGCTTGCCTGCTCATTGGGTCGCCCCGCTTTCCCTGGTTGCTCGCGGCGACAGGGATTTGAGATACGCCAGCAGCATCTGTAGCTCCTGCTCGTCGACAAGGCCGTCAAAGCTCGGCATCACGGGTTCATACCCGGCGGCGATCTCCTTCTTCGGATTGAGGATGGAATCGCGCAAATAGCGGTCGTCGGCAATGACGGTCTGTTGATTGTCCAAGACCACCGGCCGTCCGAAGACCCCAGCCAGATCCGGCGCCCTCACCTTGCTGGAATTGCCATGGCAGCCGGAGCAGCCGAGCGCGCGGAAGAGTTTTTCGCCGTCAGCCGCAAGCGTTTCACCCTGGCCCTGGTTGCCCAGCCACGCCGCATATTCTTGCGGCGGCATCACGGTCACCCAGCCGCCCATCTCCGAATGCTGGGTGCCGCAATATTGCGCGCAGAACAAATGATACCGCCCGGGCTCGCTGGCGATGAACCAGACATGCGTGGTGCGCCCCGGCACCGCGTCCTGCTTGACCCGGAAGGCAGGTACGAAGAATGAGTGGATCACGTCCTGCGATGCCAGCGACACGATCACCGCCTCGCCGACCGGCACATGCAGTTCGTTGATTTCACGCTGGCCGCCAGGATGACGGAACTCCCACATCCATTGCTTGCCAAGGCCGGTGATCTCGAGTGCGTCAAGCGGCGGGTGCTCGCGGCGCAGGAACAGCACGGCTCCCCATCCGAAGATGGTGAAAGCGATCAGCAGGCTGGCGACTGTCCAGGTCACCTCGAGCGGCGTGCTGCGCGCACGCTCCCCCGTTCGCTCCACCTCGGAACCGGCGCGATATTTGATGGCGTAGAAAACGACCAGGCTGGTCAGGAAGACGCCCAGCGCGACGGTGAAGGCAAGCAGCACGTAGAACAGGGCGTCGACACTGCCGGCAATCGAGGAGGCCTGCGGCGGCGTAAAAGGGATGCCGAACGTCAAATCGGCCTCCTTCGCGACAGAACGAGGATGGTGGCGCCAAGGCCAAGCAGCGTCGCCATGCCAGTCACCTTCACGACTGCCCAGACCGCTGGCGTGTACTGGCCCTTTGATGCATCGAAGCCGGCACACAGCAGAAAGACGTGATCGGCGATGGAGCCAAGCCGCCCGGCCGACGCCTCGACCAGGGCAAGCCTGAGATCTCGCGGCTCGAAACTCAGCGCCGGAAGTACTTGCGCGATGCGGCCTTGCGGCGTCAGCGCGATGACCGCGATCGGGTGGACATATTGCGAGATCCGGTCGCGCCGGTCGAATGTGATGCCGGCCTCCACGGCAAGGGCGGCGCCAGCGCCATCCTCGCTGGTCAAGAAGCGCCACGCGGACAACCCTGCCTGACCGGCGGACCGCCCGACTTCGGCTTGGATGGACGCCGCATCCGCGACGGTCTCGGAAGCATCTATCGAGACGAAGAGAGCGTGGTAGGTCGCGGGATCGAGGCCGGTCTTGTTCAGATCCGAGGCAACCGCCTGCTGGGTCACGCCGCAGAGGTTGGGGCATTTGTCGTAACCGAAGATGAGCAGCGCCGGCCGCCCGCCGAGAATGCCGGAAAGCGTCTGCCGTCCGCCCGAAGCCTCGCGGAAGACTGTGTCGAGGCTGAGCTGCGCGCCGATCTGCGGTTCGAAAACCGGCCGCGCGCGCACGCTGGCGGTCATTGCAGCCAGGAGCACGAGCGGCAGGACCAAACGCCTCATGGCCTCGCCCCCATGGCCGGTGGGGCCTGGCCCTGCTGCGGCGCCCTGGCGTTTGGCTGCGCCGCGTCCGCTCGGGCGCGGCAAATGCCGGCCTGCGGCGCGCGCGGAACCTGGCCTTCGAGCAAGGCGCAGTCCTCACCGGCCGCAGCGGGCGTTACCGCCTCCGGCAGTCCCTGCGCGGCGATCAGCTTCATGGCGTCGTCGATCGGAATGCGCGCGATGCCACCATTGCGGTCGACCCATGCAAGCATGCCGAGTTCACGATCTTCCTGCTGACGGAACGCGGCAAGATCGGCCCCGGGGAAATCCTGCAAGGCGGGACCTGCGGCGCTGCCGTTCATCTGCGTGCCCGCAAGTGGCCAGAACGGGGCCGTATCGAAAATCAGTCTCAGCCCAAGCGCGGCGAGCGCCAGGAAGACAAGCAGGCCGAGGCCAATGAGCACGAGCGCCCTCGGCCAGACATCGCGTGTTTCGGGATGACGCACGACCTTAGCCACGGGCCAGCCTCCCGCGCCAGACGACGATGCGATCAGGCCTGGTCCAGATATAGACGAAGCACCCGAACCAGATGCCGCCCGCGCCGACCATTGCCGCGAGGTCCGGCCACGACACTCCTGCACCGAGGGCGGACAAAGCCGGCCGGACGCGCCAGGCGACATCGGCGAAATGTCCGGCCAGCAGGAACGCGCCGAGCCCTATCAGGCCAACGCGGCTGCGCTTGACGGAGCGGTTCAGGAAACCGGCGAAGGGCAAGGCAAATTGCAGCGCGATCAGCAGCCAAAGCAGATACTGCCAGCCATTTCGACCACGGATGACATACCAATGGATTTCGTCGGGCAGGTCGCCGCCCCAGACGACCAGCCACTGCATGAATGCCAGATAGGCCCAGATGAGCATGAAGCCGAACATCATGTTGGCGAGGTCTTCGCCGAGCGCCACGTCCTCCTCGCCACCCGGCGCCGACTCGATCGCACGGCCGGCCGAGAGCACCGCCAGCGCCAGCCCGCACACGCCGACGACCTCGGCCGCCGCTTCGAGCATCGCATAGATGGTGGAGGAAAAATCCGGCTCTATCGACATCATCCAATCGATGGCAAACACCGTCACGGCAAAGCCGTGCGCGACGAGCCCGATGGCGTAGCCGCCGCCGGTCCTGCTTGCGGCCGAACCGGGCGCCGTCCAGCCAAGTACAAGCCAGGCCAGCGCCAGCCAGACGACAGCATAGACGATGAAACGAACGACGAAGAATGGCACGTTGAGATAGGTCATTTTCTGGCGCACCGCTTCCGTCAGCGCCGGGTCGGCTCCTGCCCAGGGAAAGACCAGATCGAGCCGCGCAAGCACCGGCAGCATCAACAGCAGCGCGACAGGCAAGGTCGCGACGGCGGCCCGCAGCGGCGGCCGCAACGCGTCGCCCCAGCGCCCCCCGGTCAGGCCGTGCACCATGAGCAGGGTCATTGCGCCAAGCGGCAATCCGAGCAGGAACACCGCCGTCATCAGCCAGCCGGCCAGTGTCGCGCGCGGGGCGACGAACAGCCCGGCCGCGCACAGAGAGAGCCCTGCGGCGGCGGCTGCGAGCAGCAGGACGAGGTGGTCGTCGGGCCGGGCGGCGCGCTTCATCGTGCCGCCTCGGCATCGAGTTTCGCGCGAAGGGATTCGGGCAGCGTGCCGGCCGCAGCATGTCGCGAATATTGCAGCGCCCGGATATAGGCCACGATCGCCCAGCGGTCCCGCGGCTCGACACGCGCGGCATAGGGATACATCGCACCGTAACCGTCGGTGATGACGTCGTAGAAATGCCGGTCCGGCGCCTTGCGCAGCGCATCTTGATGGTAGGTCGGAGGCGGCGGGAAACCACGCCTGACCACCATCCCGTGCCCGTCGCCGGTGCGGCCATGGCAGGGAGAGCAGAATATATCGAAGCGTTGCTGCCCACGCTGAAGCAGCGCCATGGTGATCGGGTACGGGAATTTGTCCGGCGTCGCCGCCAGGTCGGCGTCGCGCGTCACCGTGCCTTCGACCGGTGTCCTTGCCGACATGCCGTCGGCGAACTCTCTGCTGGTTTCGAGCGGATCGTAGCGAGGCTGGTCGGCCATGTCCTGCTTGCAGGCGCCGAGGAGCAGGCAAACCGGCAAAAGCAGCCGCGGGTTCATATCGCCACCTCTTCGACCGTCTCGGCGCCAAGCCGTGTCAGCTGCCCCTTGGTGACGCCCTTGCGGTATTTCGGGTCGGTGGCCTCGATCAGCAGGTAGAACTTGCCGCCGCTCGCGTAGGTGAAGCTCTCGGCGTTGAAGACGGGGTGATAATATTGCGGCAGCCGGTTCTCGGCCAGCATGCCGAAGAAGCCGGCAAACACGCTGGCCAGGATCGCGGCTTCGAAGGCGATGACCGTGAACGGCGGCCAGGAATGCAGCGGCCGGCCGCCGACATTGACCGGATAGTCGATCTCGACGGAATAAAGGATCAATGCATAGACCAGCACGCCGCCGGCGACGCCACCCGCCAGCATGACCCATGGCAGCCGTGTCTTTCGCATGCCCAATATGTCTGTCAGGCCGTGCACCTCGAACGGCGAGAACGCATCCATATGCCGGTACCCCTTGTCGCGCATCGCTTGCGCCGCCCTGGTCAGCGCATCCGGATCGGCGAAAGCCGCGATGACGCCATGGACGCTCATGCCGCGCCGCCTTTCTGCTCGGCCAGTTCCTCGACCTCGAAGATGGTTATCGCCGGCAGGATGCGGATAAACACGAAGACCAGCGCGAAGAAGGTGCCGATCGATCCGAGCAGGATGCCGAAATCGAGCCAGGTCAGCGACTGCTCGCCCCAGGACGACGGCAGGTAGTCGCGGCTCGGGCCGGTCACCACGATGATGTAGCGCTCCAGCCACATGCCGATGTTGATGACCAGAGCGATCGAAAACAGCAGCGGCATATTGGATCGCACACGGCGAAACCAAAGCAGTTGCAGCACCGCGCAATTGCAGAAGAGCATGGTCCAGAACAGCGGCGCATAAGGGCCGACGGCGCGCTGGACCATCATCGCGCGCTCGTAAGGCTCCCCCGAATACCAGGAGAAGAACGCTTCCGATGCATAGCCGTAAATGACGACCGTGCCGGCCGCGATCATCAGTTTGGCGGCGTTGTCCATGTGGCGCGGCGTGATCAGGTCTTCCACAGCGAATGCCCAGCGCAAGGGAATGGCTATGGTCAGCACCATGGCGAAGCCGGAAAGGAGCGCGCCGGCGACGAAATAGGGCGGAAAGATCGTCGAATGGAAGCCCGGCGTGATGGCGAAGGTGAAATCGAGAGCGACGATCGAATGAACCGAAACGACCAGCGGTGTTGCGAGTGCCGCCATCAGGAAATAGACCGTTCGGTATCGCGCCCAATGATAGGCCGAGCCGCGCCAGCCAAGCGCGAGGACGCCGTAGAAAAGTTGCCCGCCACGCGACTTCGCCCGGTCGCGCAGCACGCCGAGATCAGGCAGCAATCCCGTGTACCAGAACAGCAGCGAGACGGTGGCGTAGGTGGAAATCGCGGCGAAGTCCCAGACCAGCGGGCTGCGCCATTGTGGCCAATGCATGTGGGTGTTGGGCAGGGGCAGGAGCCAATAGAAGAACCACGGCCGGCCAAGATGCAGGATAGGGTAGAGGCCGGCCATCGCCACGGCAAACAGCGTCATCGCCTCGGCGAAGCGGTTGATCGAGGCGCGCCAGGGCTGGCGCAGCAGCAGCAGCACCGCCGAGATCAGCGTACCGGCATGGCCAATGCCGATCCACCACACGAAACTTGAGATCATCGTGCCCCAGACCACGGGAATGTTGACCCCATAGGCGCCAACGCCGACCGAGACCAGGTAGGTGATGGAATAGAGGAACAGCAATACGAAGGCGAAGCAGACGAAGAACGCCGACCAGAAGAACCGCGGCAACTTCCCTTGCAGGACCACCGCGCTGATACGGCCGCTGATCTCTGGAAAATCGTGACGCCCGCGCAGCACAGGTGTCATGCCTTTGCTCGTCCTGCGGGCGGCCACGTCAGCCATCGCCGCCCTCCGAGCCGGATGTCGCGGCGAGCCTGTCGTTAGGGTTGCTGACCTTGCCCAGATAGGTGGTGCGCGGTCTTGTGTTCAGTTCTTCGAGCAGCGCGTAATTGTGTGGCGAGGCCTTTTCCTGGACGACCTGCGAATCCTTCCTATTGAGATCGCCGAAGGTGATGGCCTGTGTCGGGCACGCCTGCTGGCAGGCGGTGACGATCTCACCGTCCTCGATCTCCCGGTTCTCGATCTGGGCGCGGATCCGTTTTTGCGAAATGCGCTGTACGCAGTAGCTGCATTTTTCCATGACGCCGCGCGAACGCACGGTGACATCGGGATTGTGGACGGCCTGCTCCGGTCCCGCGCTGTCCTTGTCGAACTCCTGGTACTCCAGGAAATTGAACCGCCGCACCTTGTAGGGACAGTTCTGCGAACAGTAGCGCGTGCCGATGCAGCGGTTGTAGACCTGCGCGTTCAGACCGTCATGCGTATGGATGGTCGCATTGACCGGACAGACGACCTCGCACGGGGCCTTCTCGCAATGCATGCACGGCACCGGCTGGAAGAACATGTCCGGATCGTCGATCCCGCCCGCATAGTAGCGGTCGACGCGCAGCCAGTGCATTTCGTGGCCGAGTGCCGCCTCGTCCGGCCCCACCGTTGCGATGTTGTTCTCGGCCTGACAGGCCGACACGCAGGCCATGCAGCCGATGCAGGCCGACAGGTCTATCGACATGCCCCAGGCTTCCTGGTCATAGCTCCAGTCGGGGTAGAGCGATTCCACGGGCGCTGGGGGCGCGTGGGCGCGCACGAAATGGGGATTTGCCCTGAACGCATCGAGCGAAGCATGGCGGATGATCGCCCTGCCCTCCATCGCTTGATGATGCTGGGTCGTGACTACACGCGCCGAACCGCCGCGCGGGCTCAGGACGACATCGTCGGCAAACCATGGCGCATCGCTGGTCCGGATCGCGAAGGCGTCGTAGCCGCCTGCGAGTGCCGCCACCGAGCCGGCCTTGCGTCCAAAACCGAGCGACAGCGTCACTGTGTCGTCAGGCTGTCCCGGCGTGATCCAGACGGGTGCGTCCAGCGTCCTGCCGTCCCGCGCCAAGTTGACCACCTGCCCGTTTTCGAGCCTCAGGCGCTGCGCGGTGGCTGGCGAGACCAGCGCCGCATTGCCCCAGACGAGCTTGCTTAACGGCCGGGGCAATTCCTGAAGCCAGGATGAATTGGCGTGGCGGCCGTCGCGAAGCCAGGGATCGGCGACGAAGCGAACCTCCAACCCTTTGGTGGCGGCATTGGGTTCCGAGCCATCGCTATCCGGCGGTGCCGAAACGGCAGCGGGACCAGCAGCAGTGTTCGGCACGATGCCGTCGCGCAGCGCCTTGCGCCAGGCCACCTCGTCCATGGCGGCCCACGTCCGGCGCACCGGTGCCTGCGCATTGGCGCCGAATTCACCGCCCAGCGCGGCAAGCAACTGATGCAGGCTCTTGCCACCGAACAGAGGCTCTATGAGCGGCTGCACGATCGAGACCGTACCGTCATAGGCCCGGATATCGCTCCAGCTCTCCAACTCGTGCGCGGCTGGGATATGCCAGCGAGCCAGAAACGCCGTCTCATCGCGGTAGAGCCCCCAGTGGACAAGAAGCTTCAGGCTCGAAAAGGCCTTCCGCGCATCGATCTCCGATGGTGCCGTGTGCAGGGGATTGGCGCCGAGCACGACGACCTTGTCGACCGAACCACCCGTTATGGCCCGGCAGAGCGCGGCAAGATCGCCATCCGCCGGCATGGCATCAGGCGGCTCGATCAATTGCAGCGTGTTGCCAAGGGCACCAAGCCTGGCGTTCAGCGCGAAGGCCAAGGCATGCACGAACGGTGCCTGGTGCGCTCCGGGCACCACAAGCGCATTGCGGCCGGCGCTGCGCAGATCGTCGACAAGCGCGTTTATCCATTCCGGATCGAGCGGCGACAAGCCGACCGCGGCATTGTCGCCATCAAGGGCGGCCTTGATCGCCGCCGCAACGCTTGCGACGGCGCTTGGCCTGACGGCATGGCGATGGTCGGCGGCAGCACCCGTGATGGTAGGAGTCGTCTCGACGACATAGAGGCGGCTCATCGTGTCCGTCGATTTGCGCACCCGCCGCCGCTGCGCGAAATCACGAGCATAGGCCAGGCGCCCCGGCCCATCGCCCAGGAAATCGGCATCCAGGCTGACGATCACATCGGCGCGGTCGAAACGGTAGATCGCCGTCAACGGCCTGCCGAACAATGTACCCGTTGCCTGTTCACCGGAACTGGCCGCAAGCGGATCGTGGCGGAAGACGCGAAGTCTGGGATAGCGCGCCCTCAGCGCCGCGATCTGCGCCTTCGTCGTCGGCGATGTCGTCGCCTCGAGCAGCAGTGCCAGCCCTTGCCCGCCTGAAGCGAAGAATTCACCAGCCAGTCCGGCGATATCTTTCAGGAACTCATCGTAACTTGCAGGCTCGCCCAGCTTGAGCGGCGTGCGAGATCGCTCGGGATCGAACAGCGACAACACCGCCGCCTGCATGACGGCATCGGTGGCGCCGCGCGATGCCGGATGATCCGGGTTGCCCTCGACCTTTGTCGGCCGGCCCTCATGGCTCTCGATCACGGCTCCGATGCCGTAGCCGTCGCTGGAGAGGGCTGTCGCGTAGTAGAGCGGCCGGCCGGGAATGATGTTCTCCGACTGGCGGACATAAGGCACGATGCTCTCGGCCTCGCTGCAGGCGGCCAGTCCGGCCAGCGACAGCGATGCACCCATCAGTTTCAGGACGGTGCGCCGGTCGAAGCCAGGCTGAAGGCGATCGGCCATCGCGGGGAATTCCGCCTCCACAAAGCGCTGGAACTCCGCCGTGTCAGCCAGTTCGCCCATGCTTCGCCATGGCTCGCGCCCCGCCGCGGCGAGCCGCAATGCCGCAAGATCGAAAGCCGGATTTCGGTCAACGGTGGCAGACATAGCAATCCGTCATGGTCTCGGGATGAATGTCGAGCACGCCGATCAGGGAACGCCGGATCTGCTCGATGTCGTCAGGCGGCTTCCAGTGCATCAGGAAAACGTCCCGCGGCGGGCGAAGGTTGGGACCTGGGTCCCGGTGGCAGCCAAGGCACCATTCCATCGACAATGAATGCGCCCGTCGCGTCAGCGGCATGTCGTCGACCGCGCCATGGCAGGTCTCGCAGGCGACGCCCTTCGCGATATGGATGGAGTGGTTGAAGTAAACGAAATCCGGCACCGAATTGACCCGCTGCCATTGCAGCGGCTGTCCCGAAGCGAGACTTGCGCGCACCGGCGCCAACATCTCGGCATTGGTGAAGAGCTGCGAATGACAGGTCATGCACACTTCTGTCGCCGGCAGCCCCGCCGAGGCTGATGTCTCGACCCCGTTGTGGCAATAACGACAGTCCAGTCCGATATCGCCGACATGATGCTTGTGGCTGAACGGAACGGCCTGGGCCACCGGTTGCCCCACGCCGGTAACGAACCCTGAACGCAAAAACGCCGTGCCGCCGACGGCCGCCAGAAGCGCGAAACAGCAAACACCCCACAGAAAGAAGCGGGCAATCCCATTGGCGTTGCTGGAAAAGACCTGCGGCATCCTCGCCGATTTTTCGCTTGGAACAAGCTTTTGGATCGAGCGCCTAACGGCGGCAAAGCGACAAAGGTTCCGTCGGCGCGGAATGCTCACAAAATGGTGAGTTAGGAGCACCCTCGAAAACCGCGGCCGATCGCAACCATGCGGGACGGCCAGCGTTCGAAACAATCATGAGCCTGTCGTAATGGAAATGCTGTCATGACTTCTGCCAATCCGAATCTCGCCGACAGGCGTCGCTCCGGCGTCGCCTTCTGGTGGACCATGTTCGTGGGTGTGCTGCTGGCAATACTTGGTTTGCTGATCGGCGCAGGCGGCGCCTGGCTCATCGCGCTGGGCGGCTCCTGGTACTATTTGCCCACCGGAGTGGCTCTCCTGGCGGCGGGTGTTTTGCTTTTGAGCGGCAATGCCGCCGGAGTCTGGCTCTACGTGCTGACCTGGATCGCGACGCTCGCCTGGGCTTATTGGGAAATCGGCATGGACGGCTGGGGGTTGATGCCCCGGGTGCTCGCGCCGACGGTCATCCTGATCTTCGTTCTTTTGACCTTGCCTGCCTTTCGCGCCGGGCACGCGAAACGGGTTCGCGACCGCGGCTGCGCAACCGCATCCGCTGCCCTTTTCATTGTCGGCTGCGCGATCGGGCTTCAGCATTTCACGCCCTCGGCACAATCCCAGGAGGCATCCCCGGTTACCCCGGTCACGCCACCCGCCGCAGGAAGCGCATCTGGTCAGTCTCCGGTCAGCCCTCAGCCCGATGTCGCGATACACCAGGCTGGACCGAATTGGCCCGTCTATGGCGGCTCGGAACTTGCCACCCGCTATTCGCCTCTCAAACAGATCACCGCCGACAACGTCGCGAAGCTGACCAAAGTTTGGGATTTCCACACGGGCGATATGCCAAGCAAGGCGGCGACCGACAAATACTCCCCGGAAAACACCCCCCTCGAAGTGGACGGGCACCTGTTTGCATGTTCGGCCAAGGGCATCGTCATCTCGGCCAACGCGGCAACCGGCAAGGAGGAGTGGCGCTATGATCCGAAGGTATCCGACGCCGCCATCCCATACGGCGCCAGTTGCCGGGGCGTCGCCTACTACGCCGTTCCAGGCGCAAGCGCCGATCGACCATGCGCAACACGCATCTTGTGGGGCACGCTCGATGCAAGGCTGATTGCCATCGACGCCAGGACCGGGAAGGCATGTGGCGATTTCGGCCAGCAGGGCGTCGTCGATCTCACCCAGGGGCTCGGCAAGACCGTGCCCGGCTGGTATTCGGTGACGGCGCCTCCGACCGTCGTGCGCGGCATTGCCGTGCTTGGCGCCCAGGTGCAGGACGGCCAGGCCGAGGATGCGCCGTCAGGCGTCGTGCGCGGCTATGACGTGATGTCGGGGAGACTGGTCTGGGCTTGGGACATGGGCCATCCGGACCGCACGGGCGCACCGCCCCAGGGCGATACCTACACGCGCGGCACGCCGAACATGTGGACCGTAGCCGCCGCCGATCCGCAGCTCGGCTATGTCTTCCTGCCGCTCGGCAACGCCGCCGTCGACTATTACGGCGTCGATCGCAAGGACCTCGAAAACCAATACAATTCCTCAATCGTCGCCATCGATGTCACGACGGGCAAGCCGGTCTGGCATTTTCAGACGGTCCATCACGACCTTTGGGACTATGACCTCGGTTCGCAGCCGACACTCGTCGATTTTCCGTCAGTCAATGGAAAGGTTCCCGCAATCATCGTGCCCAGCAAGCAGGGCCAGATCTATGTGCTCGACCGCAAGACCGGAAAATCGCTGTTCCCGGTCGAAGAACGGCCGGTGCCGTCGGGCGGCGTCGAACCAGAGAAATTGTCCAGGACGCAGCCTTATTCCGGTTATGCGCATCTCGACCAGCCTGTGCTGACCGAGAAGGATATGTGGGGCATGAGCCCGCTCGACCAGCTCTACTGCCGCATCCAGTTCCGGCAGGCTTCCTACCAGGGCGAATATACGCCCCCCACGGTGGACAAGCCTTTCATCGAATATCCCGGCTACAATGGCGGCTCCGACTGGGGAAGCGTCGCCGTCGACACCGATGCCGGCATCCTGGTCGCCAATTACAACGACATGCCCAACTATGATCAGTTGATACCGCGCCAAAAGGCGGACCAGATAGGCTTCAGGTCGATCGAACAGGGCGGCGCTTCGAAAAGGGCCAAGGACATGGGTGACCCGCAGATGGGTTCGCCGTACGCCATTGCCGTCAACGCGGGCTGGCGCCTCTCGACGGGGCTGCTTTGTTTCGAGCCGCCTTACGGCCATATCCGTGCCATCGAGTTGAAGACAGGCAAGACGCTCTGGGACAAGCCGCTCGGCGAGGCGGTCGAGAATGGCCCCTGGCGCATCCCGTCCATGCTGCCGCTGGATATCGGCACGCCAAACAATGGCGGGCCGCTCGTGACCGCCGGCGGCCTGATCTTCATCGCGGCGGCGACGGACGACAAGCTGCGCGCCATCGACATCAAGACCGGCAAGGTGGTCTGGCAGACGGATCTGCCCGCTGGCGGCCAGACCACCCCGATGACCTATGAGGTCGGCGGCCGGCAATATGTCGTCATCGCGCCCGGCGGTCATCATTTCATGGAGACGAAGGTCGGCGACGACGTGATCGCCTATGCGTTGCCGGCCGACTGATGGCGCGCCCGGCGTGGCCCGGACTGGCTTGCGCTTGTCGGCTGGCAAAGCGTGACCCCGGCCGTCAGCTCCCGTGATTTCTGGGGAACCTTGCCGGGATGAGCAGGTTTAGCTGCCTGAGACACTCCAAATTCGTCGGAAGGAGCAGCTCATGAGCAACGATCCCGACAAGGAGGGGCCTGTTTTTCCGCAGAGGATGCGCGGCAAGGCGAGATTATCCTGCGAACGCGAACGCGCCGTATCATCTTCATTGCGGGACTTGTCGGCATCGTGCTGGTGATGATGTTGCTGCACTTCGCCTAGCGCGGCCGGCCACAAACCCTCAATCTGAAACAGGAACTTTTTCGGACGCGGGTCCGTTGATTTACGTCCTTCCAGTACGCGGCTTTTGCCGCACCAACCCTACCGCGGACCGCTAACGTGGACACGAATTCTCCAGACGTCGCACCGGTCGACGAAAGACCTCAAACAAAACGTCGCCCCGATGCACGACCGAAGCGCGCCTCGTCGCGCCCACAACCGAAACAGGACCTCGATGCTTCCGCCGGGAACAAAGAGGGCCTGTTCGGCTCGCTCAGGCGGCACCCCTACGTCACCGCGGCGGTCATCCTTGTTCTGCTGCTGGCATCGGCCGCAGCGATAATCTGGTGGCTCCAGGCGCGACAGTATGAATGGACCGACGATGCCTTCATCGACGCCCGTACCGTAACCATAGGTGCCGAAATCGCCGGCCGCATCACCGATGTGGCGGTGACCGACAATCAGAGCGTAAAGGCCGGCGATGTCCTGCTGCGCATCGATGACAGGGATTATCAGGCATCCCTCAAGCAGGTTCAGGCGCAGGTGGCGCAGGCCGACGCCGAAACCGCTGACATCGCAGCCCAGATCGAAGCGCAGCAGGCCAAGGTGGACCAAGCCCAGAAGCAGGTGTCGCAAGGCCGGGCAGCGCTTGATTTCGCGAAAGCCGAAAATCAGCGCAACAGCGAATTGCTTGCCAAGGGAACCGGAACGCTGCAGCAGGCGCAACAGGCTGCCTCGACGCTTCGCCAGGCCCAGGCGACGCTCGACAGCTCGCAGGCGAACGTCGTGGCGGCCCAGAGACAAGTCGCCGTCCTCGAGGCCCAGCGCAAAAGCGTGGCGGCAAAACTCGACCAGGCCCATGCCAGCGAAGAGCAGGCCCGCACCGCGCTTTCCCGCACCTCGATCACCGCTCCGGTGGCCGGACGGGCGACGAACATATCCGCCGCCGTGGGCGCATATGCCCAACCGGGGCAAGTGCTGATGATGTTCGTGCCCGAGGACGTGTGGGTGAAGGCCAACTTCAAGGAAACACAACTCGACCTTATGCGGCCTGGCCAGCCCGTCGAGATCGATATCGACGCCTACCCGGAGCAGACCTTCAGGGGCCACGTCGACAGCATCCAGGCCGGCAGCGGAACCGCTTTCAGCCTGCTGCCCGCAGAGAACGCGACCGGCAATTTCGTCAAGGTGGTGCAGCGCGTGCCCGTGAAGATCGTCTTCGACAAGAAGACCGGCCTGCTGCTCGGGCCCGGCATGTCCGTCGTGCCGACGGTCAAGGTGCGATGACCGGCCAGGCGACCGCGCAAGCCGGCGAAAGCCGGTCCGCCGCGGGCGGGCGCAATCCCTGGCTTATCGCCATCGTCGTCTCCATCGCCACCTTCATGCTGGTGCTCGATACGTCCATTGCCAATGTGGCGCTGCGCAACATAGCCGGCAGCCTCGCGGCCGGAATGGACGAAAGCACCTGGATCATCACCACCTATCTGGTCGCCAATTCCGTCATCATCCCGATCAGCGGCTGGCTCGCCGGCGTGATCGGCCGCAAACGCTACTACATGATCTGCGTCGCTACCTTCACCCTCGCGTCGCTGCTCTGCGGCCTCGCGCCGAACCTGGAAATGCTGATCCTGTTTCGCATCCTTCAGGGGCTGGGCGGCGGTGGGATGGCGCCCAGCGAGCAATCGATCCTCGCCGATACTTTCCCGCCCGAAAAACGCTCGCAGGCCTTCGCGCTCTACGGCATCGCCGTCATCGTTGCACCGACGGTCGGGCCGACCATCGGCGGCTGGCTGACCGACCATTTCTCCTGGCATTGGATCTTCTTCATCAACGTGCCCTTCGGCATCATGTCGTTGGCCCTTGTGCAATGGCTGCTGGTCGAACCAGACGTGCTGGAGCGCGAGCGCCAGGAGAGGCTGAAGGATGGCCTCAAGATCGACTGGATCGGCTTCATCTTCGTCGTGCTGGCGCTCGGATCCCTTGAGATCTTCCTTGACGAGGGCCAGCGCAACGACTGGTTTGCGTCGGGCTTCATCACGACATTCGCCGTGATCTCGGCCGTCTCGTTCTTTTTCCTGATCCCCTGGGAGTTTCGCCATCGCGATCCGATCGTCGACATGCGGCTGGTTTTCACCCGCCAGTTCGGCACATCCTTCCTGGTGATGATGGCGGTCGGCGCGGTGCTGTTCAGCACAACGCAGATATTGCCGCAGCTCCAGCAGACCACCTTCGAC
>NZ_VFUH01000023.1:0-58049 GCF_006440475.1 Mesorhizobium sp. B2-6-1
GATCTCGACAGTGCCGGCTACCGAGGTGAAGTCGGACGGAGTGGAGGTGATCTGGCGATCCCTACACGCTCGACATCCAAAAGGGCTTTGAAGAGAAGATGAAGGCGTTCCCGGACGTCAAGATCATCTCGCTGCCGGCCATGCAATGGGAGGCCAGCAACGCCGGCACCATCGTCGCCGACCAGATGCTTGCCAACCCCGACATCGACCTGATCTTCAGCCACGCCGCGCATCTTTCGGTCGCCGCCGTCGCCTCGCTCGAGGCCGCCGGCAAGAAGCCGGGCGACGTCATGCTGATGAGTTCGAACGGCGCGCCGGTCGGCCTCGACCTGATCCGCAAGGGCTGGCTCAACGTCGAAGTCGAACAGCCGCTCTACGCGCAGGCCGCGGCCGTCGCCATGTTCATGGACAAGGTCGTCAACAAGCAGGAAATCAAGCCCGGCGACTATGACGTGCTTGGGCTGAAATCAGTGGTGACCAAGGAGGCCTGGGGCCCGAACATCAAGATCCCGGGTGCCGCGATCACCAAGGAGAACGTCGACAATCCAGCCTTCTGGGGCAACCAGAAGCCGCCGACGGACACCGTTAAGCCCGTCGAATAAACCTTCCCCAGAACGGCTCCGGGCCACCCGCCCGGAGCCGCCCTGCCCGGCAGAATTGCCCGGCATAGAGCCGCCGCGGCATTCGAACCCAAACCGGATCAGCCCATGAGCCCCCGCACCCGTCAAATCCTCGAGTTCGTCCTCGATAATCTCGTCTGGTTCATGCTGGTCTTCGTGCTGGTGGTGTTCTCCCTTTTCATTCCCAACTATTTCCAGCTCGGTATTTTCGCCAACATCATCGAAGCCTCCAGCGTGCTGGGCGTGATGTCGATCGGCCTGGCGCTTGTCATCATCGCCGGGCACATGGACCTGTCGGTCGAATCGGTGGCCGCGCTCAGCGCCATGGTGGTCGGCATCCTGTTCTGCTCTTCGGGCATCGGCTTCGGCGTACAGTTGCATCCGGACTGGCTGATGGTGCCGGTCTCGCTGCTGCTGGCGCTTGCCGTCGGCGGCGTCATCGGCGCTTTCAACGGATTCCTGGTCGTCAAGGTCAAGATGAGCGCCTTCATCATCACGCTGGCCTCCTACATCTGGGTGCGCGGCCTGGTGCTGGTCATTTCGGGCGGCCGCTCGGCGCAGGATCTGGCGCCTGCCATCCGCTGGTTCGGCATCCAGCGGCTGATCGGTCTGCCGCTCACCGCCTGGATCGCGATCGCCTGCTTCGTCGTCTTCTCGCTGATTATGGCCAAGACGCCTTTCGGCAGGCATCTGGTGATGATCGGCGGCAACGAGACGGCGACCTTCCGCGCCGGCATCCGCGTCAACCGCAACCTGATCATCGCGTTCGTACTTGCCGGCGCCATAGCCGGCCTTGCCGGCTGGCTGCTCGCCATCCGCACATCGGGCGCCACCGCCAATCTCGGCGTCGGCCTGCTGTTCAACGCCTTTGCCGCCGTCGTCATCGGCGGCGTCAGCCTGAAAGGCGGCGTCGGCACCTTACCCGGCGTCTATGCCGGCGTGCTGCTTTTGTCGGCCATCAACACGGCGATCAATCTGATGGGCCTGCCCGCCAACTTCACCCAGGTCATTCACGGCCTGCTGGTGCTGGCGGCGGTCCTGCTCGACGCCTTCAAGCAAACCATTCGCCAGAGGCTCGCATGACCATACGGCCAGAGACCGGAAGACTGTCGGGCAACGTAGCGCTGATCGTCGGCGCCGCGCGCGGCATCGGCAAGGGCATCGCCCAACGTTTCGCCGAAGAAGGCGCCAGGCTTGTGCTTGCCGACACCGAGATCGAGGTGGGGCGAGCGACCGCCAGTGAACTTGACGCCGCCTTCATCGGCACGGACATCTCGCTTTTGGCCGATGTCGAGGCCGCCGTCGCGCTGGCGCTCGCGCACCATGGCCGCCTCGACATCATCGTCCAGAACGCCGGCATTTATCCCTGGCAATTGCTGGAGAACACCAGCCCGGACGACTGGGATCGCGTCATGGCGGTCAATCTGCGCGGCAGTTTCAATGCCGCTCGCGCCGCACTGGTGCCGATGAAGGCGCAGCGCCGCGGGCGCATGCTGTTTACCTCCTCGATCACCGGACCGCACGTCACCAGTCCCGGCCACGGCCACTATTCCGCGACCAAGGCAGGCATAAACGGGCTGATCCGTTCGGCGGCGCTCGAATTCGCCGGCTACGGCATAACCGTCAACGGCGTCGAACCCGGCAACATTCTCACCGAGGGAATGGAGCTTCACCGGGGTGCTGCCTTCATCAAGAACATGGAAGACGCCATTCCGCTCGGCCGGCTGGGCAGCCCGCGCGACGTCGCCAATGCCTTCCTGTTCCTGGCCTCCGACGATGCCAGCTACATCACCGGCACAACGATTGTCGTTGATGGCGGGCAATTGCTGCCGGAGGGGAGCGACTTCAGGCTGGCGCCGCCGTGAACAACGCGTGAGGGAAACAAGAAAGCCGGCGCACATCATCACTGATGCAAGCGCAACCGCAGCGTTCCGCTGGCGGTGATCGACGGGGATTTGGCCCACCGGAACCTCAAGGCGATACACCCGTTCTACCATGTGTGATTCAGGAGATAGTCACAATGGATTGGAACCGCGTCGAAGGAAACTGGAAGCAGGTCAAGGGTAAAGTCAAGGAGCAGTGGGGCAAGCTCACCGATGATGATCTCGACCGCATCGCCGGCAAACGTGATCAGCTTGAGGGCATTATCCAGGAACGCTACGGCATCGAGAAGGATCGCGTACGCCGAGACGTCGACGACTGGTATAGTCGGCAGGGCTGGTAGATAGCAGAGCTGCCATAAAAGGCGTCTTCCCGAGAGCCGCTATGCCTACGGTCGACGGGCTCCCCGCCCCTCCCGGCCGTCCGCATGATGGCGCTCGGCGCGCAAAAAGGCACAACGTCTACACCTGCAAGATCTGCGGCCAGAAAGCCGATATGCGCTACCTACGCCGGTGGATGAGCAGCCGGATCATAGGCCCTTGAGATCGGCTGGAACTCGCTCATGTGGCGCAGATGTTCCGCTATCGCGGAATATCGAACCATAAGGTTTTCTGGCATTATACTTCCTGGCGGACCCCAACCCGCCTGGCCGGCGTCCTGCAAGTCGGGTTTACCCCACCCGCCCCCAAAAAAGGGCGCCGGCCACCTCCGCTCGGCACGGCGCCAAGTACATCGTTATTCAAGCAGCCCCACGCCATGATGTTGCGGGTCAAGGAGCGACGCAATCGACGCCCAAGCGGCAGCAACCGAGAAGCCGACCTCCCACTGATGCCAAACGTAATCGTGTTAACCCCCGGCGCCATCACTCATCGAACGGGCACGTGCCGGCGATATGGTAGAGCGGCAAATATGAGGACTATCGCCTTCACTTCGCCGACCCGCCGCGACGAAGGCGTTCGTTGACCATTTTGGCGGAGACATGTTCGATCGCAAAAATCCGAAATGTTTGGCGCCGCACAGCGACAGAGTGGCTCACTAGCGACACGCTGTCGCGGCCATTTCCGTCACCACAAGTTTCTCGAAGTGTGAAAGATTTGTGACAAATGTCTGGTCAAACGCGTTGGATCGCATTAAAGGCGCATTAAACAGCAACCGCGCGCAGAGCCGATGGGGAGTATGGGCCTTTGTACAAGATGAGACTGACAGCTTCACTTGGGATGCTATATTTATTGAGTCTGACGGTGTCGGCTCACGCATATCTCGACCCGGGCACCGGGAGCATGCTGCTGCAGGGCTTGATTGCAGGTGTCGCGGCGGGCACCACCGTGTTAACCATCTATTACAATCGCCTCAAACTGCTGTTGGCGCGCATTTTCGGTAAGAATCGTACAGACCGGAAATGAAAGGTTCAGGACTAGTTTTTGAGGATGGATCGTTCCGAGATCCTTCCGGGTCGGTCTTTGTTTCCGATGGCCGGGTTTTCCGCACAGTGACCGACCAGGGCAAAGCGAGCTATGAGGCCGCCCGGGATGCGGGCATCCTGCTACGTTACGCCGAGCTGGATAAAATAGTCCGGACCAGTGAGGTCGCCCCCGCAGATTGGCCCGAGGTCGTAGGAAAACCAGCTTACGTGTTGGAACACGGAGCGATACCATTCGTGAGCTATCCCTACGAATGGTCTTTCGGTGCGTTGAAGGCAGCAGCCCTGCATCATCTTGACCTGCAAATACAACTATTGACCGAGAATTTTGTCCTTTCTGACGCAAGCGCCTACAATGTGCAGTTCGTTGGCTCCAAGCCCATCTTCATCGATATCCTCTCTGTTAGGCCATATCGGGACGGGGAGTATTGGACGGGTCACAGACAATTCTGCGAGCAGTTTCTTAATCCGCTGCTTCTCCGAGCTGTGAAGGGAATCGCCCACAATTCATGGTTCAGGGGTGCGCTGGAGGGCATTTCCACCCGCGATTTTGCTCGCTTGCTGACATTTTCTGAGCGATTTTCGTGGAACATGTTGACCCACGTCACGCTGCAAAGTCGCCTTGAACAGAGCTCCGTGAATGATCCCAGCAACGCTGTCAAAAGGGTTAGCCGAAGCAGAAAGCTACCGCGGGCGGGGTATCACGGCATTTTATCCCAATTGCGCCGGTGGATCGCACGTCTAGAGCCGGCCGACACCGGCAAGACTGTGTGGGGCGCATACGCGAGTATGAACACCTACTCCAGTCAAGAGGCCTCGACAAAGCGGCAAATGATCCACGATTTCGCGGCATCCGGCCAAGTCGCCACCGCAATCGATCTGGGCTGCAATACTGGCGACTTTTCGGTCGCCGCTTTGGAGGGTGGCGCGAAAGCGGTAGTTGGCTTCGATTTCGATCAGACCGCAGTCGACATCGGATTTTTGCGGGCCGCGTCAGCTAAAATGAACTTTCTTCCGTTGTGGCTGGATGCTGCGAACCCCAGCCCCGATCAAGGATGGGCTCAGAAGGAACGAAAGGGTTTCTCGTCGAGATTCAGAGCTGATGCGGTTCTTGCTCTCGCTTTTGAGCACCATCTTGCCATTGGCAGAAACGTGCCTTTGCACCAGGCCGTCAAATGGATTGTTGACGTTGCTCCCACCGGCATAATCGAGTTCGTCCCCAAGGATGATCCAACAATTCGACAGATGCTTGCTCTTCGAGAGGATATCTTCCCCGATTATAGCCCTTCTTCGTTCGAATGCGCACTTACGTCCGTTTCCCGCATTGCGAAGAAACAAACAGTGTCGGCCACCGGCCGTACACTTTATCAATTCGATAGGCGATGAAATAAAAAGAGATGGTACTTTATCGGGTATTTTCGAATGAGTATTAACGCCAATCGCATTGTTAGAATTTCGACGGCATTTCTTGCCTTACTGTTTCCAATATTAGTCCTTTTCGTTTTTTTTCCGTTGGAGCTTTATGCGAAAAACGCCAAGGAATTGGGGTATGATATTTGGCTCCCCACTATTTTCTTTTATGGCGGCGCATTTATCTTGATATTTGTATGCGCTCTAACCTTGTTCGGAATTCGGGATTTCATAAAAAAGGCGTATTTGCTTCTAGGGGCCTTCGTATTACTCGCCGACGTTTTTGCCCCCGTTCAGCTGAGTCGCTTAGATGGCGCAGCATTCACAAGCCCGGAGCCCATCTCCATCACTGCGGTAGAAGTTGCTATCTTGGTCGCGCTGTTGGCGGTGGGTGCAGTTACGACTCTAGGCACGCTGGTTCGGGTTTTTGCCATCCTGTCGATCGCGTTAATTGCCGGATTGGCCACTGTCGCTGCGGGCCTGCCGGTGCCACCGGCTGAAACCGAAAACTCTCCTAAATCCGGCTTGTCTATAAATGGCCGCTCGGACCTTCCAAATATATATCACTTTCATCTCGATGAGATGCAGTCAGATTTTGCACTTGCCGCGATCGAAGAGATGAATGACCGGAGCATTTTTCGCGGGTTTACGTTTATGCGCCGGAATATTTCAAATTATCCTTATACGTTGTCGTCGGTTGCGAGCTATCTGACCGGCACCATATTTCGGAATGGAAGCTTTCCCGCCTGGAGGGCGGCCTTCGATCAAGGATTGCTGAAAGATCTTCGGACGGATGGTTACGCAGTTGATGTTGTGGGGCTTCCGGAGATATTGCAGACAAATGTTGCAGATGTATTTTTCACGCCAGAGCAGATCACCAAGTACCAATACTCGCTCAAACACCCGCAAATTGTCGAATTTTCTGGATTATTGTTTGCAAAATTGTTTCCAAATTTCTTGACAAATGAGGCCTTGGGGTGGGGACACTCGGCCGGCGAGCGGATTAGCGCAGTATTTGAGCGCAAAGCGGAAAGCTACATCCCGAAGACCGTAGAACAAGGCGTCCATCCATTTCAGGCTGTTGTGGGGATGAAATATCTGATCGCGAATGAACAGCGGTTTGCCGCACGCGGTAGATACACATTGTTCCAAGCGATCCTTCCTCATGGCCCCTACGTGCTCGATGCAAATTGCATGGTCGATCCCGAACGTGCGGCGGTCGGGGTCCAGGCTGCCTATAGGTCTCAGGCCAGTTGCGCCATGAAGCTTGTTGTGGAGTTCTTGCAAGAGCTCAAGCGACTGGACCGCTATGACGACGCCATTATCGTCATACAATCTGACCACGGGTCCGGGTGGGCAGGCTTTTTGAATGGACTCGGTGGCTCAGAGATGAGTCCGCCGTATCACTCCGGCATCACCGCATTTGGAGGCACCACCGCAGCATTTGAAAGCAGGTCGATGGCAACCCTCATGATTAAGCCCTCTCAATCGGACTCTGATTTTGCGGTATCTGACGGAGAATCGCAGTTGATCGACGTCTATCCCACAATAATGGACGCGATCGGGCACCAGCCTAACCGACCTCACGATGGTCTGAGTTTGTTGCCCTGCCTAACAGGATCCTGTGAAAGCATCCGCGTGCGCCCGCAAAAATTCTTTGTCTATCCGCACGATGGGGGCATTTCTCCGCTGCTAGCCAATACCGTAGTGTTCACGGCCGGACATGCAGTCTTCACACAAACCGAGACTATACCGGTGCCGTAGCGGTTGAACCGCTTGAATATCGCGATGCGTCCCCCCTCGGCCCGCCCGGTTCATGGACGTTGGGCGTTCCGGTGCGGTCGAGGCCAACGCCGCGCCAGCGGCGCTTCGATCGAGGCGATCTCGGCCAAGATGGCCAATTCAATCGACCAGAACAAGGCGCTCCAGAAGACGTACATGCCGGTCAATCTGGTAGCCGTCTGCGCAGCCCGACGTAGGGGCAGGAAACTGCTCGGCCAGGAACGGAATGAATACGAAAAGTTGAAACTCTCCGGAAAATGAGAGTTGAAACTTTTTCAAGGGGCGGTAGCTAACCCCTTGAAACTAATGGCGCGAGTGACGGGGCTCGAACCCGCGACCTCCGGCGTGACAGGCCGGCACTCTAACCAACTGAGCTACACCCGCGCATTGACGAGCACGTGTCAGCCGTGTTCGTCGTTGGGCGCTGGATAAGGGGTTCGCCACCGGGTGTCAAGCGCACGAAACCATCATAACATCAAACTGGAGAAGGTTTTTTGACAGCCGGCGTGTTGTTCGCAAATACGGCCCGCAACGACGGCGTCCCACGCTCATTTGGCCTTGCGAAGCTGGCCCCGACCGCTTAAAGGTCCGGCCCGGAGCGGGCGATTAGCTCAGTTGGTAGAGCGCTTCGTTTACACCGAAGATGTCGGCGGTTCGAGCCCGTCATCGCCCACCATTCAGGCGCCTTTCATTCAAACGCCTCAGCCCCTCGCCAGCAGCGCCTCGACCTCGTGCAAGTCCGGCATGGACGGCGCGGTGCCTGGCCTCGTCACCGAAATGCCCGCAACGGCGCAAGCAAAGCGCACGGCTTGCAGGGGCTCCATCCCACGCGACAGCGCGGCGGCCAGGCCGCCATTGAAGGCATCGCCGGCTCCCGTGGTCTCGACCACCGGGCCGGCGCTGACGGCGGCGACATGTTCGGACCGATCCCTCGTGTGCAGCAATGCGCCTTTCTCTCCCAACGTGACGATGACGGCGCCGGCGCCCTTTTCGAGCAGCTTGCCGGCGGCTGCGCGGGCGTCATCGACCGAGGCGACCTTCATGCCGGTCAACTCCTCCGTCTCGGTCTCGTTGGGCGTGAGGTAGTCGCAGAGCGAATAGATGCGGTCGGGGAGCCTGGCCGCCGGAGCCGGGTTGAGGATGGTCGTCACCCCTGCCCCGCGCGCGATCTCCAACGCCCGCAGCGCCGCCTCGATGGGCTGTTCGAGTTGCGTCACGAAGACGCCGGCACCACGAATCAGGGCGGCATTGGCCTCGATGTCGTCGGGCGAGATCAGCATCGCCGCGCCGGGGCTGACGATGATGGCGTTGTTGCCGGTGCCCTCCTCGACGAAAATATAGGCAGCGCCCGTATAGCTGTCGGGCGTGTCGATCACGGCATTCTTCACGCCGGCGTCCTTCCAGGTGCGCTTGGCCATGTCGGCGAAGGCATCGACGCCGAGGCGCGTGAGGAAGGTTGCATCGGCGCCGAGCTTACCGGCCGCAACCGCCTGGTTCGAACCCTTGCCGCCGGGACCGAGGGTGAAGGACGTTCCGAGGATCGTCTCGCCCATGCGCGGCTGCCGCGCGGCGTGATAGGCCGTGTCGGCGACAAAGACTCCGAGGATGACGATCGGCTTGCCGGCCAGCATGCCGCTACTCCGCATCCGGCGGGACTACGCCCTTGCGGAAGGCAAAACAGCCGTAGAAACGGCGCTCGCCGGTCTGGATGACGCAGTAAGCCTGCTTGGCGCGCTCGTAGAAAGCGTAGCGCTCGACCGGCAGCATCGGCCATGGCTTGCCCTCGGCGGCGTCGATCTCCTTTTGCACTTCCTGCTGGACGGGCGGGATCTCGTCCGGCTTGCCGACGATCTCCATGCGCGCGGCCGAATCGTCGACGAACGTATCCAGCGGGTAGAGCGACAGCACCGCCTTCACGACTTGCGCCGCCGGCGCGTCGATGCGCAGCAGCCGCCCGAGCGCCGTCTGGCGCGCCACCGAATCGGAGGGGAAGTTGGTGTCGGCGACAATCAGGTCGTCGCCGTGTCCCATCGCCCGCAATGCCTGGAGCACGTCGGCATTGAGGAGCGGATTGATCCCTTTAAGCATGATATTCCTCGTGAAATGAGTTTGAGATCAGAGACGCCTGCCGGTCTCGGCATCGAACAGATGGATGTGGTCGAGCCGCGGCCTGAGCTTGAGCGTATCGCCGGGCTTGAAGTCGTGGCGTTCGCGGAACAGCGCCACCATCTCGCCGTCCCCGAAACGCAGGAAGACCAGGGTTTCCGAGCCAGTCGGCTCGACCACCGAAATCTTGGCAGGCACGCCATCGGCATGAATCTCGAGATGCTCCGGCCGCACGCCATAGACGACGGCGCGCCCTTCCTCCGCAGCGCTGCCGGGCGCGACCGGGAACAGAGCGCCGGCGATGTCGACACCGCCCTTGCGCGCGACGCCCTTGAGCAGGTTCATCGACGGAGAGCCAATGAAGCCGGCGACAAACAAGTTGGCAGGCCGGTCGAACAGTTCCAGCGGTGCGCCGACCTGTTCAATGCGGCCGTCGCGCATCACCACGATCTTGTCGGCCATGGTCATGGCTTCGATCTGGTCATGCGTGACATAGATGGTGGTGGTCTTCAGCCGCTGGTGCAGTTCCTTGATCTCGGTGCGCATCTGCACGCGCAGCTTGGCGTCGAGATTTGAGAGCGGCTCGTCAAACAGGAACACCTGCGGGTTGCGCACGATGGCGCGGCCCATGGCGACGCGCTGGCGCTGGCCGCCGGAAAGCTGCCGGGGATAGCGTTTCAGATAAGGGTTGAGGTCGAGGATGTCGGCGGCGCGCTTGACCCGCTCGGCAACCACGGCCGGATCGGTTTTGCGCAGCTTGAGCGCAAAGGCCATGTTCTGCTCGACTGTCTTGTGCGGATAGAGCGCATAGTTCTGGAACACCATGGCGATGTCGCGCTTGGCCGGCGGCAAGTGGTTGACCACACGGTCGCCGATGGCGATCGTGCCGCCGGAGACGGTCTCCAGCCCCGCCACCATTCTCAGCAGCGTGGACTTGCCGCAACCCGAAGGACCGACCAGCACCACGAATTGGCCGTCAGATATATCGACGCTGACTTCGTGCAGAACCTTGACGGTTCCAAACGCCTTGGCCACTTTGCTGATCGCGACTTGAGCCATATCTCCCCCATCGGCTCCATTGCCGTATGCGCAGAAGCTAACCAACGCGACCTGCCAGGGCAAGCCGGTCTCTTCCCGACAAACCCGGTCTCGTTGACACGGCGTTTGGTTGCGAGAATAGTGACGGGCGCTGGTCCGAATACCGGTTGCCCGAACCAAAAAAACGGAACTTCAATCGAGCAGGTGGGGTCCTGCATCGTTCGTTTCCGAACCGGGAGAATCGTTTGGCGCTCCAGCGCCTGAGAAATTTGGCCGCATTCACAACAGATATTCTGGGAGGAACATCGATGAAAACAGGTCTCTACGAAACGCTGGTCCGCGCGGGGGCAACCCGACGCGACATATTGAAGGGCGCGGCCTCGATGGCCGTGATCGCTGCCGCATCCGGCGCCGGGCTCGGCGCCCTCACGCGCCCGGCCTCCGCCGCCAGTGAGCTGCGCTCGAAAATCCTGCAGATCCCCGGCGTGGGCAAGGGTCAGCCGACCGACGCCGACTTCCAGAAGGTCGGCGAGCTCTGTCTCGAGGCGACCAAGGCCAATGTCAAGGAAGGCGAATTCGCCGGCGTCGAGCTTACCTTCATGGGTCTCAACAACCAGAACCTGCACAATGTGCTGTTCCGCGGCTTCCTGAAGCCCTGGGAAACCTATACCGGCGCCAAAATCAACTGGATCGATCTGGCGCAGGCCGACTACAATGCCCGTCTGCAGCAGTCGATCGCCACCGGCACGGTCGACTTCGACATCATCGAGATGGGCGCGCCGTTCGAGGGCGACGTCTGCGGCAAGGGCCTCACGTCCGAGATGCCCGACTGGGTCAAGACCCAGATCGATTTCGACGACCTCGTCAACTATCTGAAGCCGCCTGTCGGCACCTGGAACGGCAAGCAGTACCGCGTGACCGTCGACGGCGACGCGCATAATTTCAATTACCGCACCGATGTGTTTTCCGATGCCGACCTCGCCAAGGCCTGGAAGGACGGCGGCGGCGGCGGTGAATGGGGCGTGCCGAAGACCTGGCAGCAGGTCCAGGCTGTCACCAAGTTCCTCAAGGGCAAGCAGGTCAAGGGTCAGGACGTCTACGGCTATCTCGACGCGCCGAAACCCTGGGGCGGATTCGGCTTCTATTTCCTTGGCAGCCGCGCCACCGCCTACGCCAAGCACCCCGACGACAAGGCCTGGCTGTTCGACGCCGACACGATGAAGCCGCGCATCAACAATCCGGCCTGGGTGCGCGCTATACAGGACGTGATCGACGCGCTGCCTTCGGAGCCTGCCGACCAGATCAACGCCGATCCAAACACCACCGCCTTCCAGCAGTTCCTGGCCGGCACCGGCTCGATGGTCACCTGGTGGGGCGATGTCGGCTCGAACGTCAAGACCAACGACTCCTCCGTCGTGGGCGACGTCACCGGCTTCTCGATCCTGCCCGGCTCCGACGATGTCTACAACTCCAAGACCGGGCAGTGGGACAAACTCGCCAGCGGACCGAACTATGCGCCGAACTGCGCCTATCTCGGCTGGGGCGTATACGTCATGGCCCGCGTCGATAGCGACGAGAAGAAGAAGAAGGCGGCATGGTCCGCCGCCGCCCATCTCGGCGGCAAGGACCTGTCGATCTGGACGGCGATGTACCCGTCGGGCTTCCAGCCCTACCGCAACTCGCATTTCGACATTCCGGAATGGGTGGCGGCGGGCTATGACGAAGCCTTCATCACCTCCTATCTCAAGTCGGAATCGGACAGCTACAACCACCCGAACGCGGCGATCGAGCCACGCATTCCCGGCATCTTCCAATACTATTCAGCCGCCGAGGACATTCTGGCAAACACCTTCGCCGGCAAGATGAAGGCACAGGAAGGCGCAGACGCCATTGCCGCGGCCTGGGAGAAGCTGACCGACCAGATCGGCCGCGACAACCAGATCAAGCTCTACAAGGCCTCGCTCGGCCTGTAGGCAGGCGTTATGATGGATCACGGCCCGGCGGAACGTCGTCGCCGGGCCGTATCTTGGCCGGCTTCGGCCGGTCATTTGCGCAAAAGAGGCAAGAGGCGTGGCTGACCAGACTTCGACCACGAATGCGTGGCCGGCAAATTCCGTACCGACCGATCTGATCCCGCCCGGCCGCAAACGGCTTGGTTGGGCCCTGATGGCCGTCGCGACGCTCGGCCTTCTGGCAACGATCCTGGTGCAAATCCTCTACAAGAGCGAGGTCGACACGATCGGCTTCGAGACATGGCGGCCCGTGGTCTACGCCTATGTGCTGTGGGGCGTGGCACTCGGCGTCGGCCAGGTGCTGACGCGCGGCGAAGACGGCCAGCGGGCGCTGTTCCTGCTGCCGGCGCTGCTGTTCACCATCGCCATGGTGATCTTCCCGACCCTGTTCGGCTTCTACATCGCGCTGACCGACTGGAACCTGAGTTCGTTCTCGGGCCGCAAGTTCAACGGGCTCGACAATTTCTGGCAGATGCTCGGCGATCCCTATTATCGCAACGCGCTGTTCAACATGGTGCTCTATGTGCTGGCGGTGCTGGTCGAATATGTCATCGCCTTCGGCCTGGCGCTGCTGCTCAACGCGCAGATCCGGGCGCGCAAATTCTTCCGCGTCGTCTTCCTGATGCCGCTGATGCTGTCGCCGGTCGCGGTCTCGTGGATGATTGGCAAATCGCTGATGGAGTACCGGTTCGGGCCGGCGGCGACGCTGGCCCGCCACCTCGGCTGGGACAACCCCGCTTTCTTCTCCAACCCGATCACCGCCCGCATCTCGATCATGATGCTCGACGCCTGGACCTTCATCCCCTTCATGATGATCATGCTGCTTGCCGGCCTGCAGGCGATGTCGCGCGAGGTGCTGGAGGCCGCGCGCGTCGACGGCGCCACGGCCTGGCAAACCTTCTGGCAGGTCACCTTCCCGCTGATGCTGCCGGTGTCGGTGACCGCCGTCGTGTTGCGCATCATCTTCAAGCTGAAACTGGCAGACATCATCATCACGGTCACCTCGGGTGGTCCGGGCGGCGCCACCGATTCCGTGTCGAGCTTTATTTATCGCGAGTACCGGGACCGTTCCAATGTCGGCTACGGCACGATGCTGGCGATGGCCTATCTCGTCATCATCGTGGTGTTCGTGACCTGGCTGCTGAAGGTCGCCAACCGCTTCGTGCGCAATGTGAACTAGTGCGGCAGGGATCATGAGCGTTCAGACCACCGACTATACCGTCTCCGAAATCCACTCGCCGGCGAGCTTCATCACCAGCCGCGTCTTCATCTATGGCGCGCTTGTGTTCTGGGCCTTCATCTGCCTGTTTCCGATCTACTGGACGATCACGACCTCGTTCAAGTCGGCGGTAGACGTGACCCAGGGGCATCTGATCCCCTTCGTCGACTTCCAGCCGGACTGGAAGGGCTGGCGATCGCTTGGCCTGTCGCCGGATTCGATCTTCCAGACGTCGACCGTCCGCGACGAATTCTTCAAGCGCTTCATGAATTCGGTCATCACTTCGGTCGGCGCGTCGAGCCTCGCCATCGTCATCGGCAGCCTCGCCGCCTACGGCCTCACGCGCTACCGCTATCACTTCGCCTGGTTCAAGAACGAGGACATTTCCTTCTTCTTCCTGTCGCAGCTCATCCTGCCGCCAGTCGTGCTCGCACTGCCGTTCCTGGTGCTTTACCGCGAAGTCGGACTGCTCGACACGCGCATCGGGCTGATCCTGCTCTACACGCTGATGGTGCTGCCGATCGTCATCTGGATCATGCGCGACCAGTTCAATTCCATCCCGGTCGAGCTCGAGGAAGCGGCCCTCGTCGACGGGTTGTCGATCTGGGGCGCGTTCTTTCGCATCGTCATGCCGATTGCCCTGCCCGGCATGGTCGCCGCCTTCATCCTGGCGATGGTGCTGTGCTGGAACGAGTATTTCTTCGCCGCCCTTTTGACCTCGACCGACGCCAAGACAATTCCGGTCATGGTGGCGAGCCAGACCGGTTCACAAGGCATCAACTGGTGGTCGATGGCAGCGCTTGCCACGGCGGCAATCGCACCCTTGGCCGTCATCGGCATCGCGCTGGAGCGATATCTGATCATGGGCATGACCGCGGGAGCGGTGAAATAGGCGGCGCCGTCCTTACCTTCTCCCACAAGGGAGAAGGAAGAACCGCGCTAGCCCCTCAGGATCGTGCGCAGGTGATCCATGATCATGGCAACGCCCTCTGCTCCGAGCGCAGCCGAGGCATCCGGAGCGCTGGCCGTATACCAGCTCGTATTGTCGGCGAAATGGCCGGCATCGACAGCCTCAGGGCATAGCGCCAGCATCAGCGAAGTCTCGCCGATCCCAGCATGGTCGAACGGGTACTTGCCGTTCATCTCGGCCGGCATCAGCGGATGCACCTGCACCCAGTTGAAAAAATTGCTGCCCTCGGCATGCTCGGCATAGTAGGCGGCCATCGCCTCGGAGCCCCACCAGCCTTCACCTCGTTCCTTCTCAAGGAAACGGAAGATCGCCTGACGTCCGGCGGCCTTGAAGGCGAGATCGGTCGGCATGCCGGCGGCGAAATTCTCGGTCTGATGGTGGATGATGGCGTGGACGTTGCGAAAACCGATGCGCAGAAGGCTATAGAACAGTTCCTCCGCGAAAGGCGCCAGTTGATTGCCGCCAACCTGCACCGAGCCTGTGCCCTCCGGCGGCGCCACGGCGTAGCTCGCTGCGCCGTAGTAGAAGGGCGGCAGGATGACGATCTCCCGCTCCTTCTCAAACAGCTCCAGCGTCTTGACGACCGCCAGCGTGTCCATGCCCACCGCCATGTGCTCGCCATGGTATTCGAGCACGCCGAGCGGCAGCGCGATCGGCCAGTTCTGGGCGATCGCCTTGCGGATCTGGTGCGGCAGCATCAGCTCATAGCGCATCGCACTACTCCATATTGGTGTGACGGGCCCGCATCGCTTCCGGCGAGGCCGCGGTCAACCCCCTGAGCTTCATCACCATGACCTCGAACAGCAGGAACAGCGCGCCTTCGAACACCGATCCCATCGGCAGGACCGATGTTTTTTGCGGACCCTGGTCGTCGGCCATGGTCTGCGCCGGCACGAGCAGGGTGAAGTCGGCCAAGCGTGCTGCACTGCCGCCCGGCTGGGCGGTCAGAAGCAGAACCGTCGCGCCGGCCTGGCGCGCCACCTGCATCAGGGTTAGCACGGTCGCGGTTTCTCCAGGCCCGGAACTGACCAGGAAGACATCGCCCTGCCCCACGGGCGGCGTGGTCATGTCGCCGACCACCGACACCGGCAGGCCCAGATGATGGAGCCGCATGGCGAAGCCCTTGACCTGCAAGGCCTCGCGGCCGCAGCCGTAGACGACGATCTGCCGTGCTCCTGCGAGCATCTCGCAGACGGCATCGATCCGGCCGTCGTCGACGCGCGCCAGCACAGTGCCGAGCTCGTCCAGAGCGGTCCTGAACATCTGCGAGCCCGCATCGCTCACGACGGTGCCGTCCAACGATCCGAGGTCGAAGAAGAGTGGAAATTCCCGGTCACGTCTCTCCCGAACAGCTTGTTTTTATTGATGCTACCACCGCGAAAATCCGTGTCCAACGCCCCCTGCGCGCTTTTGCTGTGCCACGAGCATGATAGTGTCATGTCAGACAAGTCAATGAGGCAAACGGCAGGATATGAAGACACGGCATTTCGACCGCATCGGCAATGGCGGTATCAGCTTCACCGAACTCGGCTTCGGCACGGCGCCGCTTGGCAACCTCTACCGCGCCGTCTCCGACGAGGACGCCAATGCGACGCTGGAGGCTGCATGGGCGACCGGCTGCCGCTACTACGACACCGCGCCGCTCTATGGGCTTGGCCTGTCGGAGACGCGGCTCAACCCCTTCCTGCGCGGCAAGAAACGCGACGACTACGTGCTGTCGAGCAAGGTCGGCCGCATCATGCGCGCCTGTCCGCCGCAGGAGCGCACCGGCATCGGCAAGTTCTTCGACACGCCGTCGCGCAAGGAGGTCTACGACTACAGCTATGACGGCGTGATGCGCTCCTTCGAAGCGTCCCTGGAACGGCTCGGCGTCGACCGCATCGACATTCTGTTCGTGCACGACGTCGACATCTTCACCCATGGCAGCAAGGAAGCGTCCGACCAGCGCATAGAGGAGTTTATGTGCTCCGGCTATTACGGACTGCTTGCCTTGCGCGACCAGGGCGTCATCAAGGCCTTCGGCGGCGGCATCAACGAATGGCAGGTTGCCCAGACATTGGCCGAGCGCGGTGATTTCGATCTGTTCCTGCTTGCCGGCCGCTATACGCTGCTCGAGCAGGAGGCGCTGACATCCTTCCTGCCACTCTGCCAGAAGCGCGGCATCGGCATCGTTTTGGGCGGCCCCTACAATTCCGGGATCCTGGCCACGGGGCCGAAGCCGGGTGCCTTCTACAACTACACCGAAGCGCCGCGGGACGTGCTCGACCGGGTGGCGCGCATCGAGGCGGTCTGCCGGCGGCATGACGTGCGCCTGATCGAGGCAGCGTTGCAGTTTCCGTTGCTGCATCCGTCCGTCGTGTCGGTGATCCCCGGTGGCCAGCGGCCAAGCGAGGTCGAAAGCAATCGGTCACTGCTCGATGCGAAACTGCCGGCGGCACTCTGGGCCGACCTGAAGAAGGACGGCCTGATGCGGGCGGACGCGCCAACCGGGTAGCTCGCAATGGCGAACCTATCGACCGGCACGAGCGCAAAAGAAAAGCCGGGGCTTGCCCGGCTTTTCTGATATTTTGAAATTTAAAAAAGGCGCTTAATTGACGGCGTCCTTGAGACCCTTGCCGGCTGAGAACTTCGGCACGGTGCGCGCCGGGATCTTTACTTCGGCGCCGGTCTGAGGGTTGCGGCCGGTCGAGGCCGCGCGCTTTGACACGGTGAAATTGCCAAAGCCGACAAGCCGGACATCGCCGCCCTTCTTCAGTTCGCCGGTGATGACGGAGAATACCGCATCGACAGCCGACTGCGCGTCACCCTTCGAAATGCTCGCGGCGTCGGCGACAGCGGACACCAGTTCGTTCTTGTTCATAAAAATTCCCTTCCATGAGAACACCGGAACTCTCGACTCATCCGGCAGGAAACGGACTTTAGAAAGAAGCGCTCCCGCAACCAAGTCGAAAAGCCGGGAAAGAGCGGAAAAAAGCCCGGAATTCCGGGGTTTTTCACATGAAAAAGCCGGGCGCGAGGCCCGGCTTTCTGTTTGTGCGCTGCAACTTTAGCAAGAACTAATGCGCAAGCGACTTTCCGGCGTCATCCGCAGTGTCCGTCGCGGCGGGAGGATTGACCGGTTCGACCCATTCGATTGGCTCCGGCATACGCACCAACGCGTGGCGCAACGCCTCGCCGACCCGCGAGACCGGGATGATTTCCATACCGTTCTTCACGTTGTCAGGAATATCCGCCAGATCCTTGGCGTTGTCTTCCGGGATCAGCACTTTCTTGATGCCGCCGCGCAGTGCGGCAAGCAACTTCTCCTTCAGACCGCCGATCGGCAGCACTCTGCCGCGCAGCGTGATCTCGCCGGTCATGGCGACATCGGCCCTGACCGGAATGCCAGTCAGCACGGAGACGATCGCGGTCGCCATCGCCACACCGGCCGACGGCCCGTCCTTGGGCGTGGCACCCTCCGGCACGTGGACGTGGATGTCGCGCTTGTCGAACAGCGGCGGCTCGATGCCGAAATCGAGAGCGCGCGAGCGGACATAGGAGGCCGCCGCCGAAATCGATTCCTTCATCACGTCGCGCAGATTGCCGGTCACCGTCATGCGGCCCTTGCCGGGCATCATGACGCCTTCGACCGTCAGCAGCTCGCCGCCGACTTCCGTCCAGGCAAGCCCGGTGATGACGCCGACCTGGTCGTCTGCCTCGACCTGACCGAAGCGGAAGCGCGGAACACCGAGATAATCGGCGAGATTGTCCGCCGTGATGTTCACAGTCTTCTTCTTCGTCTTCAGGATCTCGGTCACCGCCTTGCGCCCGAGCTTCATCAGCTCGCGCTCCAGGCTCCTGACGCCCGCTTCACGGGTGTAGGTCTGGATGATGGCGCGGATCGCGTCCTCACTGACGGAGAACTCCTTCGGCTGCAGCGCGTGATCGCGCACCACCTTCGGCAGCAAATGCCGCTTGGCGATCTCGATCTTCTCGTCCTCGGTGTAGCCGGCGATACGGATGATTTCCATGCGGTCCATCAAGGGCGCAGGGATGTTCAGCGTGTTCGCCGTCGTCACGAACATCACACTCGACAGGTCGTACTCGACCTCCAGATAGTGGTCCATGAACGTCGAGTTCTGCTCGGGGTCGAGCACCTCCAGCAAAGCCGACGACGGATCGCCGCGGAAATCCTGGCCCATCTTGTCGATCTCGTCGAGCAGGAAGAGCGGATTGGATTTCTTCGCCTTCTTCATCGACTGGATGACCTTGCCGGGCATCGAGCCGATATAGGTGCGGCGGTGACCGCGGATCTCGGCCTCGTCACGCACGCCGCCCAGCGCCATGCGGATGAACTCGCGGCCGGTCGCCTTGGCGATCGACTTGCCGAGCGAGGTCTTGCCGACGCCGGGAGGGCCGACGAGGCACAGGATGGGCCCCTTGAGCTTCTTCTGGCGGCTTTGCACGGCGAGATACTCGACGATACGGTCCTTGACCTTGTCGAGACCGAAATGGTCGGTGTCGAGCACGTTCTGCGCGAACGCCAGGTCCTGCTTGACCTTGGAGTTCTTGCCCCACGGGATCGACAGGATCCAGTCGAGATAATTGCGCACCACGGTGGATTCCGCCGACATAGGCGACATCGTCCTCAGCTTCTTCAATTCGGCTTCCGCCTTTTCGCGAGCCTCCTTGGAGAGCTTGGTCTTCTTGATGCGGGCCTCGATCTCGGCGGCCTCGTCGCGGCCATCCTCGCCTTCGCCGAGCTCCTTCTGGATCGCCTTCATCTGCTCGTTGAGGTAGTATTCGCGCTGCGTCTTCTCCATCTGGCGCTTGACGCGCGAGCGGATGCGCTTCTCCACCTGCAGGACGGATATCTCGGCTTCCATGAAGCCCATCGCCTTTTCCAGCCGCTCCTTGACCGAGAGCGTGGCCAGCATCTCCTGCTTTTCAGGGATCTTGATGGCGAGGTGCGAAGCGACCGTGTCGGCGAGCTTGGAATAGTCGTCGATCTGGCTGGCGGCACCAACCACCTCGGGCGAGATCTTCTTGTTGAGCTTGACGTAGTTCTCGAAGTCGGTGACGACCGAACGAGCCAGCGCCTCGACCTCAACCTCTTCCTCTTCCGGCTCGACCAGCGCGGTGGCGCGGGCCTCATGGAAGTCGGGACGGTCGGTGAACGCGGTGATTTTCGCGCGCGAGGCGCCTTCGACCAGCACCTTGACGGTGCCGTCGGGCAGCTTCAGCAATTGCAGCACGTTGGCGAGCGTGCCGATATCAAAGATGGCATCGGGCTCCGGATCGTCATCGGCGGCATTCATCTGGGTGGCGAGCAGGATCTGCTTTTCCTGACCCATCACCTCTTCCAGCGCCTTGATCGACTTTTCACGCCCGACAAAGAGCGGAACGATCATGTGCGGGAACACCACGATGTCGCGCAGTGGGAGGACTGCGAAGACGCCGTCGCTGGGAGCCTTGGTTATTTTGGCCATTGTCCAACCTTTCATGTCGCGGCCGCCAATCGGCCAACCGCGAATCTTATATTAACGACCGGGGATCGTTCCGCCTACCACCGTTGTGACGGGAGTTTTACAGCACAGAAATCGGGCACCTCGGCCTTCCCATGTTAGGTGGATGCAGGAGGGCCAAAGATCAAGAGTTAACATCGGCGGCTTTCCATTCCATCACGAAGGTCGCACGCCCCTCATGGCAAAACGGCGCCCCGAGGGCGCCGTTCCACAAAAATATGGGCTCAAGTGGCATGTCAGGCGCTGACATTGCCCTTCTTTTCCTTCTGTTCGGAATAGATGTAGAGCGGCCGGGCGCTGCCGGTCACCACTTCTTCCGAAATCACCACTTCGCGCACGCCTTCGAGCGCCGGCAGTTCGAACATGGTGTCGAGCAGGATCGCTTCCATGATGGAGCGCAGGCCACGCGCGCCGGTCTTGCGCTCGATGGCGCGCTTGGCGATCGCAGACAATGCGTTCTCGTGGAAGGTCAGGTCGACATTCTCCATCTCGAACAGCCGCTGGTATTGCTTGACCAGTGCGTTCTTCGGTTCGGTCAGGATCTGGATCAGCGCCGGCTCGTCGAGGTCTTCCAGCGTCGCCAGGACCGGCAGACGGCCGACAAACTCGGGAATGAGGCCGAACTTCAAGAGATCCTCTGGCTCCACAAGGCGGAAGACATCGCCGGTGCGGCGATCCTCGGGCGATGCCACGGTGGCGCCGAAGCCGATCGAGGTCTTGCGGCCACGATCCGATATGATTTTGTCCAACCCGGCGAAGGCGCCGCCGCAGATAAACAGGATGTTGGCGGTGTCGACCTGCAGGAACTCCTGTTGTGGATGTTTCCTGCCGCCCTGTGGCGGTACCGAGGCGACAGTGCCTTCCATGATCTTCAACAGCGCCTGCTGCACGCCCTCGCCCGACACGTCGCGGGTGATGGAGGGGTTATCGGACTTGCGCGAGATCTTGTCGATCTCGTCGATGTAGACGATGCCGCGCTGGGCGCGTTCGACATTGTAGTCGGCCGACTGCAACAGCTTCAGGATGATGTTCTCGACGTCCTCGCCGACATAGCCGGCCTCGGTCAGCGTCGTGGCATCGGCCATGGTGAAGGGCACGTCGATGATGCGGGCGAGCGTCTGCGCCAGCAGCGTCTTGCCGCAACCGGTCGGGCCGATCAACAGGATGTTGGACTTGGCCAGTTCGACATCGTTGTTCTTGCCGGCATGGGCGAGGCGCTTGTAGTGATTGTGGACGGCCACCGAGAGCACGCGCTTGGCGTAGGGCTGGCCGATAACGTAGTCGTCGAGAACCTTGAGGATCTCCTGCGGGGTCGGCACACCCTCGCGCGACTTCACCATCGAGGTCTTGTTCTCCTCGCGGATGATGTCCATGCACAGCTCGACGCATTCGTCGCAGATGAAGACCGTCGGGCCGGCGATCAGCTTGCGCACCTCATGCTGGCTTTTGCCGCAAAACGAGCAATAAAGCGTGTTCTTGGAATCGCCGCTGTTGTTGCCGACTTTGCTCATTTTCATGTCCTTTCATGGCCGCCCGCCGATGGTCTGGCTGAAAGGGCGCATACTCTATTTATCGCGGGAATCCGCCGCCGCCAGTATCCCGGCTCCCGCAACGTATTCCGTACGAAACACAAATCAGAAAACGTGGCAATGATTCGCAGCAACCCCACACAAAGCTAAGCCGTCGAAAATCAACATAGCCTTAACGTAGGCAATCCCGATCGTCGAGGGAACAGCCAATTGTGGCCGAAATGCCGCAAGACGCGCCAAAAGCGCGTGATGCCGCCATCCAACTGCCAATATGCCGTTATGCCAGCGCCCCTTCGGCCGCTTCGCGCGACGAAATGACCTTGTCGATCAGGCCGAAGTCCTTGGCCTCGTCCGCGGTCATGAAATGGTCACGGTCGAGCGTCTTTTCAATCTCGTCGTAGCTCTTGCCGGTGTGCTTGACGTACACCTCGTTGAGGCGGCGCTTCAGTTTGATGATGTCCTGGGCATGACGCTCGATGTCGGACGCCTGGCCCTGGAAGCCGCCGGACGGCTGGTGAACCATGATGCGGGCGTTGGGCGTGGCGAAGCGCATGTCCTTGTGGCCGGCGGTCAGGAGCAGCGAGCCCATGGAGGCCGCCTGGCCGATGCACAGCGTCGACACGGCCGGCTTGATGAATTGCATGGTGTCGTAGATGGCCATGCCCGAGGTGACGACGCCACCGGGCGAATTGATGTAGAGGTTGATTTCCTTCTTCGGATTCTCGGCTTCCAGGAACAGAAGCTGCGCGCAGACCAGCGTCGCCATGCCGTCCTCGACCGGACCGGTGATGAAAATGATGCGCTCTTTGAGGAGGCGCGAGAAAATGTCGTAGGCCCGCTCGCCGCGATTGGTCTGTTCGACCACCATCGGAACGAGGTTCATGTAGGTTTCGACGGGGTTCTTCATTCGTTATCTCTTGTCTCGCGGTGGGATTCCGGCGCCGGACATGCTGGCAACTCGGGCAGAATCGGTTCTGGATCGTTATTGTGTAAATAGGATGCCGGCTCATCCTTGTGCAAGGCCGACCCCTCCTAGCCATCTGGGTAAGTCGAATCAAGCTTTCCAGGCGAGATTCGCAACGGCGGGCGCTTCCGCCGGCTCGCGACGGCACCTGCGGCCTGACAGGTAGCAGTTTCTTAACCGCGTCACTTAACGAATGCGCCGAACCCGCTTTTCTCGCGGACCGCTTCCCCTACAATTCAACGTTGAACTTGTGTCCGCGGTTCAACAGGGGGAACGTCATGTCCAGGAAAACCGCATGCTTCGCCATGGCCGGGCTGACCATGCTCGGCTCGATTTCGCAGACGGCGGCCGGCGGCCGCGCCGTCGAATGCTATGAGCCGGTCCAAACGCCTGATGTCTATGACACGGTCTACGAGGACGTGATGATCAGTCCGCCCAGCCAGCAGGTCGATTATGAAGCGCCGATCTACGGCACGCGCGAGCGGGTGGTGATGACGGTTCCGGCACAGGTGACCTATGAGGTGGTGCCCGCAATCACCCGTACGGTCTACCACACAGTCAAGGTCGATGATGGCGGCTATTCCTGGGAATGGCGCGTCATCCACGGCCGCAAGGTGCTGTGCAAGGTCCGGCACAAGGCGCGCTATGAACGCGTCGCCGAAACGGTGGTGATCCGGCCGGAGCGCACAAGGCGCGTCGTCATTCCGGCGCAATATGACAGGATCGCCGAGGAGGTGCTGGTGCGACCGGAGCAAAGGCGCGTCATCGACATTGCCGGCGCCTACCAGACCGTCGCGCGGCGCGTGCTGGTGCGCGAAGGCTCATCCGGCTGGCGGCGCGTGCATATTCCCAGGCATTGCCAGGACTGAATTCAGGCGATTTCGGCTCGCAACCAACGTTTCAGGCCGGCAATATCGCCATCATCGACAGCCGCCGCCACACGCCGGCCGACCGCCGCCCCGAATTTATAGCCATGGCCCGAGCAGGCCGAGACGATCAGGCACTTGCCCGTCTCATGCGCCAGGAATTTCTCATCGTCCGTGAATGTGTAGGCGCAGGTGACCACTTCGGTCACCTCATACTCCTCGATGCGGGCGATCGGCGGTGAAAACAGGTTGCGGATCGCCTCGCCCTCGCCCGGCACCGGCTGCCGGTTCCAGTCGGCGTCGCTGGTCGGCACCCTGTGCAGGCCTGAACCGAATTTCATGCCGGCACCTCGGGTCAGCGGAATCATGTAGCCGTCGGTCTTGCCACCTACATCGAGGACCACGGGCGCAACTTCCCAGACGGCCTTGAGGTCCGCCGGCGGTTCGACATAGGCGAGCGCGGTTCGGTACGTCTTCAGTTCGCCGCCGAGTTCGGGGAACAATTTCAGCACCCAGGCGCCCGCAGCGACGACGATGCGGTCGGCCTGCATCGTCTCGCCGGACGCGAGCACGATATGCCCTGCCTCGGAGTCGACCGCCGTCACCTTGCTGTTCTCGTAGAGGTTGGCGCGGTTGGCGCGCAGCCACTTGGCCAGGCCGGACGCGATCTTGCGGCAATGCAGCGCGCCGCCTTCCGGCGAAAAATAGGCGTAGCGGAACGAGCCCGGCTCCAGGAAAGGCCAGCGTTCGACCGCGGCATCAGGTTCCAGCAGGTCGAACGGATAGTTTCCCTCCTCCAGCCCTTCCCGGTATTCCTCGGCTTCGTCGCCCGGCTCGCGCGAGACGCAGAGGAAGCCCCTGGAATCGAGATGGTTCTCCCCGAGGTCGGCCCACATCTCGTCCCAGGCTTCATAGGCCTCGCCGATCAGCCGGCCGTAGCCGGTCCCGGCCCGGTAGGCACGGCGAATGATGCGGTGATGGTCGCCGGATGCCGCCAGCGGATTGGGGATCGGCCCCTGCTCGACGATGGAAACGCTCTGGCCGGCCTTGACCAGCGCCCATGCGGTGGAGAGACCGGCGATGCCCGCGCCGACAACGATCACATTCATCAAATCAGACTTTCCGCAGCCGTTGCGGCTGGCTCAACGCATTGGATTGCGGGCGCCAACATACGGTCTGGAACCAGGCTGGCAAGCCGCGCTATTGGTCTGGCATGACCAAATCGACGCCATCCTACCTCGCCTTTGATCCAGCGACCCGTCATCTGAGGCTTGACCCGCACGAGTGGGCTTTCTTCCAGGATCCGTACGTGGCCTATTCGTTCCTGCACGATGCATCGAACGTCTTTTTCTGGGAAGAATTCGGGTTCTGGTGCTTTGGCGGCTTCGACGATGTCAACAAGCTGTTGCGCGACCGCCGCTTCGGCCGCCATAACCCGGCGGGCATTCCCGACAGTCGTGGCATCGACCGGGATAGAACACATCTCAAGGCATTCGACGGCATCGAAGCCAATTCCATGCTGGAACTGGAGCCGCCGGTGCACACGCGGCTTCGAACACTGGTCAACCGCGCCTTCGTCTCGCGCCAGGTCGAGCGGCTGCGGCCGCGTGTGGAGGCACTCGCCAACGAACTGATCGATCGTTTCGAGCCGGGCAAGCAAGTCGACCTGCTGCCCGCCTTCGCTTCTCCCCTGCCCATCACCATCATCGCCGAGATGCTCGGCGTGCCGGTCGAAATGGGACCGCAACTGCTCGACTGGTCACATCGAATGGTCGCCATGTACGTGCATGGCCGCACTCGCGAGATCGAGGAGACGGCCAATCGCGCGGCGCAGGATTTCGCCGATTTCCTGCGCGGCACCATCGCCGAACGGCGCAAAAATCCCGGCGACGACCTGCTGTCGCTGCTGATCTCGGCGCAGGAGGGCGGCCAAAAATTGTCGGAAGACGAAATGGTGTCCTCGGCGATCCTGCTGCTCAATGCCGGCCACGAAGCGACCGTGCACCAGACCGGCAATGCGGTGCGCTCGATCTTGGCGCAAGGCGGCGACCCGCGCCGTTTCTTCACCTCAGCCGAGGCAACAGCGGCCGCTGTCGAGGAATGCCTGCGCTTCGACGCGCCGCTGCACATGTTCACCCGCTACGCCTACCAGGAGATCGAAATCGCACCCGGGATCGTCGTGCAGCCCGGCCAGACGATTGGCCTGCTCCTCGGCATGGCCAACCATGACCCGCATGCCTTTGCCGAGCCGCGGGCCTTCCGGCCGGGTCGTGTCGACCAGAAGAACGTGTCGTTCGGCGCCGGCATCCATTTCTGCATCGGCGCGCCCCTGGCCAGGCTCGAATTGCAGGTGTCGCTGAAAACCTTGTTCGAGCGGCACCCAAAGCTCCGTCTTGCCCAAAGCCCAAGCTTCCGTGACACGTATCATTTCCATGGGCTGGAAGCGCTCACCGTCGGCTTCTGAAGGAGCGCAGGCCTGAGCTGTGAGCTGCGCGCAGCTCACAGCCTGATCACATAATCCTTGCGGGTGGTTTCAAGCACTTCCCAGCTTCCCTTGAAGCCAGGTCGCAGCACGAAGCTGTCGCCGGCCCTGACGGTGCGCGCTTCGCCACCCTCCTCTTCGATCACCGAAACGCCGGAAAGGATGTGACAGAATTCCCATTCGTCGTAGACGATGCGCCACTTGCCCGGAGTCGATTCCCAGATACCGGCATAAAGACCGCCTTCGCGCTCCTCGACGTTCCAAGTGCGGAATTTCGGATCGCCCGAGATCAGGCGATCGGGCGCCGGCGCGCCTTCTTCGGCGTCGACAGAATCCGTCGATATCGTCAGGTAATGCTCGGACAGGATTTGCCTCCATGAAGAACCGGCCTCGGGCCGGCTCGCCTTACCCCGGCGTTTTGCGCCGACCCTCCCACGAGGGGGAGGATAGATCAAACTTTGGCGAGTGCCTGTTCGAGATCGGCGACGATGTCGGTGACGTCCTCGATGCCGATGGACAGCCGCACCGTGTCCGGTCCCGCACCCGCCTTGACCTTCTGCTCGTCGGACAGCTGTCGGTGCGTGGTCGACGCCGGATGGATGACCAACGACTTGGTGTCGCCGACATTGGCCAAGTGCGAGAACAACTCCAACGCTTCGACGAATTTGACGCCGGCCTCGTAACCGCCCTTGAGGCCGAAGGTGAAGACCGCGCCGGCGCCTTGCGGCGAGTATTTCTTTTGCAGGGCGTTGTTCTTGTCGCTGGGAAGGCCGGGATAGTTGACCCAGGCCACCTTGGGATGGTTGGACAGCCAGCCCGCGACGGTGATCGCATTGTCGCAATGGCGCTGCATGCGCAGCGGCAAGGTTTCGAGGCCTGTCAGAATGAGAAAGGCGTTGAACGGCGAAATCGCCGGGCCGAGATCTCGCAGACCAAGCACGCGCGCGGCGATGGCGAAGGCGAAATTGCCGAAGGTTTCGTGCAGTACCAGGCCGCCATATTCGGGGCGCGGTTCCGACAACATCGGGTACTTCCCTGATTTCGACCAGTCGAACGTGCCGCCATCAACGATGGCGCCGCCGATCGAGTTGCCGTGACCGCCAATGAACTTTGTCAGCGAATGGACGACAATGTCGGCGCCGTGCTCGATCGGCCGGATCAGGTAGGGCGAGGCCAGGGTGTTGTCGACGATCAGCGGCAGGCCATGCTTGCGCGCGATGTCGCCGATCTTCTCGATATCGACGAAGGTGCCGCCGGGATTGGCCAGGCTCTCGATGAAGATCGCCTTGGTCTTGTCATCGATCTGGCTCTCGAAGGTTGACGGATCGTTCGCTTCGGCCCAGCGCACCTCCCAGCCAAAGTTCTTGAAGGCATGGCCGAACTGGTTGATCGAACCGCCATAGAGCTTGTTAGCGGCAACGAAATTGTCGCCCGGCTGCAACAGATTGTGGAACACGATTACCTGGGCGGCGTGGCCGGACGCCACCGCAAGGGCGGCCGTGCCGCCCTCGAGCGCCGCTATGCGTTCTTCGAGCACCGCCTGCGTCGGGTTCATGATGCGGGTGTAGATGTTGCCGAAGGCCTTCAGCCCGAACAGCGAGGCAGCATGATCGGCGTCGTCGAAAACAAAGGAGGTCGTCTGGTAGATCGGCGTGGCGCGTGCGCCGGTGGCCGGATCGGGCTTGGCGCCGGCATGGACGGCGAGCGTGTTGAAACCGGGCGTGCGGGTCACTGAAACCTCCCTCGAAAAAACTTCTGAAATTCGCCGGCCATTCTTGGCCAAGCTCAACCACGAATGCAAAGAAGAAAATACCCTTCGGCGTGTCATCTTCGACCAGGCAGCAGGAAAATACGGCTCCTGCCGGAATAATTTTGCGCCTTCCCGTTGTCTATTTTTGCCGCACGCCGAAACTCTGGAATCCCGACCGCATCAGCGGCTTCTTCGACGACAGCACACCGGAATTGACCCCGGTCCAGCCGATCTCGCCGGACAGCTTGCCATATTCGATCTTGGGGCAGCGGTTCATCACCACCTTAACGCCGGCGGCTTCGGCGCGTGCGGCGGCTTCGTCGTGGCGCACGCCGAGTTGCATCCAGATCACTTTCGGCAGGGGATCGAGCTTCAGTACCTGGTCGACAACGCCGGCCACCGCCGCCGAGGCGCGAAAGATGTCGACCATGTCGATGGGCTGGGCAATCTCGGCAAGGCTGCCATAGACCGTACGGCCGAGTATCTCCTTGCCAGCATGGCCCGGATTGATGGGGAACACCTCAAACCCCTTGGCCAGCAGGTATTTCAACACGAAATAGCTTGGACGAACGTCGTTGGCGGACGCGCCGACCATGGCGATGGTCTTCACCGAATTGAGGATGCCGGCGATGTAGGCGTTGTCATAGCTATCGTGATTCATGGCTCGTCCTCATACAACGCCTCGGCGAGAAAGCCATCAGGATCACTGCTGAAATCGCGCATCATGCGGAAGTGGTCCGTATCACGAAAATCGGTCGAATCTAGCCCGAACCGGCTGATGCGGAACAGCCGCGCGCCTGGACAGGCCATCAGCAGCGGCGAATGCGTCGCCATGATCACTTGCGCAGTGCCCGACCGATCCATGCGCCGCAGCATCTTGAGAAGTTCGATCTGGCGCGATGGAGACAGCGCACTTTCGGGCTCGTCGAGGATGTAGATGCCTTGCCTGCGGCAACGTTCCTCGAAGAAGCGGATGAACCCTTCGCCATGCGACCAGGACAGAAAGTCGGGCGGAGGTGGCTTGAACGGATCTTCCAGGGCCACCTGGTCAAGATAGCGAGCCACCGAGTAGAAGGATTCGGCGCGAAAGAACCAGCCGGCGGTGACTTTTGGCAACCAATGGCCACGGAAGGTATCTGCCAGCGCGGCACCACTCCTGTCGATGGCGCCGGAATGGTCGACAGGCCGGTAGCCCTTGCCGCCTCCGGCTTCGTCGTAACCGGCGAGCGCGCCGATCGCCTCGAGCAATGTCGATTTGCCGGTGCCGTTCTCACCGACGATGATGGTAATTGGTGTGGTGAATTCGAGTTCGAAGGCGTGACCGCGAAACAGCGGCAGGTTCCACGGGTATTTTTCCCAATCGGTCACCCGCTCGGAATCGAGCAGAATGCGCTTGAGATAGGGCGCCTTGAGCCGCGTCAACTGCCTGCGGTGAGCCATCAATCGGGCAGCGAGATCGTACCGTCTTCCGCGATCGGAAAGGCCGGGTTGTGCGCCACTTCCCAGACATGTCCGTCGGCATCGGCGAAATAGCCGTACCAGCCGCCCCAGAAGGCACGGCCTGCCGGCTTGACGATGCGGCCGCCGGCCTCTTCAGCCATCGCAAGCACCGCGTCGACTTCGGCATCGGAGCGGGTGTTGTAGGCGAGATAGACGGCGGAAGGCGCCTTGGCGAAGGTGATGCCGGAATCCTCCTCGGCGCTGACGCGCGGGAACAGGCCGAGTATAACACCACCCATCTGGAAGAAGGCGACGCCATCGGTGATGCCGGCATGACGCTTCAGGCCCATCGTCTCGTAGAAGCGCACCGCACGATCGAGATCGTCGGTGGCGATGGTGATGATGGAGATGCGCGGCTCCATGACTTTCGTCCCTATTCGTCGATCCATTCCGGCTTGCGTTTGCCGATGAAGGCGCCGATGCCCTCCTGGGCGTCACGCGCCAGCATGTTCTCGACCATGACCCGGCCGGTATAGGCATAGGCATCCGCCAGCCCCATCTCGGCCTGCGCATAAAACGCTTCCTTGCCGGTCTTCAGCACCGAAGGTGATTTTGAAGCAATGGTTTGCGCGTATTTGTTGACAATCTGATTCAGGTACTCGCGCGGCACTATGCGGTTGACCAAGCCGAACTCCTTGGCGGTCGCGGCATCGATGGTTTCGCCAGTCAGGAGCATTTCCATGGCGTGCTTGCGCGAGACGTTGCGGGACAACGCCACCATCGGCGTCGAGCAGAACAGGCCGATGTTGACGCCCGGCGTGCAGAAGGTCGCCTCATGCGAGGCGATGGCGAGGTCGCAACTGGCGACAAGCTGCAGGCCGGCGGCGGTGGCAAGGCCATCGACTTCGGCGATCACCGGCTTGGGATGGCGCACGATCGCCTGCATCAGCGTAGCGCAGGCGGCAAACGTCTCTTCGAAGAAGGCCTTGCCGCGATCGGCGTCGGCGCGGCGCGCTGTCATCTCCTTGAGATCGTGGCCGGCGCAGAATACCTTTCCGGCCGCCGACAGCACTATGACGCGAACGGCCTTGTCGGCCCTGGCACGGTCCAGTTCCTCCGTCAGCGCCGCCATCACCGCCAGGGAAAGCGCGTTCGCGGGGGGATTGGCAAGCGTCAGGCGCAGCACGCCCTCGTCGCGGCTAGCCGCAACCGGCCCTTCAACTGCGACAGGCTTGATGGCAAGGATTTCGGCCATGGCTAAGGTCTCCGCGATTCCATTCCGCTGGCAGCGTATCTAATATCGGCTGGGGTTTCATCAACACCGTATCGCTTGCGCCAGTAGGATGAAGGTGTTGCCAGAAACGCGCCGCTTCGCCCATACAGGCTTGGCGCAGAATGAGGACCGAGATGCCCGCCCAGACCAAGCTCGAGCCGGTGCTGACAGCAGCCCAGGTCAATGCGCTGATGGAGACCGTGTTTCCGCAGCTTAACGAAAAGGGCCCGGCCTTTGAGGCAACCGACGTGTTTCCCGGCGGCTGCACCGTGCGGCTTAATGCCGGCGAACGGCATTTGCGTCCCGGCGGTACGGTGTCCGGCCCCGCCTTGTTCACGCTGGCCGACATTGGCGGCTATGTCTGCGTGCTCAGCCATGCCGGGCCCGATGCGCTCTCGGTCACCACCAATCTCAACATCAATTTCGTCCGCAAGGCCGAGGCAGGACCGATCGATGGCCATTGCCGCATCCTGAAGCTCGGAAAGAACCTGATGGTCTTCGACATCGACATCGTCGCCGGCCCGGAGGGGCAGACAGTGGCGCACGCCACCGGAACCTATTCGATCCCGCCGAAACGCTGACACGGAGAAGGCCGATCCGGCATCCTGGCCGGAACTCCCGATCGACACGTCCGTTTTGCGGCATGCCCGATCTGACCACATACCTTGCCTTTCTCGGCGCCGTGCTTGCCTACCAGCTTTCCGGCGTCGGGCCCGATATGATGCTTGTGATCAGTCGCGGCGTCGGACAGGGCTGGCGCCACGCGCTGGCGGCCGCGACAGGCTGCGTATCGGCCGGCGTCGTACAAATTCCATTACTTGCGATGGGACTTGCCACGCTGATCACATCCTCGCCGCCTCTTTACAGCTTTCTCCAAATCGTCGGCGCCATCTATCTGATCGCCATCGGGGTCAAATTCCTGTTGGCGCGCCGGCAGGATGAAAGTCGTACCTCTGCCTTTGCCAACACCGGTGGCACTGCTGCCGCTTTCCGGCAGGGCATGATCTGCAATCTCACCAATCCGACGACGCTTGCCTTCATGTTAGCGATGCTGCCGCAATTCGTTCACCCTTGGGCCGGTCCAGCGGCGTTGCAGTTCGTCATTCTCGGCACGACCATGAAGATGATGGGAATGGTTGTCCTCGGCGCCATCGCGCTGACCTCCGGCGCGGTCGGCGGCTGGCTGTCGCGCCGAAGCAGCTTCGTCGTGTGGCAGGGAAGGCTAGCCGGAGCCATTATGGTCGGCGTTGGCATCAGACTCCTGCTTGCAGTGACGAGTGGCCGGCGGTGAGCGAAATACCAGCCGTTTTGGCGGTAGGCCGTGTTGTAAAATAATACCACATAGTTTAGCCATTGAAATTTAACGGTTTTTCGTTTTCGTTGACTCCCAATGATGCTTGACGAGGGCTACCCTTCTCCCCTATAAGCCCTCACGAAGCAGCGGCCCGCAAAGGCCGCCGTTTTGTTATTGGCGGCGGGCAAGCGCTTTTCGCCAATCCAAGCAACAAGAAACGCCTTCCTTATCGTTTGTGGATTGGGGAAGGTCCGAACCGAAAGCAGAAAACATGACAACCTTTTCGCAGAAGCCTGCGGATGTGGTGAAAAAGTGGATCCTGATCGACGCCGAAGGTCTCGTCGTCGGCCGGCTCGCCACCGTTATCGCCAATCATCTTCGCGGCAAGCACAAGCCGACCTTCACCCCGCATGTCGACGACGGCGACAATGTCATCGTCATCAATGCCGACAAGGTGGTGTTCACCGGCAAGAAGTTCACCGACAAGGTCTATTACTGGCACACCGGGCACCCCGGCGGCATCAAGGAGCGCACCGCGCGCCAACTGCTTGAAGGCCGTTTCCCCGAGCGTGTCGTCGAGAAGGCCGTCGAGCGCATGGTGCCGCGTGGCCCGCTCGGCCGTCGCCAGATGAAGAACCTGCGCGTCTATGCAGGTGCCGCGCATCCGCATGTCGCCCAGCAGCCAGAAGTGCTCGACGTGGCCAAGCTGAATTCCAAGAACAAGAAGGTCGCATAAGATGGCTGAGCTTTCCTCGCTCGCAGAACTGGGCGCCGCTACCGGCAACACCAATACGCAGGCCGCGGCACCCGTCCATGTCCAGAAGCTCGACAAGTCGGGCCGCGCCTATGCCACCGGCAAGCGCAAGAACGCCATCGCGCGTGTTTGGGTGAAGCCAGGTTCGGGCAAGATCGTCGTCAACGACAAGGAATTCGCGACCTATTTCGCGCGTCCGGTCCTGCAGATGATCCTCAACCAGCCGATCATCGCCGCCAACCGCTCGGGCCAGTACGACATCGTCGCCACCGTCATCGGCGGCGGCCTTTCGGGCCAGGCCGGCGCTGTGCGTCACGGCATCTCCAAGGCGCTGACCTATTATGAGCCGGCGCTGCGTGCCGTGCTCAAAAAGGGCGGCTTCCTGACCCGCGACAGCCGCGTCGTCGAGCGCAAGAAGTACGGCAAGGCGAAGGCCCGTCGTTCGTTCCAGTTCTCGAAGCGCTAGGCGCAGGCAGCTTCACAATCGAAAGGCCGCCTCCGGGCGGCCTTTTTGCGTTGCGCATCACTATTGAGCGGAATGGTCGGCGTCGCGGATGAACAGGAACGCGCAAAGTGCCGAGCCGGCCACCGCGAGCGCCGAGGCCAGGAATGCCAGTTGCATGCCATCGATCGTGCCCAGCGCCAAGGCGGACCCGAACAGCGCCACCCCGATCGCGCCACCCGACTGGCGCACGGTGTTGAGTACGCCCGATGCCGTTCCCGACATCTCCGCCGGAACGGAAGACAAGAGCGCGGTGGTCATGGCCGGTACGGCAAGGCCGATGCCGACCGGCAGGAACAGCAGGCGCCACAGCAGCGACAGGTAGGATGTTTCGGCCTGGATCAGCGCCATCAGTCCGAAACCGGCTGCTCCGACGAACAGGCCAACCGCCATGGGCAATCGTGGGCCATGGTTTGCGGCAATGCGCCCGGCGGCAATGTTCGACAGGGTGACCGCCGCCATGAACGGCAGGAAGGCGAGCCCTGTCATCTCGGGAGAAAAATGCCTTTCCTGCTGGAAATACAGGCTGAGCATGAAGATCGTGCCATAGAGCGTCAGGTTGACGGCCAGTCCGACAAGGCTCGTCACAGCCGGCACGCGGCTGGCAAAGAGACCGAGCGGAAACATCGGCGCCCTCGTCCGGCTCTCGACCAGCAGGAACAGGCTTGCGGCCACCGCCGCCAATACCAGTCCGCCGATGACCGGCATCGAGGTCCAGCCCGATGAACCGGTTTCGATAAAGGCGCCGGTCAGCGAAAACAGCGCCAGCACGACAAGTCCCTGCCCCACCCAGTCGATCGGCGGCCGCTCGGCCTTGAGCGGCGTTTCCTGCAGAAACCGATAAGCCATCCAGATGGCGAGAGCGCCAATGGGCAGGTTGACCAGAAAGATGCTGGCCCAGCCAAGCGACGCGACCATGAAGCCGCCGAGCACCGGCCCTGCCGACAGCGCGATGCCGCCCGCCGCCGTCCACAGCCCAACGGCGCGTGCCCGGCGCGCCTTGTCGGACGCGTAGGCGCGATTGAGGAGTGCCAGCGAACACGGCATCAGCAAGGCGGCACCCGCGCCTTGTGCAGCGCGCGCCGCAATCAGCAACCAGGCACTCTGAGCCAGGCCGCAAGCCAGCGAAGCAATGCTGAACAGCGCCATGCCGCCAACGAAAACGCGGCGAGCGCCGACCCTGTCGCCGAGGGCGCCGCCGGCGAGCAGCAGCGAGGCGAAGGCAAGCGTGTAGGCGTCGACGACCCATTGCAGGCCGCCGACCCCCATCGACAGCCCAGTACCGATCCTGTTCAGCGCGATGTTGACGATGGAGACATCAAGCTGCACGACGACGAAGCCGAGGCTGGTCGCAGCAACGGTGGCGGCATAGGCGGCAGGGCGCTTGAGAACGATGGTATCGGGCATGCCCATGGATAACGGGTTTCCCCTGACACCGTTGCGTCAGCAGGCGCCGGCCTGCGACAACAAGGCCGGAACTTCAGCCGCGGCAAATCAATTGATGCTGGCGGTCGCGGCAGGTTCGACGCGTTCGCCCGTCTCCGCATAGGGCACGCGAAACCCATTTGCCGCCAGCCAGCCTATCGCCGCCTTTGGCTCATCGGTCTGGATGATGGTGGCGCCGCGATCGGCCCAGAAGCCCCAGGCTTCACGCGGCAGGCTGGCCTGAACCGCCAGTTCATCGCCCCGGCCGCCGGCAAGGAAGCCGCCCGGCTTGTTGACGATGGCGTAGGTGTCGGCCCAGATGTGCCAGTCGCCCCTCACCGCGGCCGCGCGCATGCGCGTGCTGAACAGCGGCCCGCCAGTCTCGGTCAACGTCTCCGCGCCGGCGCGCCAGTTGATCAGCTCGATCGCGCGCGGCGCAAAAGCATGGTCGACCGTCGCGGCGAAACCGGCGTCATGCACTGCGTCGTCGGCGATGATCGGCATGAACTGGAAGCCGCCGCCGACCGCTTCCATGGCAGCCTTCACCGTAGCGATCCTGGTCTGGTTCCACAGGTTTTCCTTGACGATGACCTGGTCGGCCATGCCGAGATCTCGCGCCACCGCGACCATACCCGACAGGTCCCCAACCTCGAGCTTGTTGTCGAGATTGATGAGGATCTGGTCCCGGGTCGCCAGCAGCATCTCGCGCAGCGTCGAGACTGTCTCGTCGGTTACGGCGCCCGTGCCTTCGATCACCAGCCGGCAACTCTTCAGTTCGGCCAGCGTGTACTTAACCACCTCACCCTTGCAGGTCGTGGTGCGATCAAGCCAGCTGTCATGCATGACTACAAACTCGCCGTCCTTCGAGCGCCGGATGTCGACCTCGACGATCTCGGCGCCGATCGCGATCGAGCCTTCGACGGCGGCGAGCGAATTTTCCGCATAGAGCATCTTGCCGGCCTGCATGCTGCCGGCGCGATGCGCGACCACCATGACGTGGTCGCGCCACTGATTGGCATGTTCGAAGCGGTCGAGGATCTGCCTCGCACGGGTTTCGCCCGCCATTGACTGGCTGGCGGAAGCCGCCAGCGTGACGGAAAACAGAAGGCTCGGCCAGAAGGTCCGCATCGAGAATCGCTCCATTCCGGATCGAACCGGGAATAGGCGATGCCCGTGACGTCTAGGTGAACGAAGCCGGCTAGCGGTTGCCAGCGATATGTCGCCTCAGATGCGTTTCGACAGTCGGCGGAACCAGGCCATCGCAGGCATCTCGACGAAACGCCAGGTAATCCAGGAGACACCTATCGTGGCAAGGAGCATGACGAGGATCGCAACGTCCCCCGCCCAGCCGGCGCCGAAGCCGGTCGCCGGCTCTCCGCGCAAGACGATGTCGCCGACAAGACCGAGGCCGAGCTTGCGCTCGACCAGGCCGGCGACATTGATCATGCGCGCCTGGACGAAGATGTGGACCATGTAGATCGAGTAGGACAGCGCGCCGAGCGTCAGAATGAGTGGGGTTCTCAGAAAGACACTGATCCAGCCCCCCTCATGAGCAAAGAGAAACAATGCCAGTGCAAACACCAGCGGTGCTGCTATCCCGGCATCATTGTCGCCCGCCAGTGCGACGAAAAGCACAATGACAGCCGCCATGACGATTTCGGCAAGGGTCCAGCTCAGCAACGGGCCGGTCCGGGCAAGCGCCTGTCGCGCGCCTGCAATGGAATCATGCTGGAACCAGGCAAGCAAGGCGCCGAGCGAGAAGCCGTACAGGCAGCGTATGAAGCCGAAATCGAAGGACACATCCATATGGTGGGTCGAGAAGCCAAGCAGAAACAGCGGCGCGGTGATGGCGGCGGCGACGAACCACACCCAGGCGCGTGCCCCGGCGGTGAAGACCACTCCCGCGAACAACAGGTAGGCGAAGAACTCCGCCGAAATGCTCCAGCTTGGCGCATTCCAAGTCAATTGGTCCTCGAAGCCGACCCCCTGGAGCAGCAGCAGGTTGGCAAGCAGGCTCTGGAGGCTGAAGCCGCCGGTGAAGGGAGCGGCACCGGCGCCATGCACCTGCGGCAGCATCAGCCGCAGCAGCTCGAAGCCGGCAAAGGCGGCGAGCATGAGAAGGTGCAGCGGATAGATGCGGCCGAAGCGCACCAGCGCAAAGCGTGCGACCTCCCGCGGCTGGTTCAGCCGCCAGCCATAGGAGCTGGCGATGACGAAACCGGAGAGAACGAAGAAGAAGTCGACAAACAGATAGGACGAACCGACAAAGGCGCTTTGCGAGATCGTCGAAGCGGTCGGGAAGTGGAACAGCGCAACCAGCAGGGCGCAGATGCCGCGCCACGAATCGAGAACCAGGAACCGCTCACCCGCCACCGTGCCGGACTGGATCGACGCCGCGCCATGGGGAGAATCAAGAAACGCGGTCTGTGTCATGATGATACAATCCTGTCTCGCGGCGGCACCGCGGCCGCGCCGTTTCGTTTCCCCAAGCTGTGACTGGCATGTTGCGTGCCGGTTCTGTAGTTGTTGCACCCCGATAAAAACCAAGGATCCGTAATGGCGAACAAGAACATCGACCATGCCTTCACAGCCCGCTCAAAGACGGGCGCTTCGCTGGAGCCGACCTATGCCGGCGCGCTGTCGTTCATGCGACGCAAATACACGAAGGATGTGAAGGGCGCGGACGCTGTGGTTTGGGGCATCCCTTTCGATGCCGCCGTCACCAATCGGCCCGGCGCGCGTTTCGGGCCGCAGGCGATCCGCCGCGCCTCGGCAATCCTCGACAACGATCCGCAATATCCCTTTTCGCGCGATCTGTTCGAGCACCTCGCGGTGGTCGACTATGGCGATTGTCTGCTTGATACCGGCAACCACCAGAAGACGCCGGGGACGATCGAACGCGAGGCGACCAAGATCCTGAAGACAGGTGCTTTCCTGCTGTCGCTGGGCGGCGACCATTTCGTCACCTGGCCCCTGCTCAAGGCACATGCCGCAATCCATGGCCCGCTCGCTCTGGTGCAGTTCGATGCGCACCAGGATACCTGGGAGGATGACGGCAAACGCATCGACCACGGATCCTTCGTAGGCCGCGCGGTCAAGGAAGGCATTATCGATCCCGACCGCTCGATCCAGATCGGCATCCGCACCCACGCGCCCGACACGTTCGGCATCAAGATCCTCTACGGTCATGAGATCGAGGAGATGCGTGCATCCGACATCGCCTACGCCATCGTCGACAGGACGGGCGGCAAGAAGACCTATCTCACCTTTGATATCGACTGCCTTGATCCTGCCTATGCACCCGGCACTGGCACGCCGGTCGCCGGCGGGCCGTCCTCTGCAAAGATCCTGTCGACGCTGCGCCAGCTCAATCAGATCGATATTGTCGGGGCCGATGTCGTGGAGGTTGCGCCGGCCTACGATCACGCCGATATAACGGCGATTGCCGGCTCGATGATCGCCATGCAGTATCTTGGCCTGCTGGCCGAGCGGAAAGCACGGCTCGAAGAGCTGAACAACGGCAGCCACAACGGCGCCGCGGTGAATCAAGGCAACGGCATATAGTTTTTCGATATCAGGGAATTTGATCAGCCAATGAAACCGAGAATCTTCATCGACGGCGAGCACGGCACCACCGGCCTCCAGATCCGGGCGCTGCTTGCCGAGCGCGGCGACCTGGAGATCATTTCAATTCCCGCCGAGCGCCGCAAGGAAACGGCGGCGCGAGCCGAATTCCTCAATGCCGCCGACGTTGCGATCCTGTGTCTCCCGGACGATGCGGCGAAGGAAAGCGTGTCGCTGATCTCCAACGAGACCACCAGAGTCATCGATGCTTCGACCGCGCATCGCGTCGCGCAAGGCTGGGAATATGGCTTTGCCGAGATGGACAAGGAGCAGGCGAAGAAGATCGGGGCGGCAAAACGCGTCGCCAATCCCGGCTGCTGGCCGCAAGGACCGATCGCGATGCTGCGGCCGCTGGTCGCCGCCGGCCTTCTGCCCGCGGATTTCCCGGTCACCGTCAACGGCATCTCCGGTTATTCGGGCGGCGGCCGCCCGATGATCGAGGACTATGTCGCCAAGGGCGAGGACGCCTCTGAATTTCTACCCTACGGGCTCACCCTCCAGCACAAGCACGTGCCGGAGCTCAGGGCCTATGCGAAACTGTCGCACGATCCGATCATGCAGCCAGCGGTGGGCAATTTCGCGCAAGGCATGATCACGGTGGTGCCGCTGCAGCTCGGTGGCCTCGACCATGTGCCGACCGGTGCGGAACTCCATGCAGCCATCGCCGACCATTTCGCCGCCATCAAGGGCGGCGTGGTCGAAGTGGCGCCCTATGCGCATCTGGAGCGCATTCCGGAGATCGATCCGGAAATCTACAATGGCACCAACCGCATGAAGCTCTACGTCTTTGCCAATGACAAGCGCGCGCAGGCCCTGCTGCTCGCCGTTTACGACAATCTCGGCAAAGGGGCATCGGGGGCTGCCGTACAGAACATGGACCTGATGCTCGGCCTCTGATGGCGGCACCGGCATTTCCGGACCGTTGGAAGATCAGCGCGCCCGAGCTCATCGCCGAGACCTTTTCGAGCCGCATCTGGAAGGTGCGGCGCGAGGACGGCTCGCCGGCGATCGTCAAGGCGCTGAAGCCATTCGATGACGTCGCAGACGAGTTGCGCGGCGAGCATTTCCTTGCCTGGCGGCGCGGCGAAGGCGCCGTGCGGCTGCTGGGCCGCGACGGGCATTCCATGTTGCTCGAATATGCCGGGGAGACCATGCTGTCGCATGTTCTTGCCGAGCAGGGAGATTTGGCCGCCACGGAAATCGCGGCGGAGGTGATGGCAAAGCTGTTTTCGCCATCGGATCACCCCGCTCCGCCCGACCTGCAGCCGCTTCGGGAACGATTTTCCAGCCTGTTCAAGAAAGCGGAGGCCGACCGTGTCGTTGGCCGGAACAGCCTTTATGTCGAAGCGGCGGAAATCGCCGACCGGCTGCTGGGTGGTCCGCATGATATCAGGCCGCTGCATGGCGACCTCCATCACGACAACATCATGCACGGAGCACGCGGCTGGCTGGCGATAGATCCGAAGGGCGTTCTCGGCGACCCGGGATTCGATGCCGCGAACATGTTCTACAATCCTCTTGATCGCGACGACCTTTGTCTCGATCCCCCACGGATTGCCGGGATGGCTGAAGTTTTTGCGCGAACGCTGAGCCAGACGCCGGCGGCAATACTGGATCACGCCATCGCCTATGGCTGCCTGTCGGCTTCCTGGCACCATGAGGACGACAACGCGATCGAGGAGAACCGCGAACTGTCGGTCGCAGCAGCGATCCGAACGGTACGGCTCGGCTTCTGATCCGTGCCGCCTTGCGTCAGGCGGAATTCGACGGCGACAAGACGATGGCGCAGTCGAACGTTCTGGATGTGACCGGAGAGACTCAGCGTCCGAGGGCGATCTCGTGGGGCAAGGGATATGCGCCCTTGGTGCCGCGCCAATGCGCGGCGGCGAACCCCAGCACGATCAACGCGAATCCCTGGTGGGTCAGCGCCATGTGCAGCGGCACATGCATCAACAGCGTGCCGATGCCGACGGAGGCCTGCACCAGCACCAGGGCAAACAACAGCGTCGCGCGACGAGCATGCGTTGAACCGGGCAGACGGCGACGCGTGGCGATCATGTGCCACAGGGCGACGACGAACACCGTGTAGGCGCCGATCCGGTGCACGAACTGCACCGTCTTGGGGCTTTCGAAGAAATTGCGCCATGCCGGCTCCAGGATCAGCAGATCGCCGGGAATGATCTTGCCGTCCATCAGCGGCCAGGTGTTGTAGCTCAGGCCAGCGTGGAGCCCGGCGACCAGACCGCCGAGATAGATCTGGATCAGCGCCAGAAGCACTATGAAACCAGCCAGTTTCTGGGTCGAACGATCGGCCGCAGGTTCCGAATGCGGCGCCAAGCCGCGCGCGACGACCATGGTCGCCGTGAAGATCAGCGCGGCAAGCGTCAAATGGGTGGCGAGCCGGTACTGGCTGACCGAGACGCGGTCGACCAGACCGGAGGCAACCATCCACCAGCCGATGGCGCCCTGCAGACCGCCGAGAAGCAGGATGCCGACCAGCTTCGGCCCCAGTCCGCGCTCGATGCGGCGCGCCGCCCAGAAGAACAGCAGCGGCAAGGCAAAAACCAGACCGACGCTGCGCGCCAGGAGACGATGCGCCCACTCCCACCAGAAGATCGACTTGAATGCCTCGATGCTCATGCCCTTGTTGAGCTCGGCATATTGCGGGATCTGCTGATAGCGCTGGAATTCCTCTTGCCATTCGGCGTCGTTGAGCGGCGGGATGACGCCGTGGATCGGCTGCCACTCGGTGATCGACAGGCCGGACTCGGTGAGCCTTGTGGCGCCGCCGACCAGCACCAGCGCGAACAGCACCAGAAGCACGACGTAGAGCCAGCCGCGCACCAGCGCGCGGTTGTGCAGATCGCGGTCACGCGCCTCGTAAGGCGCGGCAGTAATGGCGGCCATGGATTTATCCCGGCAGGTTGAAGTCGCGGATTGGTGGACCATCGCATTCCCGCATGCAAGACCGGGCGGCGCGGCACGCCGTCGCGCCGCGTCTGTCGGGTTGCACAGCTTCGCGTCAAGGCCTATGGCGAAGCCGACACATTGAGCTGGGCCGCACTTTACCCCGGCTCCAGGAGGCCAACCATGCCCGTGCGCCTGAAAAAGCTGATCGGAATGTTCCTGCTGGTGGCGCTTGTGATCATCTATGCGCTGGTCGCATCGATCTTCGCGGTCGCCCGGCTGTCCGAGGCGGGCCCGTGGACGCATTTCCTGTTCTTCCTGCTAAGCGGCCTGCTCTGGGTGCTGCCGGCCATGGGCATCATCAAATGGCTGATGCTGGAGCCTCGGCCCAAGCGCTGAACCGTTGCCGGCCCGCCTCAGACGGTGACCACCATCTTTCCGGCGTTGGCGAGCGGCGTCGTCACGCCAGACAGCATGGTGCGGATGTGGGCGAGATTCTGGTAGCGGCCGTTCACCGAGATGCGTGGCAATGCGTGCAGGAAGCCGGCGTGTGCGGCGCGCAGCACGCCATGGCGTGTGGTCACGGCCGAAGTGTAGCCGGCATCGCGGACAAAGCCCACTTCGCGGCAGCCGACGGCGCTGGCATAGCCGTAGGGATAGGCGAAATGGCGCGGCTCCTCGCCCAGCTCGGCTCGCAGGATGGACTTCACCCCGACGATTTCGTGCCGCGCGTCGGCTTCTGAAAGCCGCTTCAGATTGCTGTGGTTGATCGTATGAGCACCGATCGTTACCAGCGGATGCGCTGCGATCGCGCGGATCTCCGACCAGGTCATCAGCGTGTCGACGCGCGGCCGGCCGGCGTCGACGCCTTTCGCATGCGCCAGTTCGCGCAGCACGGCGCGCAGGTCCTCCTCGCGAACCTCGGTGGTGAGATAGGTGTGCAGCCGTGCGATGGCTTGGAGCTTTTTGGCCGGGCTGGTGCAGTCGATCGTCGTTTGCCCGTCGGACGTCGTCAGGGTCAGGCGATCGCCCGCGTTGACGAGATCCTCGACCACGTCCCACCACAGATCCGCAGTGCCGTTGATCAGCCCCGGAGCCACATAGATGGTGATCGGCGCGCCGTGCTTTTCCAGCACCGGCAAGGCTTCGGTCATGTTGTCGCGATAGGCGTCGTCGGCGGTGATGGCGGCGAACTGGCCGCCCTTGCGGCGCGCCGCGATACGCTCCACCGCCTCGTCCATCGAGACGAAGGCGTAGCCATCCGCCTTCAGGCCGGCGATCATGGCGTCGAGGAAGCCGGGCGCAATGTTGAGATGACGGTTGACGCTGTCGGGCTTTTCGGGCTTTGCCGTAACGCGGTGCAGCATGAGGATGGCGCCAATACCGCCGACCAGCGGTTTGGCCAGCGGTGCGAGGCCGGTATAGCGGGCGACGTTGAGCGCCAGCTTTCGGATTGCCTCCCCGCCGTCGATCATTCCTTCACCTTTTGCGCCTAGGCTGAACCAAGCACGGATACGCCTGAGCGCCCCCAAATCGGCAGCAATACGCCCTAAGGATTGAGGTATGGTTGACGCGGCCGCGTCATTTGACGGCAATCGCCTGGCGGCAATCGAAGCCCCGCCCAGTGTGCCGCCGATAGAGCCGGCTGGGCTGTCGGTTTCCACCGCTTCCGCCGATGGGCTCGCGGCCTATGCCGCGTTCTGCCGCTCCGCCGTGTTCGCGCCGGCGCAGAGTGCGGTTTGGGTCCGCAACTGGGCCGCGCAGGTCGAGCCGGACCCGGTCGTGGCGATGCTGAATTGCGAAGGCAGACCGGTTTTCGCACTGGCGCTGGAGGTCGTCGGCCGTGGGCCGTTCCGCGTTGCGCGCTTCATGGGCGGCCGCCACGCCAATGGCAATTTCGTCGCCGCCGACCCGCAATGGCTTGCCAGGGCGGACAGTGCGGCTATTCGTTCGACCCTGGCGGCCATAGCCGAGGCTCGCCCCGACATCGATCTCGTCGCCTTCGAACGCCTGCTGCCCGACCTCGATGGCGTAGCCAACCCACTCGCCTCGTTCGATTATTTCGACAGCCCGAACCTGTCGCTCGCCGTCGACCTGGTCGGCGGTTTCGATGCACTGCTCTCTCGCGCAAACGGAAAGCGCAAACGCAAGAAGCACCGCTCGCAGACGCGCAAGTTCGAGGCCATCGGCAGCCATCGGCGCATCGAGGCGCGGACCGTGGACGAGGTCGGCCGGCTGCTCGACGGCTTTTTCGAGATGAAGGAATCCCGCTTCCGCAGGATGGGCATCGCCAACGTCTTCGGCGACAATCAAGTGCGCGCGTTCTTCCGTGCTCTGTTCACCGAGGCGCTTGCCGAGGATAAGCCCTCCTTCGTGCTGCACGGGCTCGAGGTCGCCGGCAAGCTTCGCGCCGTGACCGGATCGAGCCGCTCGGGCAAACGGCTGATCTGCGAGTTCGGCGCGATCGCCGAGGATGACCTCGCCCACACCAGCCCCGGCGACTTCCTGTTCTTCGACAATATCCAGGAAGCCTGCGAGGCGGGTTTCGACGTCTATGATTTCTCGGTCGGCGACGAGCCGTACAAGCGTTTATGGTGCGATATCGAAACGCAGCACTTCGAGGTGCTGGTTCCGCTGACGTCGAAAGGCCGCGCACTGGCGCTGGGGCTGCGGCAAAGCGCCAGGCTGAAAGCCGTCGTCAAGAACAGTCCGACGATCTGGAAGCTGACCAAGCTGCTGCGTCGCAAGGCCGCTGGCCAGGCGCCGGCGCCCGCCGAGGACGGTAGCTAACCCGCCCACCTTCCAACGTGATGACCACAAGCGCCGCTCATCGGACTCAAGCCGCCGAGCGCCTTCCCGGCACCGGGGTGCCCGGCGGTTCGTGGCCGAGCGGGGTCACCAGCGTCAACTCCGGATAGCCATTCTCGATAAGCTTGACGGCGGCCTGCGTCACCTCATCATCCGGCTCCAGCATGGAGAGGAACACCTCGGTCGCATCCCCACCCAGACGGCTGATGCCTTGGGCGTCGGCGGGACCGCATTCGACCACCACCAGGTCATAGGCGGTGGTCAGCGATTGCATGATGATCGGCAGCCGGTCGGCGGCGCGCATGGCGCGAACCGGATCGGCGGTGCCGACAGGAATGACATGGCAGTCGGAATAGAGGTCGGGGTGGATGACTTCGCTGAACTGCGCCTGCGACGCGAGCAGATTGGTGATGCCCGGGAACAGTCCGCTGTCGAGCATCGGTCGCGAGGCGGCGCCGGAAGCCGTGAGGTCGAGCAGCAGCACGCGCAGGCCGGCGTCGGAGACCTCACGCGCTACCAGGATCGCGGACGCGGCCGCCTCGTCACCTTCGGGCGACACGAAGATGGCGCGCGCGGCGCCGCTTGCGATCAGCTTTTCCGCCGCTTTTTCAACGTCGATCTCGCCCAGCACCGAACGCGGCCTGGTTTTGGCGACCGGGACGGCCTCGGCAACAGGGACGGTTTCGGCGACCGGTGCGCCGGCGGCGGGTTCGACCTCTATGACAGATTCCGCCGGCGAGGGCAGATCCGGTTCCACCATCATCTCCGGTTCCACCGCTTTCTCAGCGTGGTGCTCAGGCCCGGACTCTGGAATGATCGTCGTTTCCCTGGCCGCGACCGGCATCGCCACCTCGTCGATCGGCTCGAAGCGAGCGCCGCTGGCCGGGCGCATGGCGCGGCCGGAAAAGAGTTCGCGCAGCAGCGTGAACACCGACATGAGCAAAAGCGAGGCGGCAAAAGCAGCACCGACGATCGGCCCGATCTTGGGGAAGTAGGCCTCGGAAGGCACTACGGCCTTCGAGATGACACGCGCGTCGACCGGCACGTAATTGCGATCCTGGCGCGAAGCCGCCTCGCGGTAGTTGGTCAGGTAAAGTTCGAGCTGCTGGCGCTTGGCGGCAGCGTCACGCTGCAGCGCATCGAGACCGACCTGCTGTTCGCCTGCCTCCGCGGAAGCCGCCTTCAGCGTGTTGACGTCGGCGACGAGCTGGCTCTCACGTGACTTGGCGGCATCGGCCTGCATGGCCAGCCCCTTCATCACCTTCTGAGCTTCGCTGCGGATCTGCGCGTCGAGATCGGCCAGCTGTGATTTTGCCGCGCGAATGCGCGGATGATTGTCGAGCAGCGTCGTCGACAGGTCGGCGATGTTGGCGCGCAGTTCGACCTGCCGTTCGCGCAAGCGCTGGATCAGATCGGATGACAGCACCTCGGGCAGCGAATCCAGCGAGCCGCCATTCTGCAGCGCCTTGCGCACGCTGTCGGCGGTGCCCTCGGCGGCGGCGCGGTTGGCCCGCACCCGCGACAATTCGGTCGACAGTTCGGCCAGTTGTTGGGTGGCGAGCACAGAATTGTTGCCGCCCACCAGAAGGTCCGACTGGGCGCGATAGGCGGCGACCTTGGCCTCGGCATCCCTGACCTGCTTCTGCAGATCGGCGATCTCGGGAGCCAGGAAGTCCGCCGCGGCGGTGTTGGATTCGAGCTTGGCCGCGCCCTGCCCGGCAATGTAGGCGGCGGCAATGGCATCGGGGATAGCAGCCGCGAGCTTGGGATCTTCCGAGGAGAACTCGATGGCGATGATACGCGTCTTTTCGACGCCATAGACGTTGAGCTTCTCGCGCATCTTCTTCAGGACGCGCTCATCGACCGGGATATCCAGGGGATCGTTCTTCAACCCCACCAGGATCAGCAGGCGGCTGAGAGGCGACATATCGACAGTTTCATCGAATTCGTGCAATCGCGACAGATCAAGCTTCTGCGCCACCCGCTTCAGGATTTCGTTGGACGAAATGATCTGGACCTGGGTGGCGACGCCTTGCTCATCGAGGATCGGCTTGTCGCTGTCATTACTGCCGGCGGGGCGCGTGTAGACGGATTCACGCGTATCGATCTGAACCTGCGTCTGGGCCTTGTAGTGCTTGGTTGCCAGCGAAGCGAGCGCAAACGCCAACCCGGTGACCACCAGGGAGACGACCAATATTCGCAGCCAGTTCCTCGCCAGGCTGGCGAAGAGCTGCCCAAGATCGACGTCAACGTCTGCGGCCGTGGACTGAACGGACATGCATCCTACTCCGATACGGATCGCGTGCACCGTAAACAACTATGGTAACTCAGCCGTTAAGATCACAGCAAGCTTCCGCTAGGACTTACTGGGAGGCGCCAAGCAAAATCGCCAAAGTTGTAAAACTCCTGTCGATCGATGCCGTATCGGTCGTACCCTTTACCGGCCATTAACCCTAACAGGACGATAACGGACGCGCTCTCAGATGTTTGCTGCGACGCCGCAGCGGCCAGTCGAAGGTATGTGTCCTGTCATGAAAAGCACTGCTTCCCTTTTTCGCGCGCTGCTTGCCGTGTCGATGCTTGCCGGCTGCTCCAGCTACCGGCCGACGCCGGCCGCCTTCCACGAGGTGCTCGATCAACCCTATCGCCTGGGCGCCGGCGACCGCGTCCGCGTCACCGTGTTCGAGCAGGACGGGCTGACCAACACCTATAGTGTCGACCAGTCCGGCTATCTCTCCTTCCCGCTGGTCGGTGCCGTGCCGGCCCGTGGCCACACCGCCCAGCAGATGGAAAAGGAAATCGCCGACAAATTGCGCCAAGGCTATCTGCGCGATCCTGACGTTTCCGTCGAGATCGACCGCTACAGGCCTATCTTCGTCATGGGCGAAGTGGGCGCCGCCGGCCAGTATTCCTATGTGCCCGGCCTCACCGTTCAGAAAGCCGTCGCCATTGCCGGCGGCTTCACGCCGCGCGCCAACCAGGAAAGCGTCGACATCACCCGAGATATCAACGGCAAGGTGATGACCGGCCGGGTTGTCACGTCAGACCCGCTGCTGCCCGGAGATACTGTCTATGTGCGTGAACGTCTGTTCTGACGAACACACGTGGCGGACAAACTCAGGATCGTCCATTGCTTTCGTTCACCTGTCGGCGGGATCTTTCGGCATGTGCGGGACCTCGCGGAAGCTCAGGTCGCCGCCGGCCATTCGGTCGGCATCGTGTGCGATTCGACCACAGGCGGGGAATACGAGGAGCGCCTGTTCGAGCGGATGAAGGCCATGCTGGCGCTCGGCATCCATCGCACGCCGATGCAGCGCCATGTCGGACTGGGGGATCTCGCCTCGGCCTGGCGCACCTACGGAATCATCAAGGAATTGCGGCCGGACGTGCTGCACGGGCACGGCGCCAAGGGTGGCGCCTATGCCCGTCTGTTCGGCTCATTGTTGCGGGTATCAAGGTCTCGCGTAGCCCGCCTTTATTCGCCGCATGGCGGTTCTCTCCACTATGACGAGAGCACGTTCACGGGAAAGCTGTTCTTCGCGCTCGAGCGATCCATGGCTCACTTCACCGACTGTCTGCTGTTCGTCTCGGACTATGAGCGACGCACCTATCGCAGGAAGATCGGCGAGGCGCCCATTCCGAACGCGCTGGTCTACAATGGCCTGCGCGCGGCTGAGTTCGACCCCGTTCCGGAGAAGCCCGGAATGGTGGACCTGCTCTACATCGGCATGATGCGTGACCTCAAAGGACCCGACATCTTCATCGACGCGCTGGCCCTTGCCGGGACACGGCTCGGACGCCCGCTGGGCGCGGTCATGGTGGGCGACGGCGACAACCTGCCTCGGTACCGCGCGCAAGTGAGGCGGCTCGGGCTTGACGGCAATGTGCGTTTCCTGCCGCCGATGCCGGCCAGGGATGCCTTTGCGCTGGGCGCGCTGGTCGTCGTTCCTTCGCGCGCCGAAGCATTGCCGTATGTCGTGCTCGAGACGCTGGCGGCGGGAAAACCGATGATCGCCACGGCCGTTGGCGGCATACCGGAGATCTTCGGCGCCGATTCCCCTGCCCTGATCAGACCTGATCCGTTGCAGCTTGCCGACAAGATCGCCGAAGCGCTGGCCGATCCCGCCGCCTATCGAAAACTGATGCCCGATCGCGCCGATCTGGAGGCACGCTTCGGAGCCGATGTCATGGCTGCCGAGATCGAGAAAGCGTATTTCGCGGCGCTGGCCAAATAAACCACCGGCCCAAGCCCTTCCAAAGCCACGCGTTGTTTCAAGGGTTTCTTAGCTCTCTTTTGCTATTGCCTGGGGGAAGCTTGCGGAAATCCCATGAACGAGATCGATCCCGTGCACCGCTTTTCGGCAGAGGCTGTGCGCAAACTCGACACCCCGACCGATGGCGGCATGCCGGGCGGCATGAATGATGTCGCCCGTCAGGTCGCCTCGCAATACCGGCGCGATACGATGTCGCCGATCATGGTCAGCGGCGTCCTGCGGATGGTCGAGTTCGCAGTGCTGTTCCTTTCCGGCCTCGGCGTCTATTTCTACTTTGTCGGCTTCTTCAACTATTTCGCCTGGCAATATCCGCTGACGATCGCCGCCGCGTCGTTCCTTGCAGTGGTGCTGCTCGACGTCACCGATTGCTACCAGATCGTCTCGCTCATGCGGCCGATCGCCAATTTTGGACGTTTGCTGCTGGTCTGGGCCGGCACGTTCGCCCTCATGGCGCTGACGGCATTCGTGATGAAGATATCTGAAAACTATTCACGATTGCTGTTCGGCACCTGGTTCGCCGTCGGTTTCATTCTCATCTTCGGCCTGCGGCTGGTGATGTCGAAGCTGATCCGGCGCTGGGCGCGCGACGGCCACATGGAGCGGCGCGCCGTCATCGTCGGCGGCGGCAAGGCAGCGGAGGTCCTGATCCGCTCGGTCGAGAGGCAGCCCTACAACGACATCCGCATTTGCGGCATTTTCGACGATCGCAGCGACAAACGCTCGCCGCCTATCGTCGCCGGCTATCCCAAGCTCGGCACAATCTCGGAGCTGATCGAATTCGCCCGCATCGCCCGCATCGACATGCTGATCGTGTCGCTGCCGCTGACCGCCGAATCGCGCGTGCTGCAATTGCTGAAGAAACTGTGGGTGCTGCCGGTCGACATCCGGCTGTCGGCGCATTCGAACGCGCTGCAGTTTCGTCCACGCGCCTATTCCTACATCGGCTCGGTGCCGATGCTCGACATCTTCGACAAGCCGATCAACGACTGGGATTCGGTGGCCAAGCGCGCCTTCGACATCGTTTTCAGCCTGATCGGCATCGTCGTGTTCTCACCGGTGATGCTGGCGACCGCTATCGCCATCAAGCTCGACAGCAAGGGACCGGTGCTGTTTCGCCAGAAGCGGCATGGTTTCAACAATGAGGTGATCGAAGTCTACAAATTCCGCTCGATGTATGCCGACCGGTCGGACCCGACCGCCAGACAGACGGTCACCAAGAACGACCCGCGCGTTACCCGCGTCGGCCGCTTCATCCGCAAGACCTCGATCGACGAGCTGCCGCAGTTCTTCAATTCGCTGCTGGGTTCGCTGTCGCTGGTCGGCCCGCGGCCGCACGCGATTGCCGCGCAGTCGCACAACCTGCTCTACAACGAAGTGGTCGACGGCTATTTCGCGCGCCACAAGGTCAAGCCCGGCGTTACCGGCTGGGCGCAGATCAATGGCTGGCGCGGCGAGATGGACACCAACGAGAAGATCCGCATGCGGACGGAATACGACCTCTATTATATCGAGAACTGGTCGATGCTGTTCGACCTGCGGATCCTGTTCCTGACGCCGATTCGGCTGCTCAACACGGAAAACGCCTATTGAGCGCGGTCACCCATGACCTGCCGCGCGCGGCGGTCAATGCGAAGCTGATCGCGCTGATTTCCTCGGGCGCGGTCGGGCTCGGCATCCTGCTTTCCGGCTTCGTCATCAGCGAGCCGGCTCCTTACGAGATCTACATGGCCGGCCTGATCGCCATCTGGGCGCTTTTCGGTTTGAGGATTTCGCACGCGGCCGCGCCGCTGCTGGTGCTTCTGGTGACGATGAATATCGGCGGCATGATCGCCATGACGCAGATGTCAGACCTCGCCAACACGCCGCTCTACCTTGCAGTGTCGCTGTTTCTCGCCTTCAGCGCGGTCTTCTTCGCATCGGTCACCGCCACGCAGCCGAGCCTCTACCGGCTGATCTTCATTGCCTATGTCGTATCCGCGGTGATGACTTCGCTGCTCGGCATAGCAGGGTATTTCCATGCCTTCCCGGGCGCGGAGATGTTCACCAAATACGACCGCGCCGCAGGCGCCTTCCAGGACCCGAACGTGTTCGGGCCGTTCCTGGTTCTGCCCGGCATCTATCTGCTCTATCTGCTGCTGACCGGGCCGGTCTCGCGCATGCCGCTGCTGGCGGTGCCGCTGCTCATCATCACATCAGGCATCTTCTTCTCCTTCTCGCGCGGCGCCTGGGGCATGTTTGCCGTCTCTGCCGTTCTGCTTACCGGCTGCCTGTTCCTGCAGAGCAACAGCGGCATGTTCCGGCTGCGCGTGGTGGTGATGACCATCGCGGCATTGTCGCTGCTGACGATCGCCATGATCGTCATCCTGCAGCTGCCGGGCGTGGCGGAAATGTTCTCCAACCGTGCCCATCTCGAACAGAGCTACGACACCGCCCGCCTCGGCCGCTTCGCCCGCTATGCAATCGGCTTCCAAATGGCGATGGAGCACCCGTTCGGCATCGGGCCTCTGGTGTTCGGCACCATCTTCGGCGAGGACACCCACGACATCTGGCTGAAGATGCTGATGGATTATGGCTGGCTCGGCTTCGTATCGTTCCTGACGCTTGTCCTCTGGACGATATGTGCCGGATTCCGCATCCTGCTGCGCGACCGGCCATGGCAGCCCTATCTCCTGTGCGCCTATGTCGCCTTCATCGGCAATGTCGGGCTCGGCACCTTCATCGACATCGACCATTGGCGCCACGTCTATCTGCTGCTCGGATTGGTCTGGGGCGCGATCGCGCTGGAACACCGTCATCAGCGGCAATTACGGCTGGCGATGCCGAAAGCTTCACGTGACCGCGGAGCGCTATCGGCTCGATAGTCGCCGCCGCCGACAGGCAGCGCGCGCTGCCGCTGTCGCACGATCATGGCCGGCGAAATTCGACGCGATGACAGGCCCGATTATCGTTTTGCGGCATCGCTGTCGGCCGCGGCGCGAGACAGGAACATCTGCGTCGTCTCGGCGAGATGGCTCTTGAGCCAATCCGCCATCGCCTCCTCTTCGCGCAGATTCTGCTCAGACACACGCGCCACCTCGGCCTCCCCTTCGGCGTTGGCCGCGGCGATGAGCATCGTGTAGGAGGCAATCTCCATATGCTCGAAAGTATAGCTGGCGAGCGAGCCCTTCATCACCTCGTCGCCGGCAAACACGCCGCTGATCGACTGGGCCATGGCGGTGAGCTTGCCGCCTGCGTCTTTCATCGCGGAGGATCCCTCTCCGATCCGGTCAAGACAGCTTTTGAGGCGCGAGGCCTGCTGCCGCGTCTCGTCGAGATGCTGACGGATGCGGTCGCCGAGTTCCGGATAGCTTTCGAGGCGTGACAGTTGCCCGGAGAGCATCGTCTCGGCCTGCTCCTCCATGGCGTGAGCGTCTCTCAGCCATTGTATCAACCAGTCGCGCGATTGTGTCATGAAGGTCTCCCTTGGGTTGCTCGCCCAAACCGCGAGTGGAGAGCATTGTTCCGCCCGGGCTATGGCAGGTTCGGCCAGAGGCGCTGCCAACGCGCGGATTGGCCGCCGACGCGACGGTCACTTCTTGCTCTGGCCCGAGGCATCGGCCAATGCCGGGTTCACCAGCTTGCTGCGGACGTCCCGCGCCATTCGCAGATGCTCCAGTACGGCCGGCAGGATATCCGAGGCGAAATGCTGGACATCCGGATCCTGGCCGGAGCCGATCTCCCATTCAAGGAGTTGCACAGTCTTCTGATGCTCGACGATCTGGCCGCTGATGTAAGCCAGATCGAATTCGACGCCTGTAAGCTTTTCCAGCCTGGTACGCATCTCCTCGTGCTCGGCATCCAGCCCAGGCGGAAGCGGCATCTTGGCCGCTTCGGCGAGCGACTTCAGCCTGTCGTTCGCCCTCTGGTGGTCGTCAACCATCCTGCGGGCAAAGTCTTTCACCGCGGCATTTTCGGATTTTCCGGCAAGCTCGCCGAAGCGGACCTCGGCCAGACCGCCAGCAGCGGTAAGCTGCGCGAACAGCCGGTCCTGATAGTTGGTTTGGTGAGGCATTGGCTTGCCGGGAGATTCCTTCATCGTGTCCGGCGCCATGCCAGCCGGATTGCCGAACTGGGCGAAGGCGGTGGCGGCAGGCAGAAGCGCAAGCCCCACGACAGTTGCGAGTAGACGCATGCGAACCTCCTCGGGAAGCGTATCGCGCCGGATATCACGGCGCGCTTTCTCAGAGCACGAGCAGATAGGCGACCAGCGCGTCCTTTTCCGATTGGTCGAGTTTGGTGCCCAGCACCAGATTGAAGAACTCGACCGTGTCGGCGAGCGTCATCAGGCGGCCGTCATGCAAATAGGGCGGCGTGTCCTTGATGCCGCGCAGCGTGAACGTCTTGATCGGACCGTCGGGAAGCTCGACCATGTCGTTGACGGTCTGTCCTGGCTTGTAGAAACGATCGAGCTTCAGATCGTGCATGTTGTTGTCCATGAAGGACGTCTGCGGATTGTGGCATTGGGAGCAGCGGCCCTTGCCCATGAACACCGCTTCCCCTTTCAATTCCTCTGCTGACGCCAGTGCCGGATCGAGGCGGCCAAACGGATCGAGCTTAGGCGCCGGCGGGAAATCGATGATGTTTTGCATCTGTGCCATCATCGCCACCTGGTTCGGGCGGTCAGGCAGGTTGACGCCCTTGCGGGTGGCACTGACATGATCGCCATTGAAATACGCGGTGCGCTGCTCGAATTCGGTGAAATCCTCCACGGACCGCAATGAGCGCTTCGATCCATGTATCTGCTGGTTGAAGAGGCCGCGCAGACTGGTGGTGTCGAGACGGAAGCGCGCCGCCTGCGGCCTGATGTCGGGTGTCTGATGGAAGGCGGCGTTAGTGTTGAAATTGGAATGGCAATCAAGGCAGGCGACACCCATGCTCTGGCCAGCGACCTTGCGGTCCTCGGTCTGATTGAACTCTTCCTGCGGGAATGGCGTCAGCAGAAGCCGCAAACCCTCCATCTGTACTGGGGTGATGATGCCGTTCATGATCTCGTAGTAATTGCGGATGGTAAGCAGTTCGCCACGCGAGACATCGCCGAGTTCAGGGTGGGTGGTCAGGAAAATCGGTGGCGGGAATTCGGGCGTCAGGTGATCGGGAAGATCGAAATCGACGTCGAAGCGGCGCAGATCACGGCCTTCCTGGCGGCCGATCTCGCGGATTTCCTTCTCGGGAAACACTTGGCCTCCGGCAGCCTGCTTGACATGAGGTAGCGGCAGGAAGCCAGCCGGCAGAAGACCCTGGTCACGAATATCGCCGGGGCTCATCGAGCTTAGCCTGTCCCAGGTCGAGCCACCCGCCAGCTTGACCCTGACGCCACCCTGGACCGGCTTCTTGCCGTTGGTCATCATCACGCCCGGTATCGGACGGTCAGCCAGATCATAACGTTGCTCCAAAAGCTTCTTCTGACGCTCCATCACGCCAGGCTTCTGCGCCTCGTCATCGGCTTTCACCGCGGAAAAGGGCTGGCTCGGCAATGGCCGATAGGTGATGTCAGGAGGCAGCGGATCCGAGAACGCACTGATGCTGGCCGCCGCGACGATGATCGCGCACGGAAGGCCGATATGGAGTTTGCCGGTCATTTCGTCCCTCCTAAGTTCCCCGGACGGTTGCCAAACCGGACCGGGGGCGGTTTGTTCCAAGGCGGGAGTTGGCGAGAGGGAATTTGTTTCCGCCACCGGATTGAGCCATCGCCGGGCTCGTCATCTCTGAATGCAGGGCGACATCTTCGCCGCCTCGAACGGCGACGCCACGTTTGGAAAGCAATTCCCGGCCAAGAGGGCCCCGACAGGTGGAGGCATTTACTCTGAAGGAAGCCTTGCTCGTGGCATGGTCCATGGAGGGACCCGCGAACGCCCGTGGGACTTCCGGTCAGGTTTGACGCGATTTATCGGCGATGGTTGGTTCTGCTTCCGGAGGCGGTTTTAGCGCTTGCGCGCCAAGCCTCGAATATATATGGCTTTGCGCGGTCCGGAGTGTAGCGCAGCCCGGTAGCGCACTTGACTGGGGGAAAAATGCTCTCAGCCGGCTTTCCCCAAACCTTTCAAGCCCTTGACCGTCGTCTCTCTCGTTTTCGTGGGACTTTCCGTGGGACCTTTTGCGCCGGCGGCTTCTAGGGCGTTGAGGACATCTTCAACCATCGCATGCGCGTATTTCGTCGTGGTTTTGATGTCTTCGTGGCCGAGCAGCTGCTGCACCACCTTCAGATTGCTGTTGCGCAGCACGCGCGTCGCCGCGGTGTGGCGGGTATCGTGGAAGTGGAAGTTCTTGACGCCCGCCTTCGGCACCGCCCGGCGCATCGCGATCTTCAGGCCGGCCTCAGTGAGCGGGTATCGGTTGCCTTTGATGAGGCCGCGATTGCCCATCTTGACCGTCCGGGCGGCAACATAGGTGAACACCTTCTCGGCGTGGAAGTTCTGCTGGGCCCAGAGGATCTCGAATGTCCGCTTCGTCATAGGGACGACTCGGCTCTTGTTGCCCTTACCGACCACGGTGAACTGGCGGCCGAAGAAATCGACCCGAGACCACTCCAGGCCGAGGATCTCCATACGCCGGCAGCCGTTGATGAAGGCAAATTCGACGGCGACATCGTAGCCGCGGCCGAGCTCGGCCATGATCGCGGCCTCCTCGCCGGTGCTGGCTTCGCGAACTCGCTCCTTGGGCTCCGGCAACAGATGTTCGGACCAGTCGATCGTCGCCGTCCTGGCGCCCCAGAGGGCGCCGGCGCGCAGAATGATCTCGCGCAGCGGCTGCGTCACCGTCCGGTTCACCGTGGCGTTGCTGACCCGCCGTCGCACCTCCGGCGTCTTGTACTTGCGGCCAGGCAATCGTCGTGACGGCACGAACTCGCCGCGACGCTTCGCCACCATAGCGGCAACCTTGCTGTCGCCGATCTCCTGGAGGAGGATCGATTCGCCGAAGTGATCCTTCAGCCAGCCCATCGACCAGAGCGTGTTTGACGCGTTTTCGTGGTGCTGACCGACTTCCTGCCAATATCTTGCCGTGGCGTTGAGAAGGGTGAGGTCTGGCGCAAACAGGGCGGCCTCAGCCTTGATGACAGCGCGGGCCTCCTCGCGCTTAATCTTCTCTATCTGTTTGGCTTCCCGCTCCGTTTTGCGTTCAGTGCTTCCAGAAAATCGGCGACCGCCGAGCTGGAAATCGTACGAGAACGCGCCATCCTTGGCGTCGGGCCTTCGATAGACGGACATTCTGCGACCTTCTTTCTCCGCGCCTTCCAGGCATTGAGGTCGTCGAGCTCGTACCGTGGAGTTTCGCGCTTTTTTCCCTGCCCGACGTTGATGTACGGGATCTCGCCAGCCTTGCGCATCGCGCGCAAGGTGTCTTCGCCTATGCCCAGTTCCGCGCATGCCTCCTCAGGCGTCAAGAGCGGCATGGCGATGGTCCCCATGTTTCTGGATGATATGGCATCAGTCGTAGCCCTCCAGCCAAAGCCGGTAGGTCTTGTCGATCTCGCGGAAGCTGGCGGCCTTACCTTCATCGTAGTCGAAATCGATCCGGCTCTCGACGCTGCACAGCGCCTTCAGGCATTTCGCGGCATCGTCAACCGACGCGATGGTCATTCCATATTTCTTCGCCAAGAACGTCCAGAACCCCTTCTCACCGCAGATGATCCCGGCCTGGCGGGCAAGCGGACCGCCCTTGCGTGGCGGATCGACGGGCGCCGCCGTTGCCGTGTTGATTTTTTCCTCCGCTTCGGATGTGCTCTGCGCTCGGCCGTCGACCGTGTATTCGTACTCGCCAACGCGGAAACTGACCTCCGCCGGCCCGACAACATCGATGACGACTTCATCGCCCTCGATCCGGATGCGCCAAGCATCACAATCGCCGGCGGCGCCACCGAGCAGGTGCTCGATCGCTTCGCGGACCGGCCATGTGTAGCGGTGGACGAGCGTTGGCGTCATAGCCCGATCTCCTCGAGGAAGGTTTCCAGCCCGGCCGGCTTGTCCGGCGTCAAGAAGAACGCGCGGACGCGATCCCAATGGCGGTTCCATAGCCGGTCAAATTTGGTGCCCATGGTGAACGCCTGTGGGGCACCTCGATCTGGAGAATCGTGCTTCCTACCGCGCCGGCGGAAATCGTTGCCCTTGGCAGCCATGCGGGTGATCAACTTCGATCGACGACGGAGCTGCCTGTCGCGATGGCGGAGCGACATCGGGAGCAGCTTCCAGCACTTTCCGCAGACGACAGTTCCCACGCCATCTTCAGCTTTGAATGTGCGCCCACAGCGCGGGTTGAGGCATGGGGTCCGGTCAGACACGCTCACCTCCCCACGACTGCGAATTGCCGATCAGGCCGAAGAGGCTGTCGCCGAACTCCATGATCTCGCCGGCAGTCTTCAGCCGATCGGCGATGGCGACGAACTGCATGTGCATGCTGTCGCCAGCGCGGAGGCGGGTGAGGACGGCTTCGATCATGGTGCCACCTGATCGATATTGCGGCATTCAACGCTGAAGGTGACGGCCACAACCCACGGGTTGGTGTCCCATCCGAAGCCGCGATCGTGATTTAAGCTGTCCCATAGCCCGCAATAACTTGTGATCGGGCTGGCGGCATGATGGTCGTTGGCGATATGAAACAGCCCATCAACGGACTGGACACCCTCGGCGACCGCGTCGGCTTCGCTGATGTCCTGCAAGCGCTGCACCCGAACATCGGTGACGGTCAGCGTCAGCCGCGAAGCCCAGCGCGGCATGTGCATGCCCTGGCGGAAGCGGCCGAGCTTGGTGATGGCTGGATACCCGCAGGTCTGATGGACACCGTCCGCCACGTATAAAATGGCTTCATCGCCGCCCATAGCCGCGGGCGAAACGTCGTCGTACGCCGCATGGGTTTTCCATGCCTCGCGGACATAAAGGCGGTCGCCGACGGCATACGGAATGCGGAAATAATGGTTCATCGTCAACAGACCGGCGCCGGTAGACAAATGGAAATCGTCGACACGACGGAGGTGCGGCAGAGTTGTCTCGGTAGCGACCCGCCGCGTCTGCGTCTTGGTGCCGGCGAGCAGCGCGCGGACCATCGGGGCGGAAAACAGGATGGGGAGATCAGCCACAGCCACCCTCCTCTGAGGCCGCCGCCGGCTTCAGCCAGCGTTCCCCATAGACGTGGACGACTTTCGTGCCGACCTGCTGCAAAACGACGCCATGCTTGCCCTCGCGCGTGACATAGCTGCCCTGCGCCGTGCCTTCGAAGCCGTCGTGTTCGATGCGGTGCACCGCTCCCAGTTCTGGCGCCGTGGGGGTGGAAAGGGCAAAGCGGTCCCAAGCTTCGCTATCGGTGTCGTCTCCGAACTTGCCCGCTGCTTCACCGGCGCTGAAGCCTGCGAAGAACGCCGTCCTGACCTCCCCTGGAGCGGGTGGCGGGGATAGGGATGCGATGACGAGGCGTGCGCGTGCGAGGCATTGGTCTAAATCGGCGGATCGGCTCGCCTTGTTCGGTGCGTAGTCGAACATGTCTGTTAGGCCGTATCCATTCAACGTGGCACCGGCCATGGTTGCCTGCCGGGCCTCGTCATCGCATCGCAAAATATCGGTGAGCGCTGCGAGTGCCGTGTCTCCCTTGGCGGCGGGTAGCGCGGCAAGCAGAGCTGTGATGCCGGCGACTGAGAACGTCGCTCGCTCCTTGCCGGCGTGCTTCTCGACGTGCGTGCGAATAGCCTGGATATGATCGTCGCTCATGCTGCGATACCCAGCGGAACTTGTGCAAGGATCTCGGCGCGCGTCGCCCAACGGAGATTGGTCTCAACGTTGTCGAGCGTGTCGCCGTTGCGGTGCAGGACGTCGGCGTTGTCGAACGGCGCGGGACCGTGGAACGCCTCGCAAACGAGGCGATGAACCTTGTGAGTCTTGCCACGGAAGCGGATCACGCGGCGCGGCCTACTGACATCGCGGGCTATGTTGCCAAGCCAAGCATGCCCGCCATAGGTGCGGACACCGCCGTAAGGCATCTCCCTCTGATAAGCCAAGACGCGGATGCGGCCGAAGCTGCTGACCTCAAGCCCGTCGACCGACGGCTTCCAAACCTCGGTCATCAGCGCCACTCCATAAAAAATGGGATGTCGTCGTCAAGGTCGCTATTTGATCGCCGACCGGCACCGCCACCGCCCTGCCCGCTAGCGTGGCCACTGCCCCCGCCGAAC
>NZ_VFUH01000024.1:0-39196 GCF_006440475.1 Mesorhizobium sp. B2-6-1
CCGAAGCTGATGCGGAGCGCGTTGATGGTGCGCCGGTCGGTGGCGATCGCCCAGAAATCGGTCCAGCCGAGCGCCGCGGAGCGCCAGATCAGCCCCGACAGCGGAATGAGGATGATGAGGGTCAGGTAGGCAAGCGAGAAGCCGAGCGTCAATCCGAAACCCGGAATGACGCTCGGCTGTCGAAATCGCCAACCCGCCCGAGCGGGTGCTGTGATGGCCACTGCTGTCATGGAGTTCCGGATCGCCCCACTCTTCAAGCCAGATTGCCCTTCGCTATGACTTCAAGAGCCTTGGGCGTGCAAGTTCGTTGAAAGATACGGCGCCTACTTCCATTCGCCCAAAGGCGTGTGGATTTTCTTCCTTCGCCGTCATTCGGGCTTTCTCCAGCTCTTCTGACTACTCCTTACTGCGCAGGTCTCCAGGTCTGGTTGGATGAGCACCATCACCGAAATGATAGGGTACGCGCATTCTTCAATCGTCGAAAAATTAAGCCAGAAGTTTGCATGTCGCGACCAGCGTTGGGTCCCGAGCATCCACCGCGCGCATACCGCCCGGCAGACGGCGTTCGGCGGATCGGACGGCAGAATTTGCAGACGTCGTCTTGTGGACCAGGCGACGCCGACAATGACGAAAGCGAAGCTATGGCAGCAAGTAGTAGCGAACACAATCGCGCGCGGATCAGCCGACAGTCGGAAGTGGGACCCTTGCTCAAAAGAATAGGTTGGCCACGCCACTAAGATATCTCACGCGTTCCCGTGATGGCCTTCTACGCAATACAAAACCAACGCATCATGGAGCGCATAAATCAGATTAGAAATCCGCCTGGGGAGGAGGATATGAAAAACATCTCAAATGACCTGATGGAAATTGCCGGCCGAATTCGCCCTGCGCGGGAAGCCTTCGCGGAGGCGGACAGGAGGAGGGTCGAATCCGCTTTGGAGGCAGGACGACTTCTTTGCCAGGCCAAGGACGACTGCCTGCACCAGCAATGGATGGCTTTCCTGAGATGGGCCGATATGGATGAACAAGAGGCTCGAAAGCTGATGCAGCTTGCCCGCGCGGGACTGACATCCTGCGTCGTTTCGGAAATCGGCGGCATCGATGCGGCACTGGCCTATCTTGTGGAGGCAAGATTGCCCGAGCCGGAAGAGTGCCTGACCGTGGGCCGCGTAGGCTGGCCGGAAAAGAACACGCCCTTCGCGATTATCAAACCCAATGCCGCGCATCCCGGCTATTACGATATCGCCATTGCCGACATGTGGGCCAATCCAGCAACGGTTTTCTCATCGAGAAAGCCGCTTCGGGGGGAAAGCATGAGGCAAGCCGACGGATCGTTCTTCAACAGCCTCTGGCATATTGTCGATCGTGAATTGGATGTCCCGCATTCGCAGCGCGAGTTCCAGATGATGCCGGCGGATCTGTTCTCGCGAGATGGTGCCTTCCTCTTCGCCAAGCCTGTCTCCGCGGCTGACAGTGCGACGGAAAGCGAGGCCCACAGCTACATTCTTTGAATGTTCGCCGGCAAACGCGACCGCGCAGCCCCTGCAACAATTCCATTGCATGGACCGGAAAATCGCCCTGCCGGCCTCGGCGTGCTCTGCCTAGCCTTGTTCGTCACGGCAGAACACTCCAGCGCGCCGTCTCACCCGGACGAAGATCTATCAAGCTCAGGCGAGGCTGTTCGAGGGCAATTTCCTGACTCGGCTCCCGGACGGCAAGTTGAAGCGAGAACCGAGCTACCTCTAGGAACATGGCAAGAAGACCAAACGGCAGCCGACCGGAATTTTTGACGGAAAATGAACTCAAGCAATCGACGCGCCAATAAAGCGCCGTCAGCCGGCTTGCAGCCGAGCGTGGCTACGCGCCAGATCATCTCGTCTCGTCCATTTGCAATGGCCATCAGCACTTAGCGTTGTCAAACCGCGCCAGACGACCGTCCGGGCCCATACCAGGTCTCGGAAGTGGTAATGTCTTATCCGATTGCGCACTCCATTTTCTTGGCCGCTGCTGGCTTAATCGCGTCAGTTGTCATCATCAGAGTGGCGGTTACATGCGCATCGCGATTGTTGGTTCGGGTTACGTGGGTCTTGTATCGGGCGCTTGCCTGGCTGATTTCGGCCATCAAGTCGTCTGCGTCGATAAGGCGGAGGCCAAGATTGCCGATCTCCAGGCCGGAAGAATGCCGATCTATGAGCCAGGTCTCGACGACCTCGTCGACAAGAATTCCGCGAGCGGCCAGCTCACCTTCACCAGCATGCTTACAGCGGCAGTCGCCGATGCGGACGTGGTGTTCATTGCGGTCGGGACGCCTTCGAGGCGAGGCGACGGCCATGCCGATCTGTCCTATGTCTACGAAGCGGCCCGGGAAATCGCGGCCGCTGTTCACGGGTTCACCGTGGTGGCAATCAAATCCACGGTGCCGGTGGGCACGGGGGATGAGGTCGAACGGATCATTCGCCAATGCAATCCCCTGGCCGATGTGGCCGTCGTCTCCAACCCGGAATTCCTGCGCGAAGGAGCCGCGATCGACGACTTCAAACGACCAGACCGGATCGTTATCGGCCTCCCGTCGGACGAGCGTGGCCGGGAGGTGATGGCGGAGGTGTATCGGCCGCTCTATCTCAACCAGGCACCCATCCTGTTTACCGGCCGCCGCACGTCCGAGCTGATCAAATATGCGGCCAACGCCTTCCTGGCGCTCAAGATCACGTTCATCAACGAGATCGCGGATCTCTGCGAGAGCGTGGGCGCGAACGTGCGCGAGGTAGCGCGGGGCATCGGGCTCGACAATCGCATCGGCTCAAAGTTCCTGCACGCCGGCCCGGGCTATGGAGGATCCTGTTTTCCAAAAGACACGCTGGCTTTGGTCAAGACGGCGCAGGACAGCGGCGCGCCATTGCGCCTGATCGAAACGACGGTTGCCGTGAACGACCAGCGAAAACGCACCATGGCGCGCAAGATCGTATTTGCCTGCGGCGGAGATGTCCGCGCAAAGACAGTGGCCTTGCTGGGTCTTACCTTCAAACCCAACACCGATGACATCCGTGAAGCGCCTTCCCTCTCGATCATCCAGGCCTTGATCGATTTTGGAGCACATGTCCGAGTGTATGACCCCGAAGGCATGGAACAGGCGAAAATCGTGCTCGGCACAAGCGTAAGCTATGCCGAAGGCGCCTATGAATGCGCCGAGGGCGCCGACGCGCTGGTCATCGTGACCGAGTGGAATCAGTTCCGCGCCCTGGATTTTGAACGACTGTCCCGCACGATGTCGAAACGGGTGGTGGTCGACCTGCGCAACATTTACCGGCGGGAAGACATCTCCAAGCACGGCTTCGAGTACGTGAATATCGGTGAGGGAGCGGTCGGAGACAAGGCAGTTTTCGCCGCGGCCGCGGAATGAGGTATCTGGTCACCGGCACCGCAGGATTCATCGGTTTTCACCTGGCGCGCCGGCTCCTCGACGACGGTCATCGCGTCACCGGCTTCGACGGCATGACGCCATACTATGACATCGTCCTGAAGCAGTCCCGACACGCCCTGCTTCAAAGATACGACGCCTTTCGCGCCCATATCGGCCAACTGGAAGACCTGGATGCCCTTCGCCGCGCCGCGGACTACGCCCGGCCCGATGTGATCGTGCATCTGGCCGCGCAGGCCGGTGTCCGCTACTCAATCGACAATCCGCGAAGTTACACGGACAGCAATCTCGTCGGCTCGTTCAACGTCCTTGAGCTTGCGCGTGATCTCAAGCCCCGGCATTTGCTCCTTGCGTCCACGAGCTCGGCCTATGGAGCGAACGACAAGATGCCATTCGTCGAAACCGACAAGGCTGATTGGCCGTTAACCTTCTATGCGGCCACGAAGAAGGCGATGGAGGCGATGGCGCACTCCTATTCACATATCTTCGGAACGCCGACCACATGCTTCCGCTTCTTCACCGTATACGGCCCCTGGGGCCGGCCCGACATGGCGCTCTTCAAATTTGTCGACGCGATCGAGAACGGCCGTCCGATCGAAGTGTATGGCGAAGGCCTGATGAAGCGCGATTTCACCTATATCGATGATCTCGTCGAAGCCATCGTCCGACTCGTCGAATGCACGCCGGCGACAGGTCGCGCGGCGTCCGCTCCCGGCGTCGTCGACACGCTGTCACCCGTCGCGCCGTGGCGTGTCGTCAACATAGGCGGCGGCGAGCCTGTCGGGCTGCTGCCTTTCATCAAGACGATCGAGAACTGCCTGGGCAAACGCGCCATCCGCAAGATGTTGCCGATGCAGGCTGGCGACATGCGGGCAACCTATGCCGACCCCCGCCTGCTGGAGACCCTTACGGGCTTTCGCCCTTGCACCAGCGTCGAGGACGGGGTGACCGCCTTCGTACGCTGGTATCTGGAAGAACGGCCGTCGCGGCCGACAATCGCCGCCTGAAGCGCGCAGACCTGTGCTCCGTGCACGCGCCTAGGTCCTTGGCGCGACACAGGTTGGTCATGCCGAGGCCAGCTTGGCATGTATCCTGGGCCTTTCGCCATGCCAGGATGTCACCTCAATGGCGGCTCCGTCTCCACAAAGCACTGTAAAGCCGCTGTCGGTATGAGTTTGGACCTGGCCGGTCAGCCCGATATGGCGCCCAGGCGGGGCAAACATGCGCGCCTTGTCGATCACGATCTTGGCACCGGCAGTGAAAGTGAAGGCGCCCGGATAGGGATCGCCGACGGCGCGGACGAAACGAAGGACATTCTCGGCAGCATCGCTCCAGTCGATTATTCCGTCATCGGCCGTGCGCTTTGCGCAATAGCTGGCAAGGGATTCGTCCTGCGCGACGCCCACGGCCTTGTCACGACTTATCGCCGAAACGACAAGCGGCGTCATCTCGAACAGTGCCTGCTTGTGCTTGTCGTAGAGCGAGCGCGCGGTCTCGTCCGGTGCCACGGCAAAAAGCTTCTGGAGGACGATAGGGCCACTGTCGACACCCTCGTCGAGCCGGAAGAAAGTCGAGCCCGTCTCCTTTTCATTCGCAATGATCGTCCAGGGGATCACCGCCCTGCCCCGAAAACGCGGTAACGGCGCCGGGTGAAAGCCGATCGAGCCATATCGGGCGACCGAGCGAAATTCGCCGCGGCAGATTTGCGACCAGCCGACCACCATCGTCAAATCGGGCCGCTCGGCTTTGAGCCTGTCGATCGTGTCGGGCGCATTGATGTCCTTGGTCAGGTGGACCGCGGCCCCGGCCAGGCGTGCCGGCCCCGCCAGATCGACGAAATCGGAATGGCGTTTGGAAGCTTCGCCCGCAAGGGTGACAAGCAGCGAAGGCGTCATGCCAGCTTCGACAAGGGCATCGAATGCGACCCGAGATCCCTCCACCGCACCGACAAAGGCTATGCGCATGAATTCAAGGCTCCAACTCACCGGCGTGAGCGATAGATGGACACAGATCTCTTCTATTGTCTGCTTCGTTTCTGCGCCCAAGTCCTCCTTTAGAGGTAAACGGCAGCCGGCGATGCATCCCTATGTGCAACTCGTCCCTTCAAAGAAAGCTGGGTATTTAGGGGTTGCGACAGCGGGATTGGAATACGCGATGGACAGCTTCGCCGGCTTGGCATTTCTGGATCGCAGCGCCACTACAGTCGGGAAGGGCGGATCTGATCTGCTACGCATGGCGATCCTGCTTTCTGGACGCCGACGCATTTGTGCTTTCGTCCCGCTACGAAGATTGCGCGGTACCACTCAAGGCCATGGCCGGCAGCCCGCCCATCGCGTCCTTCGACTGCGACGTCATACATGCTGCGCTACGATCCCCAAGGACTGAAGACCTGTCACCATGCTGACGACCACCCGTCTGACATTGCATAAGATCGACGCCCGGATCAGGATGACCTGGGCTGCGTCGGGCGCAGACGCGTTTCTTGTCTCCTATCCCGAATCTGGAGCAACCCAGCTTAGACATATCCTTTCGGAATACTTTCGTCGCCACGCCAACGGCGAAAATGTCCATCTTTCGCCAATGTTCGAGGTTCTTCCGGATTTCGATCTCGATCCGACGAGGGGCATCCCGGCTTTTCGTTACACAGATGAGCGCCATCGTGTGCCGCTCGTCCTGGTTTCGCACCTCACCTATAGACGCTCGCTTTTTCTCAACCGACCCATCATCTTCATGACTCGAGATCCGCGCGACGTAATCGTGTCAGCTTATTTCGATGCCACACGTCACAAACGCTGCTTCGAAGGCACCATGGACGCGTTCATTGCCGATCGCGAACAAGGCCTGCCGGCTCTGATAGTATATCTGAATGATTGGGGTAGAGGTCTAAAGCATCACGTAAGTGCAGTATTGGGCTATGGGGAACTGACGGAAGACCCTATGGGTGCCTGCACGCGTATCCTGAGATTTCTCGGCCACACACCGTCCGTGCGCGCGCTTCAGGATTCTATCGACGCCTCGCGTTTCGATGTAATGCGTGAGCATGAGATGGCGGGCGGCCTAGCGGCCCACGATGGCGAAAGCCAGCATGCGCGTCCCGGCAAGGTCGGCGGCTTTTCCGATCATCTTAGTGATGCGCAAGCCGAACTCATTGAGCAGACCTGCATCGACTGGCTAACTCCAGCCGCGATCGAACTGCTTGCCCGTGGCGGAACGCGGCTCGCATGCGGCTGGTATGAACTTCGCCGCCAATTCATGGATGAACACGGCCAAGGCGAGACGATCAAGAGAGATCTTCCTGTCGTCGAATCCCTTTCCACCAATCCATGCAGCAACTTGGCGGAGATCGCCGAGAAGTATGGAAATAATCCATCGACGTCCTGACGTTAAGAGGGGAGTAAATGCGACTTGCGATTGTGCAGGCGGGCCTGGGTGCAGGAGGGACGGAGCGCGTCGTCAGTCTGCTTGCCGCAGATCGATGCAGGCGCGGAGATGAAGTCCATCTATTTGCTTTCGTGGGAGAGCAAGACAAGAGCTATTTTGCCCTGCACCCGAAGGTCACCGTCCACAGACTTGTAGAGGATGGAGCTTCGCGGCTTTCGAAACTCGGATTTGTCCGCAGCTTGCGGCGCGTGGTCGTGTTGCGCGCGGAATTCAAGCAGCTTCAGCCCACTCTGATCGTTTCATTTCTAACAAAGATTAATATTCTTTGCCTGCTGGCGGCGAAAAATCTTGGCATCCGGGTTATTATCTCGGAAAGAAACAATCCCAAAGCGCAGAAAAAACACGCCGCTTGGCGGCTCGTTTCTGGCATCATACTTCGGCAGGCGGATCGGCTCGTCATGCAGACTGATGCGATTGTCAAGACGCTTCCGGATACGCTCAGAAAAAAAGCCCACGTTATCGGAAATCCTTGCGAGGTCATCGGAAATCCGTGCGAGGCGACCGATGCCTACAAAGACCATGGCAATGAGATGTTTCGCCTGGTCGCCGTCGGACGCCTGGTGGAACAGAAAGGCTTCGACACGCTGATAAAGGCGTTTGCTAAAATCACTACCGAGTTTCCGGCATGGGCGTTGACAATCTTCGGCGAGGGACCTGATCGGGTTCTTCTTCAACGTCAGATCGATGCGTTGGATTTGGAGGACAGGGTAAAGCTTGCCGGCATTACCGAGCGTCCGGGCGAATGGGCGCGCGACGCCTCCCTCTTTGTCCTGCCGTCACGCTACGAAGGCTTTCCCAACGTGCTGATCGAGGCGATGGCGGCAGGCCTGCCCGTCGTCGCAACGGACTGCGATTTCGGTCCATCCGAAATCATCGAACCAGGCGTTTCGGGTCTGCTGGTACCAGTCGACGATGTTGCCGAGTTGGCATCCGCGATGGCATGCCTGATGCGAAACAATGCTCTTCGCCACAAAATGGGTAGATCGGCCCGGAAAACGATCGATCGGTTCTCAATGCAGCAGATTGCGGAGAAATGGGACTCCGCTTTGACGAAATTCTGAAAATGAAGGCAATCGATCACGAACTCAGTTATTCAGGTGCGCGATCTACGAATGAAAAATCCGATGCCGGACAAGAACACCTCGAGCGTTTTCAAATCTGGCGCACATATCCTGATGTTCATCCGGAGAATGATCTTTGATAGGCGCACTTTACAGCCAATGTAACTAAAAGCGGCGACCTGTCGCGCGTGGAAGGCAATGCCCGCACATCGTCCCTGATTGGGATCGGTCTCAAGACACAAGGCACATGTAGACTTCGAGATTGTGTCCCGTGGCGTGGCCTGGCTTTTGACCACTACGAAGCCTTGCGGTTGGCCAGAGGACGTATCAGCGAGCTGCGGCAGGCATGCCGATGAAAGGAGCATCGCTCATGAAACGCACGTTCGACCTGCTCGGTGCCGCCTGCCTTCTGCTGCTGATGTCGCCCTTCATCGCGGTGCTTTCAATAGCAGTCGCGCTGCTTCTTGGGCGGCCTGTTTTTTTCCGCCAGGAACGTCCCGGCCTGCACGGGAAACCATTCAAGATAATCAAGCTCAGAACGATGACCGATCGTCGGGATCGTCATGGCCGGCTGCTTCCCGATGCTGACAGGCTGACTGGCTTTGGCAGCTTTCTGCGCGCAAGCAGCCTTGATGAGCTGCCCGAATTGATCAATGTATTGCGGGGTGAGATGAGCCTCGTCGGGCCTCGTCCCCTCTTGATGGAGTATCTCCCCCGCTATAGCCCTGAGCAGGCGCGTCGTCACCAAGTCATTCCCGGCATCACAGGTTTGGCGCAGGTGAACGGCCGCAACGCACTTGATTGGGAGAACCGCTTCGTCCTGGACGTCTGGTATGTCGATCACCGGACCTTCGCACTTGACCTGAAAATTCTCTGCCTGACCTTTTACAAGATCTTCACCCGAGAGGGGATCAGCGCCGCGGGACACGCCACCATGCCCGAGTTCATGGGCTCGCAGGTTTTGCAGTCGGGCGGGCCGTTGAGGACGTCTGGATCGCGCCTGCCACGGTTGGCCGCAAGGGTTGCAGCCATCGGTATTCTGCTAGAACTTGGGACTGCCGCTTTCGTTTTTGTTGTCGATCCATATGGGATCAACCATCATCTGGAGATTCCTGATTTCAATGCCGAAAAGACACATCGCCTTTCGATCGGTACGACAGCCGAGCGCTCACTACGTCTATGGCTCACCGACTACGACACTTTGATCCTCGGCGGCTCGCGGGCGCGCGTCGGGCTTGATCCCGCCGGACCGAGCCTAGCTAGGCTGAAGGCCTACAATGCCGCGGTTCCGCATGCGAGCATGGTCGAACTCTATGACATTGGCATGTTCGCCCTGGCTCACGGCGCACCCCGCCGGATGATCGTCAATCTCGATTTCTCCATGTTTGAGGCGGACCGAACGGAAACCCAAGATTTTCCGGAGTCCGGCTTTGCCGGAGTTCCAATGCCTATCGTTTATGCGCGGTCCCTGTTCTCCCCCGAAAGCTTTATCGACGCTTTGCGGACGGTGCACGCCAACAGCATTGGATTTCGGGAGACCGACAAGGAAGACGGTTTTCACCAGATCATGTTGGCACATAATTACAGCTACAGACAGGTGTCCGACCAGAGGCTGAATCGGTTGATGGCGGAGTTTTCGTCTCCCGGCAGCTTCGATTATGACATCACTAGAATCGGCCTGTTGCATGACCTGCTGGATCGTCTCACCGCCGCTGGAGTAGACGTCACGCTCTTCATTTCGCCGATACATGCTCGTCAGATGGAAGCACTCAGGGCCATGGGGCTACTCCCGGTTTACGACCGCTGGCGTGTGGATCTGACGTATACCGTAAGTCAGGTCAACGCATCCAAGACAGCCACGTCTGAAGTGAAACTGTGGGATTTTAGCGGCTATAACTCCGTTACAATGGAAGACATTCCGGATCCGGGCGATCGTCATCAGACGATGCGGTGGTACTGGAGCTCTGCGCGTTACACTCCGGCCTTGGGAGAGTTGATGCTGGATCGCATGCTCGGCCAAGCCTATTCGGGCCCGTCGGATTTCGGCATATCTCTTACCGGATCCAACCTTAGATCAATCCTCGACCAACAGCGAAAGAGGCGCACCATATATGTCGTGCTTCATCCCGAGGAGATTAATAGGATATGGAGCCGTTTGCTTTTATTTAAATTTACAAAGCCAAATATCTAGGCAATTTTTCTCTTTATTAGTTCGGTATGTGTTATAGTTCTACTTTTTTGTTCCGCATATATTTGGCGATAAAACGGCCATGAAGCTGCTACCGCTAATGGGGTAGGCCATCGGTCGTAGCGGCGATCAGGTCCTAGCTTATTGGGGTTGCGACAGGACCAAACTTGGTCGTGGCGGCTTTCTGGTTTCTGCCGATGATGGATGCATCGGCAGAAACAATCCCGGAGAACGACCAAGGGACGCGTACTGCCGATCAAGAATGAGCGGGGCGACTTTGGCTACGGTTGCGATGATCGGAAGACTGGCTCGACGGGTGCTGCAAGCTGCCAGGCGCAAGAGTGCGGGCCGCACGCGCCTGGCCAATATCGCACACCTTCTGACCGGCAATTTTCTTGGCTCATTGCTGGCGCTTGTAGCCTTTACGCTTTCAGCACGAGCGCTTGGGGTGACGAACTATGGTGAGCTTGCATTGATCATCGCGTTCACAAGGGTCGTCGAGCGCGTTGTCAGCTTCCAGTCGTGGCAGCCAATTATCAAATACGCAGCCGGCATGAACGCATCCGAGGGCCACGAGAATTTGCGCGTCCTCATGAAGTTCGGCCTGCTTATCGATGTCGGCGCCGCTGTCAGCGCCTGGGTCGTCGCCATTGGCGCGGCCCTTCTCATTGCGCCGGTTTTCGGTTGGTCGACGCAAATCGTGCATCTTCTTGTTCTCTACTCCAGCGTTCTGCTATTTCAGATTTCCGGCGTCCCCGTGGCTGTCCAACGCATGGCCGGCAACTTCCGCCTCCTCGCCTATGGGCAGTTGCTCAACGCCGTTCTGCGCGTATTGCTGTGTCTGCTCGGCGTGCTGCTCAATGGCGATCTCGCTTACTTCACGGCGGTTTGGGCCGGAACGCAGATCCTCGGCTCCCTGGCGCTCCTGACGCTGACCATGCGCGCGCTACACAGGCAGGGTGTCCACAATGTCCTGGGCGCGCCTTTGGCCGGCATCACACGCCGCTTCCCTGGCATCTGGAATTTCGCGTGGTCGTCGAACATCTCACTCACCTTGCGCGCGAGCGCGCAAGAGCTCGATACGCTGCTGGTCGGATGGCTAGCCGACCCGGCCTCGGCTGGCTTGTACCAGATCGCCAAGCGCATAGGCCGCGTCGGCCAGCAAGTAGGCCCGCAGGTGCAAAACGTTCTCTATCCCGATGTCGCCCGCCTTTGGGCAAAAGGCAGCATCGAGGAATTCAAGCGGGTGATCTTTCAGACCGAAGCCATGCTGCTCTGCTTTGGCGTCATTTGCGTCCTGGTCGTGGCGGTGCTCATCCGGCCGCTGCTCGCCTGGACCGCGGGACCGGAGTTCATAGGCGCAGCCAGCCTCGTCATCGTGCAGATGGTGGCGGTCACGTTCGTGCTTTCGGGCTCAGCCGCCCGCTCGGCGCTGCTTGCCATGGGCCGGCAACGTGAGGTGTTGCGCATTGTTGTCGTTGCCACAGCCGCCTTCCACGTGACGGCCCTCCTGCTCATCCCGCGGATCGGCGCGATGGGGGGCAATATTGCCCATATCGTCCTGGGCATTCTGTGGGCCTTCGGCCTGGCGCTTTCGTTGCGACAGGCGCTCAAGACCGCCCATCATCCCGACCGGCAAACCCCGCCGGCGGACGCTCTCAACCAAGCAAGTCTTGCCCCTTCAAAGGCGATCTAGATGTCTCTTGCACCTCAAGCTCTTGCGCCTCAAGCCCAGGCACCTCAAGCCCTGGTCACTTTGCCTGCAGCGCAGCGGCGCTCGCCTTCCTCTCCTTCGTCGCTCACACATCTGCAACGACTCGAGGCTGAATCAATCCATATCATTCGCGAGGTCGTCGCCGAACTGCGCAACCCGGTGATGTTGTATTCGGTGGGCAAGGACTCGGCCGTAATGCTCCATCTCGCGATGAAGGCCTTCTATCCGTCGCAACTGCCGTTCCCCCTTCTCCACATCGACACGACGTGGAAATTCAAAGAAATGATCCGTTTCCGCGACGAGACTGTCGCGCGGCTTGGCCTGAAGCTGCTGGTACGTCGCAACGAGGCCGGCCTGGCCGAAGGGATCACGCCATTTACACATGGCTCGTCCACCTACACGCAGATCATGAAGACGGAGGCGCTGAAATCGGCACTGACCTCGCTCGGCTTCGACGCCGCTTTCGGCGGCGCGCGGCGCGACGAGGAAAAGAGCCGCGCGAAAGAACGGGTGTTTTCGCTGCGCAGCGATAGCCATGGCTGGGATCCAAAGAACCAGCGCCCGGAACTATGGAACCTCTACAACGGCCGGCTGAAACCAGGGGAGTCCGTCCGGGTCTTTCCTCTCTCGAACTGGACCGAAACCGACATATGGCAGTACATCATGAGGGAGAACATCCCCATCGTCTCGCTGTATTTCGCGGCCAAACGCCCCGTGGTGGAGCGCGACGGACAGTTGATCATGGTGGACGACGATCGTCTGCCGCTCCGCCCAGGCGAATCCCCCGAAATGCGCTCGGTACGCTTCCGCACGCTTGGCTGCTATCCCCTCACCGCGGCCACTGAAAGCACTGCCGCGTCTGTTCCCGAAGTGCTCCAGGAAATGCTTGTCGTGAGGACCTCCGAGCGATCAGGTCGGCTGATCGACCATGACGAGGCAACATCGATGGAAAAGAAAAAGCGCGAGGGGTACTTCTGATGCTGGGTTTTGCTCAAACCGCGGAACTCGAATCTTCTTCGATAGACGAGATCACTTCGCAATATCTTGCTGTCCACGAGAAGAAGAGCCTGCTGCGATTTTTGACATGCGGCAGCGTGGACGACGGCAAGTCGACGCTGATCGGCAGGCTGCTCTACGACACGAAGCTGCTGATGGAAGACCAGCTTGCCACACTTACCCGCGATTCCCAACGCCACGGCACAACCGGCGGCGATCTCGACTTCGCCCTTCTGGTCGACGGTCTGGCCAGCGAGCGCGAACAGGGCATTACGATCGACGTGGCCTATCGTTTCTTCGCCACGGAACGGCGCAAATTCATAGTCGCCGACACGCCCGGCCATGAGCAATACACCCGCAACATGGCTACTGGCGCATCCAATGCCGACCTGGCGATCATTCTTGTCGATGCGCGGCAGGGCATTCTGACCCAGACACGCCGACATTCCTTCATCGTTTCGCTGCTCGGAATCCGGCATGTCGTCCTTGCGGTCAACAAAATCGACCTGGTCGATTATTCGCAAACGGTATTCGACGAGATCGAGGCGACCTATCGAAGCTTCGCGGAACCGCTTGGCTTCGCGTCTCTGGATGCCATCCCGCTGTCGGCGCGTTATGGCGACAATGTTCTTTCGAAAGGCGAGAACCTGCCCTGGTATCGGGGCCCGACGCTCATCGAGCATCTGGAAACCGTTGAGGTGGAACGAGACCGCCGTAGCGCGCCTTTCCGGATGCCGGTGCAATGGGTCAATCGCCCGAACCTCGACTTTCGCGGGTTTGCCGGCACCATCGCCGCCGGCGTGATCCGGCCGGGAGACCGTGTGGTCGTGGCACGATCCGGCGTGACGAGCCTGGTCAAGCGCATCGTCACCCAGGACGGAGACCTGTCGGAGGCAGCGGCCGGCGAGGCTGTCACGCTGACGCTCGAAGACGAGATCGACGTTTCTCGCGGCGACGTCCTGGCGGGGGCGGCGGAGCGCCCGGAAGTGTCAGACCAGTTTGCGGCCCATCTGCTCTGGATGCACGAGGATCCATTGATCCCCGGCCGCCCGTATCTGATCAAGCTCGCCACCAGCGTGGTGGGTGCGAGCGTTACGCAGATAAAACACCGGGTTGACATCAATAATTTTGCAAAACTGGCAGCAAAAACCCTCGAGAAGAACGACGTCGGCTTCGTCAACTTCACGACACAGGCACCGCTCGCCTTCGACCCGTTCTCCAACGTGCACGAAACCGGCGCGTTCATCGTCATCGACCGGATCAACAACCACACGGTCGGTGCCGGAATGATCGACTTCAGTCTGCGCAGGGCGAACAACGTCCATTGGCAAGCACTGGATGTCGACATGAATGCGCGGGCGATCGCCAAAGGTCAAAAGCCCGTGGTGCTGTGGTTCACAGGCCTGTCGGGCTCCGGAAAATCGACGATCGCGAATCTCGTGGAGAAGCGCCTCCATGCGATCGGCAGGCACACCTACCTTCTGGACGGCGACAATGTTCGCCATGGCTTGAATCGAGATCTCGGCTTTACCGACGCGGATCGCGTGGAGAACATCCGTCGCGTCGCCGAGGCCGCCAAGCTGATGGTCGACGCGGGGCTGATAGCGCTCACTTCATTCATTTCGCCATTCCAGGCGGAGCGGCGGATGGCGCGCGACCTCTTCGGCCCAGGGCAGTTTATCGAGATCTTCATCGACACACCACTGGAGGTCGCCGAAAGCCGCGACCCGAAGGGCCTTTATCGACGCGCCCGAAATGGGTTGATCCAGAATTTCACGGGCATCGGCAGTCCCTATGAGCGCCCGGAAGCGCCACAGATCACCGTTACGCCGGATCTGAGCGCCGAGGAGGCCGCGGAAGTGATCGTCAGCTACCTTGAACGAGGCAGCTACCTCGGAACTGCGACCGGGTAACAGGCGATGGTTGGAGGAGCTAGCCAAGGGCCGATACGGGTTTGCTTTCCATTTATCGGTGATGATGTCGGTGGAAGCCACATCTCGGCGCTCAAGCTCATCCAGAACCTCGATACATCGAAGGTCGTTCCGATTCTGGTGCTTCAGGAAACGGCCGGGCCTCTGGCGGCCTTTCTGCAAATGGAGGGCCAGCCCTTCACGGGTTTTCCGCTGCCGACGACTTCGCCTGGAAAGGGAACAATCCCCGGCGATGTCATGACCTATCTGACCAGTACGCTTCCGCGCATGCGGCGTTTCATCAAGGAGCAGAAGTTCGATATCGTTCACACCAATGACGGCAGGACGCATGTGAATTGGGGCATTGCGGCGAGACTGGCAGGTGCTCGGCTGGTTTGGCATCATCGCGGCGACCCCGACGCCAAGGGCGCTAACGTGCTTGCGCCGCTCATCGCGCATCGCATGGTGACGGTGTCTCGATTTTCGCGACCGCGGCATCCGATCAGATCCCTCAAGGGACGGCTCAGCGTCATCCATAGTCCCTTCGACCATCCGTCGACTGTGCCTGACAGGATCGCGGCCAAGGCCGCACTTCTGGACGAGCTAGGCCTTGCACCAGGAACACGCGTCCTGAGCTTCATCGGCGGGCTGATCGAACGAAAGCGGCCGCTCCTCTTCATCGATATCCTTGATCGTTTCGTGCGGGAGCATCCGCAAATCCCGGTCGTCGGCTGCGTGTTCGGGAATTCACCCGCGGGCTCGCAAGATCTTGAAGCGGCCGCCCGCGTGCGCTGCGCCGAGCGCGGGCTCGGCCAAACGGTGCGCTTCATGGGTTTTCGCAACCCGATCGAACCTTTCCTCGCGGCAACGGATGTTCTGGTGGTTCCCGCCATGGGAGAGCCCTTCGGCCGAACCCTTATCGAGGCGATGTTTCTTGGGACGCCGGTGGTTGCAACCGATCATGGCGGCAATCCGGAAGCTATCGAGAACGGGCGGACCGGATTTCTGGTCACACCGGAAGACGCCGGGGCCTTCATGGAGCCGCTATCGCAGTTGCTGTCCAATCCGCCGCTCTGGGCCCGGATCAGCGATGCAGCCCGCGACCACGCCTTCTTCTCCTACAGCACGCACCGCCATGTCGAAAATGTCATGAAGATCTATGACAGGGCGCTTTGCTCCCGCAAAGCCGGCTTGGCGACCGACCTAACCAGCGAAATCGGCGGTTAAAGGATTTTCGCAATGCGGGTAGAGCACATCGATTTCCTTGTCATCGGAGCCGCAAAAAGCACGACGACCTGGCTGCAGCAGCAGCTTCAGGCCGATCCGAGCGTCAGCACGCCGGCATCCTGATAGACGCATCCAAGGGAAGGGCCTCCTTTGACATGAGTGAGTTTCACGAAAAGTCAGCTGCGCCATTGACATATGGTTCCCCCGGCATTGATCGAGGTCTGCCGTACGAAGCCCATCATCCTGCCCGCAATGCGAACCAAGACACGGGAGCTGCCCAGAGTGGGATCGTGGCCACGACCCCGGCCGGTCAAGTTGGATATCGCCGCGAAATTGACGGCCTGAGGGCGATCGCAGTCGTTCTGGTGATCCTCTACCATTCAGGGCTTCGCGTCGCGGGCCTTGACCCCTTTGCGGGCGGTTTTATTGGCGTTGATGTCTTTTTTGTTATTAGCGGCTATCTGATTGGCTCGATTGTACAGCGGGAAGTCATGGATGGGACTTTCTCGTTCGCCAATTTTTACGAGCGTCGCGCGAGACGGATCCTACCTGCGCTGTATACCGTCTTAGCAGTAACGATCCCCTTCGCTTGGCTATATATGCTGCCGAGTGCCTTTAGAGACTATTCGGCGAGCCTTTTGGCAACCGTGTTTTCAGCCTCCAATCTATATTTCTGGCATGTTGCGAGCTATGACGCAGCCGACAATCTTTTTCGTCCATTAATTCACACTTGGAGCTTGGGGGTCGAAGAACAGTTCTACGTGATCTTCCCTTGCTTTCTTCTACTGGTGTGGAAATTTGCTCGGAAATTTTTAACAGCCATCCTGTGCATTGGGCTCGTCGTTTCGTTCATTCTTGCGGAGTGGATGACACGGCATTTCCCGGACGCATCTTTTTTTCTACTGCCGCCCCGAATCTGGGAACTAGGGTTGGGGGTGTTTCTGGCAAGACGTGAATTGACTGGCGGCCGGCTTGTGTCGATGCGCTCTTCACGAGTCGCGCCTGCGGTCGGTTTGGTGCTCCTGATCTGCGCGGTGCCGCTGATGAGGCCGCAGTGGCATCACCCAGGACTTGTAACGTTGATCCCGGTTGCAGGAACGGCATTGCTTATCTGGTATACAGGGCACGGCGATCCCATTACACGAGCGCTTTCCTCCCAGCCATTTGTATTTGTCGGCCTGATATCATATTCCCTCTACCTTTGGCACCAGCCGATATTTGCTTTCGGCAGAATGAGTGCGACCAATTCTGTCGATGGAACGATGGTATTTTGTTGGATTTTGATGTCTGTCATACTTGCCACTGCGACTTACCGCTTCGTTGAGATGCCGACCCGCAGCAGAAAGCGAACCAGCAAGCGCGTTATATGGCTGATTGCCTCACTGGGGGCCGTGTTACTCAGCGGCGGCGGATACTACTGGTATGTCCAAAATGGCATGCCAAGCCGTTTTGCGGACGGCCTGGCCCCGATTGCCGCTGCATCCGATATTCGCGAGGCTCAGATCTTTCAGAACGGGAAGAGCTGTCTCAACTTTGCGCCTGAACAGGGCCCTTGTACCTTTCATGGCTCGAATCCCGAGGGCTATGCTCTTGTTAGTTTAGGTGACTCTCACGCTCGCACTCTGCTTGGTCCGATGCGAGACAGCCTCGATGACTACCGAGATATCGCCTCGTTCACACCGCTCAATCGAGGCGGCTGCGTATTTCTCCTCGGTCTGCAAAGGGTTGACGTGGACCAACCGGGTTGTCCAGGCGACTACAATGACAAGAGGCTCGACTACGTAGGCAGGCTGAAGCGACCGATAGCCGTGCTCTTGTGGCGTCTCCCCATTCTTGTGGAGCAGAGCCGTTACAACAATGGCGAGGGGGGAATCGAGCCGGGCGACGATCACCCGCATTTGGCCAAGCTGGGTGAAACCGGGCCCGCCGATCCGGCTGCAGTCGCCACGGCCATTTCCCGCACCATAAACACACTTCTGGAGCGCGGGGTGAAAGTTGTCTTAGTCTATCCTGTCCCGGAGATGGGTTGGAACGTCCCGCAGGTGCTTCTCATGCGGGCCAGACGCCAGAACGATCCTGCAGCTTATATGCAGGCGGACCCGATTTCGGTTTCCTACGGGGATTTCCGCCGGCGAACGCAACGGACATACGCATTATACGATAATGTCGGATCCGATCCAAATCTCGTGCGTGTGTATCCGGAGAAGGCCTTCTGCGATCAACAGCGCTGTTTCGCCAATCGAGGCTCTCAGATTTTTTATCGGGACGATAACCATCTCAGCGAGACCGGCGCGTCCAAGCTCAACGTTTTGATCATGGACGCCATCAAAGCACGGTGGGGAAATGACCGATGACAGGCGAAGGAAGAGCCGTGGACTTTTTCGACCGGGAAGTCTTATGCGACGTCCCAGCACGGAAGCGACAAGGCTTCCCCTTGCAGTAGAGCTCGACGCTATGCCTTGCGGTGGTATATTTCGAAATACGGGTCCAAAGAGCTGGAAATTCTTTCATCCATGTAAGCGATCTCGTCTCTGTTGAAATAGTCGACATAACCGCCAATTTTACCCCGGCGCACCTTAAAACTGTCGGGATTCGACTGGTCCGTCGGGCGCATTCTTTCGTGGCCGAAAGCGTCTGCCATTTCGATCTTTCGCAAATTCTCGAAAGAGCCAAAGGTTGTCGCCTCATCGAGGATCATCTCCGGCACGCCCTGAATGCCCAGAAAATCTAGCGCCGTGCGAAGCGCCGATTTTGGAGCTTGGCGCATATGTTCGTAGGACAGCATTTGAAATGCCTTCACCTTATCGCGGTTGTGCGCCCAAGCGTTGTAGAACGCTATGATGGAATCAATGCTGCCGACATCCTGGGCAAGAAACTCACTGATCGTTCCGTCAAACACCTTCATTCGGTGCGTTGCGTCGAAATAATATGAAACAAGCACGTCTCTCGGATCCCGAACCAGAAATAGGATCTTTTTTCCTGAATATTTTGACTTATCGGCCTGGATTTCGCTGGGACGCTTAAGGTTTGGGCTGTCGTCGTGAGAAAAGCCAATGCAGGGGATGTTCGACGAGATCTTCCAGAAATGCTGGATTTCCATCGGATTCTGCAGGTTAAGGCCGTAGTGTTTGTCGATGACGCGGCCAACCATGGTGCGCAGCCACGTTCTACCGCATTTCGGGTATGAAAGCACAAAGGAGTCTCGCGACCAAAAGATCATCTGGCGGCGCAGCGCTCCCAGGGGACCGGAGTAGCGTATTTTCTTTGGAACGACGGCTTCGCCAAGGAAAAAGGTAGCGTCGCGAAGATTGTTCTTCAACTGTCCGAGCATAGAAAGCTTCCTCTGCTAGCGTGAGTTTGGCGCATTGGCGGCGTCAACAATGAAGTGCCCGAAGAACGGGACCGCCGGACCGAAACTCAAGCGACCATTTTAATCTCCGCCATTGTAAGCCATTGCGTCGGTGCAGCGAGACCTAGCTAGCTGGCTGGCCCGGACTGATGGGAGTACCTCTTTGGATTAACGCGGCAAAGTCCGCTTGCAGTTCCGATAGCCCCCCATGCACAAAAGCATGTGTTGCTTAGAAAGCGGGTAAAGCGCCCCATAGCAGCGATAAGATCGTAGCCTCGAATCCGAACGATTGCAGGCCAACCTGTTCTTGATTGAGCAAGGGACTGGCAGGCACGGATTTGTGCCTGCGAGTTCAAACAGCCGCATCTCTTGACGCGCTCTCTTGGGTCGCGGCGGCTAAGCTTTGTCGAGGTCTAGAATGAGCCAGTCAGATCAGCCGTTTGAGGCAATCAGTCCACTGGGAGGCCAATCCCTTTTGCTGGCCACTGCGATCGCTCTCGGCCGTCTCGTCAGCAAACCGCGGACGATTGTTCATGTGCTGTCTTACTTGCGCCGGCGGGTGACCGGGCGCGCCAAGGCCGTTGGCAAGAACCTTCATCTCTACATCATCGATCTGGCCCTGGCGCTGGCGGCACTGTCGTTTGCTTCATTCATGCGATTGGGCCTTGATGGAGAATTCACCGGTCCGGAAAGCCACGCTTCGTTGCTCTTCGCACTCCCTTGCTTCCTGCTTACATGCGCCGTGGTCTTCCCGGTGACTTGCCTCTACACCCGCAACTGGCGATATGCTTCTGTCGGCGACATGCTCGGTATCGTTCGCGCGGCATTCGTCACATCGCTGGCCTTCGTGTTCCTGATGTTTGTGGCTACACGGCTCGATTCGATCCCGCGCTCGGTGATAGTGATCCAGTTTCTGTTGCTCGTGCCGCTGCTTATTTCAGTTCGCATCCGCTCCAAGCTCGTTGAGCTAAGCCGCTTTGGTCCGACTGCGAACAGAGCGAGAAACGGACGCGACGTGGTCCCTGTGCTGCTGATCGGTGCAGGCGATGCGGCCGATCTTTATATTCGCGCGCTGCAGCGGGATCCGAATGCACGCCATTGGCCGGTCGGCGTGCTCGATAATGGCGCAACGACAGAGGGCTATTTCCTGCGTGGCGTGCCGGTTCTGGGCAGCATCGAAGACTTCGACATGGTCATCGGCGATCTGGAAGGTCGCGGCATCAAGCCCCGCCACGTGATTTTCACCGAAAGGGTGCCTGGCCTCGTCGACCCGATGCTTGAAGCGCTGATCGACCGGGCCGACCGTCTGGGCATCGCTGTCTCTCGCCCCGCCCCGGTCCTGGAACTGCGCAATCCTAAATATCAGAGTCGCTTCGACTTGCGCCCCATCGAACTTACCGACCTTCTGGAGAGGCCGCAGGCGGTTCTTGATAAAGATGCGTTGTCCCGAATGATCGAAAACAGGCGCATCGTCGTCACCGGCGCCGGAGGCTCGATCGGCGGAGAGCTCACGCAGCAGATTGCCGCGCTCGGCCCCACCGAAGTGGTCCTGATCGATAACAGCGAGTACAATCTGTACGCCATCGATCTGGAATTGGCGGAGAAATTCCCGAATGTGCGCCGGAAGCCATATATCTGCGACGTACGCGACCCTGTTCGCCTGGGCGAGATTTTCCGACGCCATTGCGTTGACCTGGTCTTCCACGCGGCGGCGCTCAAACATGTGCCGATGGTCGAGTTGAATCCCTGTGAGGGCATTCTTACCAACGTCATCGGTACTATGAACGTGGCAGAAGCGACCCGCCTTTGCGGCGCCAAGGCAATGGTCCAGATATCCACCGACAAGGTTGTGAACACGACCAGTGTCATGGGCGCTACCAAGCGCCTAGCGGAACTCTACTGCCAGTCCCTGGACCTCGCCTTTACCGCCGGCGATACCCCCGTCCGCTTCATGACCGTTCGTTTCGGCAATGTTCTGGGTTCGAGCGGGTCGCTGATCCCGCTATTCAAGCGCCAACTCGCCCACGGCGGTCCACTGACCGTGACCGACATGGAGATGAAGCGCTTCTTCATGACAATACGCGAGGCGGTTGAACTGACCTTGCAGGCATCGGCCCATGGTCTGGAGAAAAAACTCGGACAGGGCGAAATCTTCGTTCTCGACATGGGTGCGCCAATCAAGATCATCGACATGGCGCGCCGCATGATCAAGCTCGCGGGATTTCGGCCGGATGAGGACATCAAGATCAAGATTGTCGGCTGCCGGCCGGGAGAAAAGCTGTTCGAGGAACTCTTCGACGAAAGCGAAAGACGTGTCGACGTTCCGATTTCCGGAGTCTTGGGCGCCGTGCCCAACGCGATGCCGCTTGACACGCTTCGCAAGGGATTTTCGCAATTGCGTCGCTTGGCGAGGGCCGGCGACACTGAGGGAGTGTTAAATCTTGTTGCGGATATGCTTCCCAGTTACCGCAGAGACGAAGCCAAGCCTGCGGCGGCGGTGACGGCGCCATTCGTGCCTCATGTGATCCTCGGTTCAGCCAAGGCAACCACGCGTCCACACGAGGCGGCCGCTTGAGGCCCAGCGGGAGCGCTGCCGTGCTAAGGCATATTGCCTCGGCTCTGTTTGTCGCGCTGTCGTGCGGCACCGCACTGGCCGGGGCGCCTCAACCTCAGCCGACAGTGGCCGAGGCACGGGAGGCGGTCGAGGCTGCCGGGGCCTATTTCCGCGATCATCTCGGTGTGGCGGGAACTTATGTATGGAAATATTCCCTCGACGGCCAAAAGAGGGTGGGCGAAGGCGGTACCGTGCCCGCGAGCGTTGGCTGGGTGCAGCCGCCTGGTACGCCGGCTGTCGGCGCTGCGTTCCTGCGCATTTTCGAGGTTACCGGCGACAAGCAATGGCTTCAGTCTGCCCAGGTCGTGGCAACCGCTCTGGTCAAGACTCAGCTGGAGTCCGGCGGATGGTTTTACAAGATCGAGACCGACCCGCAAAAGGCGGCGACATGGTGCTACCGCGCACTGAAGGTAGGCGGGAATACCTGTCGCGATATCAAGGACAATCCGCAACGCAACGAGACTGTCCTCGATGACAACAACACACAGAGCGTGCTGAATTTTCTGATGTGGTTCGACCTGGCGAGCGGCGGTTCGGATCCGGACGTCCGTTCCTGCATCGACAGGGCGCTTCATCGATTGATGCGGGTGCAATACCCGAATGGGGCCTTCCCGGTCTTCTTCAAGGGAGCCGCGCCTGGGGCGGATGTAAAGGCTGCGGCCAAGGCGAGTATTCCGGCCAGTTGGTCTCACGAGTGGCAGAAGCCTGATCGTCCGCCCTATTTCATCATCAACGACAATCTTCCCCGCGATATGGGTCGTCTCTTTCTCAACGCCTACCGCACATATCACGATCCCGCATATCTCAAGGCGGCGGAGAAGGTCGGTGATTTTCTCCTTGCAGCCCAGTTACCCGCGCCACAACAGGGCTGGGCTCAGGGTTACGATCGTTCCATGCAGCCGGTTTGGGGGCGCAGGTTTGAGCCGCCAGCGGTCGTCTCGCGCGAAACCGCCGGTAATATTGATTACCTGATCGAGTTGAACGAGCAAAACAGGGATGCGCGGTTGCTGCACGCGGCGACGACTGCAGCCACCTGGCTACAGGCGGCGCGCCTGTCCGACGGCAGTTGGGCACGTTTCTACGAACTCAACACCAACCGGCCGCTTTACATCGATGAGGGCGGCCAAGTGACGTTCGACGACATGGACCTCCTGAAACACTACGGCATGAAAACCGGTGCAGAGATCGAGCCGGTGTTCGCTCGGCTCGAGAGTGCAACGCGGGGGCAGAGAGTTTCACGTCAACGACTGTGGATCAGTGCCGCGGATGAGTTGAGTACGGGCGAACTGAATTCAAAGGTGCGTCAGCTCGTCGACAGTCAGGATACCCAGGGACGCTGGGTTGAGGGCCGGTTTATCGAGGGAGAAGACTTCGTCGAGGGCGTGTTCGCCCTCGCTCGTTTCATCTCCGCGCAAGCATCAGAGCCGGCGAAATAGCTTCTATATATCGCTCGCTCTTGCCATGGGGAGACCCTGACCAGATCTTCCGGGTGCGCCGATTTTAGCCTCTGTAGGAGCTGGAAAGCTCGGCTGGTGGGCCCCTTAGATCGGCCTGCGTAGGAAAGGCCGCGAACGACCGTACTTGGAGCGAGTACCGCGAAGAAAGCGCGTGACCGTTCTTGAAGCTGGGCCGTCGCGCAAAATCGCAACACTGGGCGCCATTCCAAGCAGCAGAGGCACGAGAAAGAAACGACTGTAAAGATGTGGTAGCGCATTTGCCAGCGCCGCGAAGAGGAGAACTGTCGTCGCCGTGCAAATGGCGGATACCTTGCCTTCACGACTCCGAGCGGCAAGGATGGCGATGGTGATGCCTGCCACGAGCAGGAGCAGAAAACCGATGAATCCGGGCAGCCCTGCCTCGACCCATATGAGGAGGTAGGTGTTGTGGACCGGGGCGTGCAATTCGCTGACCTGCCGATACTGGTCGGCACCGATACCAAGCAGTGAATTATTGTCCGCTTTGCCAATGGCCTCATGGATGAGCCGCATACGGTCTGCAAACGTGCCAGCCTCATCGAGGTCACCATTCTGCAGCGCATTCAGCACGCGGTGTTGGAAGACCTCGGGCAAGAAGTCGCGGCCCCAGGTAACGGCAATGAAGAATGCGGCGAGCGAGGTCACCGCTAAAGAAATGATGCGGCGCCACGAGCCCGTCGCGACTACGAAGATGGTGACCGCAAAGACAAGGCCGATCAGGCCGGTATTGGATCCTGTCAAAATAATGCCATAACCAAAAAGCGGCAGTCCGACCCAAAGCCAGCGAGGCCTTATGCAACCTGACGCCACCAGCCACAACATTAGCGGGACAGAGAGCGCTATCAGCGTTGCGCACTCATTCTCGCGTTCCACCCAACCCTGGAAACGACCATTGCCGCTGACAAAGACGGTGCCGCGTTGCTTGAGGATGTCGATTATCACTATCCCCTGCAGACACATCACGGCGATCGAGCAAAGAAATGATTTCATCAAGAGAACGATTTCCGCCCAGGGCCTCGACACGATCATGAAGGCCAGGAGAAAGTAAGCGTACAGATATTGCGCCGAGATGATGAAGCCTCGCTGCGGATCTCCGTGGATCAGACTGCTTAGCAGCAGCATCCCGCATAGTAGGGCGATGCCGATATTCCATAGAAACGTCCCCGCGCCCAAGGGAGAGATCGAAAAGGATTTCCCGAGTATGGCTGCGAATACGGCCGCGAGAGCGAAGCCGTCGCTGATGGTAAAATAGAATGCATCAAACCGAAGAATATTGAAGGGCGTGAGAAAGACGGACGCCACGGCGAACCAGAGCCCGAGTCTCCCGGCTACCTCTGGCAACGATGTGACGGCCGGTTTGGGGCCGGGCCTTGTCCAATAATGGCGAGGAGCCCTGGCGTAGTTCATCCTCACTCCTGAATCTGCTTGAGAGTCCTTTTCGCCAGCCCTCATTGGGCCTGCAGTTCAGCCTATCTGCCAAGATAGGGCCCGGGCCGGTTACGCTATCCTTTTGGATGATGTCGCCTTTGCGGCTAAGCCTCTTGAGCGCGATTGCGGCCGCGCAACCATGTTAAAACTGTCGTCGCGGTAAGTCGCGAATTCGATGTTGGGTAGCCTCCAGGTCCGATGTGGCAGGGCCGGCTTGGACCAGTCGAAGACAAACAAAAAGGGGCGGGATCTGTGAGCTTGATAGACGACAACAGCGTGTGGAGCCGTCTGGAACCATTTCTTCAAGAGCCGATCGAGCCGTCGAAGGAACGCACTTTCGGCCCGCGCGAGCTCTACACGCTTTTCCGAAGGCGCCTCCCCTTGATCCTTGCGGTCGTGAGTACCGGCACCGCTCTCGCGCTCATCACGGCTGTGGAACTTCCCAAGACGTACACCGCTCGTTCGATGATCGTTGTCGAATCCGACGATCCCAATCCTCTCGACACCGCACAAGCGCAGCCTAATCAACAGCCCGACAAGTCGCGAATGGACACCGAGGCGGATCTGATCACCTCTCGTGTCTTTGCCAGCCTGGTCGTCGACAGACTGGACCTCATCAAGGACCCGGATTTCAACACCTATCTTAAACCAGCCGCGAGCCGAGCTTCCCCTTCGGATTCGGGCCCTGGACTGCTGTCACAGGCCGTCGGCTTGATCGTCTCGATACCGCGAGCGCTATGGAGCCTTGTCGCCGGCGCCGACCCGCAGGATCCCGCGTCGCTGCCATCGAAGGGGGTTCAGCAAGATCGGGCGATTTCATCGTATCTGTCGAGCGTTTCGGTTGACCGGTCCGGAGAGAGCTCGGCGATGACGATCTCCTTTTTCAATGACGACGCGTCGAGGGCGGCCCTGATAGCCAATGCGACGGCCAAACTGTTCGTGGAATGGTCCCGGGACAACAAGCGGCAGGACATCAAGGACGCCGTTAGCTTTCTGAGGCAGCAATCGACGGAGCTTGCGTCACGGATAGCCGCCATAGAAGGCCAGATCGCCCAATATGCGCGAGAACACGGCGTATCCAGCGATCCACGCGATGATCTGCTGCGCGCCTCAATCCAGCAAAGCAACGAGCAGCTCAGCACCGCCAGAGGTGAATACACGCAAGCGCAGGCGCGCCTCGCCCAGGTCAGGCTGGCGGCCAAGACCGGCGACGCGGGCGCCAACGTCGATCCCCTGCTCTCATCGGACTTCCTGACGTCCCTGCGCAACGACGAAGCGACGGCGATGAGGGATCGCGCGCAACTGGCCAGCAACTACGGGCGCAATCATCCCTTGGTCCAGGAGGCGGATGCAAAAGTAGCGGCCGTCCGCGCGATGATCTCTCAGGAGATGCTGCGTACGATCGCAATCTTGGAAAACGACGTCCGCGTCAACGAAGGCAGGGTCAACCAACTCGCGAAGACTTTGGAGGAGTCCAACGAGCAACTACGGCAAAGGAGCCTGGCGGAAGCGAAGCTTCGGGAACTGAACAACCAATTGTCGACCGAGCAGAAGCTCTACGACCTCGTATCAGGCAGGCTTGGCAGCCTCGATCCGTTTTCCGAGGCGGTCGAGCCCGGCGTGCGGACGGTTTCCGCTGCCGAGATTCCGACGAGCCCTTCCTTTCCCAAACTTCGTTTGATGACGGCAGGCGGTTTCGCCGCGTCGCTGATCCTAGCCCTGATCCTTGTGCTGACGCTTGAAAGCATGGATGTGAGAATACGCGAGTCACAACGGGTATCGAAGCTTATCCGTGCGCCACTGCTGGCGTCGATTCCGCAACTGCCCAAGAAATTCCTGCAACGCGCCACGCCTCCTCTTGAAACCTTGTTGTCGCAACCACGGTCGGCCTTCTCCGATGCCTTCCGGTCGCTGTACATGGCCTGCACCCGGATGAACGGTGGCCGGAGCAAACAGGTGATCCTGGTCAGTTCAGGACTACCACAGGAAGGCAAGACAACGACGGCCATGGGCCTCGCCGTGGCAGCTGGAATGGACGGCGCCCTGACAGCGCTGATTGATCTGGATTTGCGAACCCGCAGCATCCATAGCGCCATGCAGTTTGGGCCCGCCGACAAGACACTCAACGACTACCTACATGGTGGTTGCACCCTGGCAGAGATCGTTCAGACGCTTCCTGAAGTTCCGCGACTGGATGTGCTGGCGCCATCTGCCGACGACCAGACCTTGCCTGAATTCCTCAATTCCAGCCAATTCGCGAAATTGCTGGAGGCGTTCCGGCTCGAATACGACGTGGTGATCATCGACGCGCCGCCTGTGCTCGTCGTCGAAGACGCAATCAGGATTGCCGCCTCGGTGGATACCGTCGTGGTCGTGGCCGCGTGCGACAACACCACGCAAGAGGCTCTCTCCCAGGTTGTCGAGCGCCTGCGGTTCGCCGGCGGTCCATCGATCGGCTGGGTGTTCAACCGCGTCGACCCCTTCCGACAGGCCCGTGGTGCCCTGCGGAAAGCCTATTTGAAACGGCAGCAGATTCGTCGTTATTTTCCCGCTTGACCGCCATCGGCCGCGCGGCCGATCAGGCGCGGCCGACTATATCCCCATCGCCTCGAGCAGGGTTTGGTTCACCTTGTGAACATCGAACCGGTCTTCCGCGAGCTTTCTTGAGTTGGCGCCCATCTTTGCGGCGAGTTCCTCATCCTCGAGAAAAGCCCGCTGCGCCGAGGCGAGAGCTTCCACGTCTCGCGGCTCGACCCGGAAACCGTTCTCGCCCTCGATCACCGTTTCTTGACAGCCAGGGGCGTTGGTCGTGATTATCGGCCGACCGGTCGACAAGGCTTCCAGCGCGCTGCGGGGAATGCCCTCCCTGTAATAGGACGGCAACACGAACACGGTGGACGCGGTCAAATAGGGACCGACGTCGTGTGTTTCGCCGAGATATTCAACGGCGCCTTCCTTGGTCCACTGGTCCATTTCGGCTTTCGAGATGGAGAGGGGACTGGGATCGAAGGGCCCGAGAATCTGAAAGCGTGCAGCGCGGTACTTGGTCTTCAGGATACGCGCGGCGGCAGCAAACTCGGCAATTCCCTTTTCGCGAAGCAAGCGAGCGATCAGAAGGAAGACGGGAGGCCCTGAAGGTGGGGGGCTTGCGGCAAACAGTGTCAGGTCCACTCCTGAACCCGGGATCATGATCACCGGCGTCGTCGCAGAAACCATCCCATGGCGCCGGATGTCGGAAGCGTCGGCGTCATTGTAAGCGAAAACTGCTTCGCAGCCGACCAGAGCCGAGCGGTAGAGACCAATACTCAACCGGCGCAAAATGGTTGCGCGCAGTCCCGTCATGCTGCCGCTGAATATGAAGCCGAAGCCTGTAAAGAGCGCAAACCGGCGCGGTACACGGGCAAGGCGGGCAGCCAATCCACCATAGATGATCGGCTTCATCGTATACGCCAGGACGATTTCGGGCGCCAAGCCGCGAATGAGCTTGTAAAGCGCCTTGAGCGTTCGCAAATCGGCCAGCGGACTGGTACCCGTCCTGGCCATCGGAATCTGTCGAAAGGTCACGCCAATTGCCTTGAGACCGGCGATCGCCCGCTCATCTTCATCGGGGGCGAGCGCAATGACATCATGCCCCGCAGCGACCATGGCCTTCAACAATTCGAGACGAAAGTTGACAAGCGAACGCGTCAGGCTCGCAATGACGACGATGCGCTTGCGGCGCATCGCATAGTCCACAGGGGCGCGAGGAGAATCTCGACCATTCATGTGCACAGCAACCACCAGCCGCTCCTATCGGATATGGCGACGACGCCCTAGAGCTGCTTCGTAGAGTTCCAGGTGCCTGCCGACGTAAAGGGAAAGCGAGAAGTTCTCCATGACGCGACGACGCGCTTGTTGACCCAAGGCGCGGCGCTCGGCGGGTTCAAGGCTGACAAGCCTGATCAATCCGGCGGCCAGAGCTTCACTATCTCCCGGTGGAACGACCACGCCACTGTCGCCGACCAGCCAGCCGGAGTCGCCGACCGCGGTAACCACCGCCGGCACGCCGCTGGCCATCGCCTCGCCTACGGCAAGGGAAAATGCCTCGCCCCAAGCCGAGCAAAGCGCGTAGACGTCGAAGCCCGGCATGAGGTCGGCGATGTCAGCGCGGATGCCCGGCGTGGTAATGCGGTCGTCTATGCCGAGCTCACGGGCGGTGCGCCGCACCGGGCCGTCGGCATGTCCCTCCCCGATAAATATGCCCTGAACGTCGTATCCCTGTTCCAGGAGCCGGCTGATGGCGCGGACCAGGCTAACCTGGTCCTTCATGGGATGGAAGCGTGCCACATGGCCGATCATCAGCCGTCCGGGCGGCAAGCCGAACAGGCGGCGCAGCTTCGCACCGGCGTCGGCCGAGGGGGAAAATTGATCGCAATCCGTCCCGTTCGGGATAACCACCCTCCGGCGCGGATCAAAGCCCAGGCGCTCGTGATCATCGGCGGCGACGCGCGAGCAATATGAGATCGCGCTGGTGCGCCTCGACAGGCGGGCCGAGAGCCGTATCAATTGGCGCGTCAATGGTTTCTCGTCGGCGAGATCTCGAACCGTGTGATGGATGCTCCAGATGACCGGCGAGAAATTGAGCCCTAGCATCGAGCCGAGCGTTGCCGCGACGTTGCCGTGATACATCCACCCGTGAAGAAGATCGGGGGCCGCCCGTCTTATCGACCGCGTCAGCCGAACGACATCGCGCGGTCGCGGCCGTTCCGTCATGCCGAGCGAAACGAGCCCCGATCTTGTATATTCTACGTTTGCAGCCACCGGACCGGGTGAAAGCAGGGACAGAACTGAAGTCGAGAAGCGATTTTGGTCGACCTGGCCAAGAAAACGGGCAAGCATGACCTGAGCGCCGCCGACGTCGAGACTGGTAATGGTGTGAAGAACACTTGTGTGCACGCAGGCTTCCCAGCTGTCTGCAACGCTCCGCCCTGAGGAAGCATTCAATCGTCCGGCAGTATCCAGCCGCACCATACGTTGGTTGCAGTCGACATCCAGTTAGCCAAATTAGGTGGGAACCAGACCGAAGGTTGTCACCGCTCCACCAAAGGTATGACTCATTGTCCTCGCGCAGGTGTCGCTAGGGTCTTTGCAGGAAAATTCTATGGTGGGCTTCCATGGCATCTTATTGCAATGCGGCGCGGAGCAGGCGATCGACAGGCGCGTGGACCAGTACATTCCTTGCGAAAGCACTGGGATCTGCCAGTATTGCGATCCTTGCGGTTGCAGCGATTCTGATTTCCCAGCTTGATGCCTGGGCCGCGGCGGACGATGACTACAAGGTTTCGGTCGGCGATGTGGTGTCGTTTGACTTCATCGACGACGCGCTTCCCGCCGAACAACTCACGGTCGCCAGCGATGGCGCGATCAACATTCCGCTGATCGGCAGCTTTGAAGTCGGCGGCCTGACGGTGCCCGACGCCTTGAGTCGTATCCGTAAGGCATTCATCGAGCGTGAACTCTTCAATGACCCGCATATAGCTCTTGCGGTGGTGAGCTTCCGCCCGATCTTCGTCCTTGGGGATGTAAAGGCGCCGGGCTCGTTTCCTTACCAGCCGGCACTGAATGTGGAGCAGGCGGTGGCGCTTGCGGGCGGCCAGTCGACCGGGGGAGCCACGGCGGAGGATCGCGTCGTAACACGCGCCCGATTGCGCGGAGCTCTTGATGAAAGCGTGGTGGAGATCGCCAAGGAGGCGGTCGCCGCTGCGCGCATCAAGGCCCAATTGGCAAACAGCGACAAGATCTCGGAACTGGATCTGCCTGCCAAGATCAAGGGCCTCATGAACGCCAACCTGCTCGCGACGCTGCTTCCTACCGAGCAGCGCATCCTTGAAGCAGATCAACATGCGCTGACGACACGTCGCAAGCAGCTCTCGGCGGGGATCGAAGAAGTAAATGTTGCCCTCGCCAATGTTCAACAGCTTTCGGACATACAAAAGACAGTGATCGCTTCGGCACAGGCGGATCTCGATCGCATCAGGGGCCTCAACAAGAAAGGTCTCGTCACAATCACAGACCTCTCGAACGCCGAGCGCGAAGCGACCACGCAGCAATCCCATCTGCTTGAAATCTACAATCAGGCATCAACGGTGCGCCGCGAATTGAGCCAGTTGCAGCGCGACCTGGATGACGCCACCCAGACCTGGACACACACGGCGTTGACGGATCTCCAGGCCCACAACTCTGAAATCGAGCGCCTGATCGCGGTTCGAGAATCGACCGAGGAACAGATCCTGCTGTTGAGCTCGCTGGCCGCGGAGCAGACACGCAGCAACAACTCCATCACGTTCACCTACCAGATTCGCCGCAAGGTAAATGGCCAGACCGCCACAAAGGTGGCGACCCTCGACGATCCGGTTGCGGCCGGAGATACGATCCTTGTGTCAATAAACCGCCTGGATAGCGCCCAGGACACGACAAGCCGTTCAGCCACTACCTTGGCGACGACCTCTTCCGTCCAGGTCGGACCGTCGCAATGATCGGCCTCAGCACCCCAACAGCACGTTCCGGCGGCTGGACTGCGCGCGTTCCGCTTGGCCGGGCCATACCAAGCCGTATCGCCGCGGTGATCCTTTTGGTTCTCAGCCTGCCGCTATGGCTCGTGGCTGCTGCCATTGTCTGGGCCAGTGTCGGCCGTCCATTGTTTTTCCGCCAGTCTCGCAGCGGGCTGGAAGGTCGCCCGTTCGTGATCTGCAAGTTTCGTACGATGCACGAAGGGCGAGACGGGAATGGCATGCTGCTCCCCGACGCTTTGCGTGAGACGCCGGCCACGCGATTGATGCGCTCCGTCCGCATCGATGAGCTGCCGCAGCTTCTCTCGATCGCCAGGGGGGACATGGCCTTCATGGGGCCTCGTCCGTTGCTCCCGGCCACCATCGCCGAATTCGGCGAGCTGGGGCGTATTCGCGGCACGGTCCGCCCCGGCCTGTCCGGATGGGCACAGGTGAACGGCAATACCCGCCTCACCAACAGCGAAAAGCTAGCGCTCGACCTCTGGTATGTGCGCAACCGCAGCCTGTGGCTCGATCTGCACATACTGGTTCTGACTGTCCAAGTGGCACTGTTGGGCGAACGTGTCGACCGCCGCCATGTCGACCACGCTTTGAAGGCTATGCCCGCCGGGACGGTCCGGCCATGAACCCAGCACTCGGTCGACTTCTGGTGATCGCACCGCATCCCGATGATGAGGTCCTGGGGTGTGGCGGCACGATAGCCCGGATGGCTGCCCAAGGCGCAGAAGTTCATGTCGCAGTGGTTACGCGAGGCAGCCCGCCCGCCTTCACAGAGGAGATGACGGAACGGGTTCGCAGCGAGGCCAAGGCGGCGCATGCCTGTTTGGGCGTGCAACAGGCGCATTGGCTTGATCTGCCGGCTGCGCAGATCGCCGAGACGCCGCACGCGACGCTCAACAGGGCGCTGCTGACCCTGTTGCGGGATGTCGTGCCGGATACGTTGCTCATCCCTTTCGTCGGTGATGTGCACATGGACCACCAGCTGATCTTCCTGTCATCGCTGGTAGCGGCTCGCCCGACCCAATCTCAATATCCGCGGACGATCATGGCTTACGAGACCGTCTCCGAAACGAACTGGAATGCCCCCTATGTGACGCCGAGCTTCGTGCCGAACGTCTTCATAGACATCGCATCGACGCTGGACCGCAAACTCGAAGCTGCGTCGATGTTCGCCTCACAGATCAGAGATTTCCCGCATGAGCGTTCGATCGAAACCTTGCGGGCGCTTGCGATCGTCAGGGGCACCGCCGCCCATCTGAGGGCGGCCGAGGCCTTTGTCCTTCTGCGAAACGTCATTTGAATCCTAGCTGGAGTATTCTGCGATGAAACGCTGGCCAATCTACGACGAAGAACAAATAACCGATGTGGTAGAGGTTTTGCGATCCGGCCAGGTGAACGCCTGGACCGGCGACCATGTGAAGACCTTCGAACGCGCCTATGCGCGCAGCCTCGGCCGACGTCACGCGGTGGCGCTGGCCAACGGCTCGCTCGCGCTGGATCTTGCGATGAAGATCCTCCACATCGGCGCCGGCGACGAGGTGATCGTCACGCCCCGCAGTTTCGTCGCCTCCGCCGCCTGCGTCATGTTTGCCGGCGCCACGCCTGTTTTCGCGGATGTCGATCCGAGTTCGGGCAACCTTTCCGCCGAGACGATTGCGTCGAAGATAACGGCTCGAACGAAGGCAGTGATCGTCGTGCATATTGCCGGCTGGCCGTGCGATATGGCGCCGATCATGGAACTCGCAAAGCGCAGCGGCATAAAAGTCATTGAAGATTGCGCCCAGGCGCATGGAGCCGAATACAACGGACGACCGATTGGCTCCTTCGGCGACATAGCGGCGTTCTCGTTCTGCCAGGACAAGATCATCACGACGGGCGGCGAAGGTGGGCTTGTCGCAATGGACGACAAGAAATTGTGGCTCGCTGCCTGGAGCCTCAAGGACCACGGCAAGAACTACGATCTGGTCTTTGCCCCCCATAGGGCGACAGGGTTTCGCTGGCTGCATGACAGCATCGGCACCAACTGGCGCATGACATCAATCCAGGCAGTGCTTGGCTTGCGGCAGCTCGAGCGCCTACCCGACTGGACTCGCCAACGCGAGCGAAATGCCAGCATCTGGATGATGACGCTTGCTGAATTGCCGATGCTGCACGCGCCCCAGCTCGGTTCGGAGCATAAGCATGCCTGGTACCGATGCTATTTCTATATCAAGCCCGAGATGCTGTCCCCCGGATGGTCGCGCGACGAGTTGATTGCGGCTATCAATGCGGCCGGCGTCCCATGCTTCTCGGGAAGCTGCTCTGAGATCTATCTTGAACATGCCTTCGCGGACGCCGGGGTAGCGCCGCCCGAACGTCTGCCGATCGCACGGCAGCTCGGTGAAACGAGTATGGCTTTTCTGGTCGACCCGTCCTGGACGACCGAGGAGACCATGGCTGCCGCGTCGACGGCGCGGTCAATCCTTGTTACGGCTTCGCGCCAGCTCGAGGCAGCATGACAAAGGAACGCGCGATCAGGAAGGATGAAACCGTTCCAGCGTCTTCTCTGGCAGAGCTGCAGATAGTGACGTCGTCAGCAGCGCGGAACCTCACCCTTGCCCCTACAGAGCGTGGTTTGCTCGGATTCGAACTGCCAGCCGCGGTTCGATTTTATCAGCAGATGATGCTCATCCGGCTCGTGGAGGAGCGCTTGCTCGATCTTTTTTCCCAAGGTCTCCTGTTCGGCACGACGCACACGTCCATTGGACAGGAAGCCAATGCGGTTGGCGTGATAAACGCTCTTGACCGGGACCGCGACATTGTCTGGAGCAACCACCGCTGCCACGGTCATTTCATTGCCTATTCGGGCGAAGTTGAGGGCCTGATAGCCGAGATCATGGGGCGTGTAACCGGCATTTGCGGCGGACGCGGCGGCAGCCAGCACCTGTGCTTCCGCAACTTCCACTCCAATGGCATCCAAGGAGGCATCGCACCCGTCGCGGTTGGTAGTGCGCTGGCGCGAAAGGACGAAGGCGCCGTCGCAGTGGTCTTTCTCGGCGACGGCACGATGGGCGAGGGAGCCGTATACGAGAGCCTTAACCTTGCGTCTGTTTTCGCCGCCCCGGTGGTCTTTGTGATCGAGGACAACGAGATCGCCCAGACGACGCCCAAGCATCTGACCGTCTCCGGTTCGATCGTCGCCAGGGCCGAGCCGTTCGGCGTCCGCACATTCGCCTATGACGGCAACGATCCGGTCGCGATATATGAGCTCGCCCAAGAAGCCGTAGGCTATGTACGCGCCGAATCCCGCCCTTGCTGGCTCTACTTGCGAACCGAACGGATGGGCCCCCACAGCAAGGGAGATGATACGAGGCCGGCGGAGCGTCTTGAGCAAGCTCGAGCCAGAGATCCCATACCCCCGATGCGCCGGCGCGTTGCGAACGCCGATGAGATCGACGCCTACTGCCTGAATGTCGTGGACAGCGCGGTCGAATCCGCCGCCGCGGCCGCCTTGGCGCGGGGCTGATCCATGCGTGTCGTCGAATCTATCAACCGCGCGCTACACGATCTCATGGGAGCCGATCTCCGTCTGGTGATTTTGGGTGAGGATGTCCTTGACCCCTACGGTGGCGCCTTCAAAGTCACCAAGGGTCTTTCGTCAGCCTATAAGGACCGTGTCTGGACCACGCCGATCAGCGAAGGCGGCATTGTTGGCATGGCGGCAGGCATGGCCATCAAAGGCCGGCCTGTGATCGTCGAACTCATGTTCGGAGACTTCATAGCCCTTGCTGCCGACCAGATCATCAATCACGTCGCCAAGTTCCGTTGGATGTACAACGACCAGGTTGAGGTCCCCGTCATCATCCGCGCTCCCATGGGCGGACGGCGCGGCTATGGGCCGACGCACTCGCAAAGCCTGGAAAAGCATTTTTGCGGCGTGCCCGGGCTGACGGTGCTTGCCACTCACGAGTATGCCGATCCTGGTACGCTTCTGCATCGGGCCTTCGCGTCGCGATCCCCTCACCTGATCATCGAAAACAAGGTGATGTATTCCAGGCCCGTGCTCGGACCCGACGCGCTTCCACGCCCGGCGGATGCAGATGTCGTGATCCTGACATATGGAGGTTGCGTCGAGCACGCTGTCGCGGCCGCAAAGAAACTCGCGCAAGAGGAGGAAATCGCGACCACCGTGGTGGCCGTCGAACAGCTGTCGCCCTTCCCTGGCGATGAGGTCCGAAGCCAGGTCGGCAACTGCACGCGTGTGGTCGCGGTGGAGGAAGGCTCTCCCGGCTGGGGCTTCGCGTCGGAGTGTGCGCGCGCGCTGATCGGCCGGGTCAGGCACTTCAGCGCATTGACCGGGCCCGATCACCCCATTCCCTCAAGCCGCGACTGGGAGGACGATCTGCTGCCGGGTGTGAACGCCATCCAGGCGGCCTGCATCGACCTGTTCCAGAAAGGCTAAGCGTACATGACCGTGCTTGTCGAAGCCCCGCGGGTTAACGCCAACGAGGACAATCTCCAGCTCATCGAGATTCGGGTCGCACAAGGTGAAAGGGTCGAACAAGGCACCATTCTTTTCGTGCTTGAGACCACCAAGGCCGCAGTCGAGGTAGATGCTCCGGAGGCAGGAACTGTCGGCCTGCTGGACATCAAGGTCGGTGACTTCGTTCCTGTCGGCGCAACGCTTTGCAAAATCCTCGACGAAAATTCGAATGCCGTTGTCGGGGAGACCAGCGCGGCCGATGTCGGGGCCAGCGAGGTCGCGATAACGGCTAAAGCCCGCAAGGCCGCATCCGAGCTCGGGGTCAACCTTGCGGACGTCATTCCGTCCAATGGCCGCATTGGCGAAGCCGAGGTGCGCGCTGCTGCCGGTCGCCGATCCGCCGCCAAGAGAGCCGAACCGGGCGGGCCGAGTTCCGTCGCTTTCTCCAGGCGGGCCGTCATCATCGGCGGCGGCGGCCACGCCGCCTGTTTGATCGATGCTCTCGATGGTGCCGGATACGATATCGTGGGCTGCACCGATCAAGCGTTGCCCGCCGGCCACCACGTCTGCGGCGGTATTTCGGTGATCGGCACGGAAGACTGCCTGGAGCGCTTGCTTGCCGAGGGCACGCGCCATGCCTTCATCGGCATCGGAGGCGCCCAGTCAAGCCAGGTGAGGCGGGCAATGTATGAACGCGCCACCGCAATGGGCTTCGTTCTGCCGCCTGTGATCCATCCTTCCGCGATCGTCTCCAAGGCGACCAGGATTGGACATGGCTGCCATATTCTGGCCGGCGCGAGCATCGGTCCGCGCTGTACGATCGGTAACAACGTCATCGTCAATCAGGGGACTATAGTCTGCCACGACAGCGTCGTTCAGGACAATGCGCACCTGACACCAGGCGCTATCATAGCCGGCGGAGTGGGCATCGGAGCCTTGACCGTCGTGGGAATGGGCGCAACGGTGCTCCTGGGCGTCCAGATCGGCGCCGACTGCCTGATCCACAACGGCGCGCACATCAGCGCCAATGTCGCAGACAACACCATCGTCGACGCGCAGGGCCGCCGCCATCTCCGCTAATGCATGTCGCCCAAGGCGATCTCCGGCTCGAGAAAGCGACATAGCGGGGCGGTTCGACGGGGCGGCTCTCGTGGCTGCGGCCGAGGGTTCGCCAATTCCGATCGGTGTCAGTCAAGCCGTACTTCGGTTGCGGTCCAGCGATCGCCCGCAATCAGCATCGGGCCTGGGTTAAATCAGTCCCGCAATGCGGCTGTTAGTCATCCGGTGGAGTTTTTCTGCGGCAGCCCACTACTTTTGGGCGGGGGTGTCCTTCGAATTCCCGAGCATTGCGAGACCTGGGATGGTGTACGGTGAAATGGTCTGCGGGATCCAACTTGAAGGCTCAGATGACCGTTGCACATCTCCATCCTCAGAACTCATCGGGTCCGCAGCATTTTCCCGTCGAAGCGTCAGCGAAGCCGGCTGGCGACAATTCGTTCAATGTAGCCGCGCATGGGTTGCGCGGCATTGCTTCTCTTATGGTCTTCTTCGCTCACCTCCTGGGCGGCACGGCGGAGCACGTCTACGCCTCCAATTCGGCCTATGTCGACCGCATTACGCCCTTCTGGAATTTCGGCACCTTCGGAGTCTGCCTTTTCTTCGTAATCAGTGGCTTCGTCATCCTGCCCAGTGCGATACGCTATAGTCCCGCTCAGTTTGCTGCCCGACGGTTCCTGCGCCTCTACCCTCTGTTTTTCGCGCTAAGCCTGCTTTTCATCTTGCTGAACGCAACCACCAACTTTTATCCCGAAACCAACAATCTCACAGCGGTTCTGGCAGGACTGACATTCCTGAACCTTGCAACCCATACCGAGCAATTGACGCCGAACGCGTGGAGCCTGACCTTCGAGGTCTGGTTCTATGTGTTTACGGCAGCGTTCGTTTTCCTGACGGTTCGTCGCCCAACCAGACTCGGCACAATTGCGCTCGGTCTTCTCGCGGCGCTCTTTATCGCCCGGTACCCGATCGCCTTGTATTTTCTTGCCGGCGGGCTGATCCGCCTTGCCTACGACCGATTTGAATGGGTAAACCGGGGCCGCCATCGGCTTGCCGAGAGCGGGGCGCTGGCAGCTTGCGTCTTTCTCGCCAGCCGCGGCCATTACGACTATCACTGGTCCGATTTCCAAAATGCCGAGCTTCCCTTGCTCATGGTCGCGACGGGGCTCTACTTCTGCCTTGCAGTGTCGCGGAACAGCTTGACGGCACTACTCCTTGGCAATCGGCTGCTTCGATACTTCGGAACGGTGAGCTACAGCCTGTATCTGGTGCATCCCTACACGTATCTTCTGACACGCTCGCTGTTTTCCCGCGCCCATCTTTTTTCCGGCAATGTTGTCCTATCGATGAGCGCCTTCATTTTGGCGGCGGCGGCGATCACCTGGGTGCTGACGCATTTCGCGAACCGAACGCTTGAGCTGTGGCCCTATGAGTTTGTCTATCATCAGAAGATCTATCGCTCGGCCTCGCAGCCAAGCGCGATGCGGCTTTGGCTGGCGTCAAATGCCAAACGTGCGGCATGGCTAAGGGGGTAGGATCGCCGTTGCGCGGCGGCCTGCGGCTTTTGAGGCGGATAGATAGCAGACTGGTCGTAACCACTGTTGTTAGGCTGCAAGCAGGGATGAGGACGAAATGCATCCATTTGTCATCGACGCCAAGCCTCAACCTATTTCAATTGATCCCGCTGACGCCGCCGTACTCGTCGTGGACATGCAGAATGACTTCGGCTCCAACGGTGGAATGTTCGACAGAGCCGGAATCGATATCTCCGGGATTCAACGGGCTGTAGGCCCTACTGCCAGCGTAATAGCTGCCGCTCGCGAATTGAGCATGCCCATCGTCTACCTGAAGATGGGATATCATCGCGACCTCTCGGACCTTGGAACGTCGGACGCCCCCAACCGTATTCGACATCTCCAGATCTTCGGGGTGGGCGCGAACATGACAGCCCCGGATGGCAGCGAGAGCCGGATTCTGATCCGCGACACCTGGGGAACAGAGGTCGTCAACGGCCTCAAGCCACAGGCAGGGGATGTCGTCCTCTATAAAACGCGATTCAGCGGTTTCTACGAAACCGAACTCGATTCTGTTCTGAAATCCGCAGGCGTCAAACACCTCATCGTGACAGGATGCACGACCAGCGTGTGTGTGGAATCGACAATTCGGGATGCCTTCTTCAGGGACTATCGCTGCATACTGTTGACGGATTGCACCAGCGAGCCCATCGCTTGGGGTCGTGTCCCCACAGGTGGTGTAGCTCGGCGGTTACGAAGCCGCTCGCGAGCGCGCCGTTAGTCGCGCCGTAGCGA
>NZ_VFUH01000025.1:0-38239 GCF_006440475.1 Mesorhizobium sp. B2-6-1
CGCGTCGCCGGCACCCGCCGGGTGGAACTCGAGATCGGCGGCGAACGCCAGCGCGTCGAGATCGAGCTGCCCGTCGACCACCCCGCGGCACAGAAGAGCCGGGTAGCGTTCCGCCCGGGCCGCTGGAAGCTGTTTCCGGCGGCTTGATATTAGACCGAGCACCACTCCAGCCAGTTCTCGATCTTCAGGTTGCGGATTCGCATGAACTCGCCCGTATTGGCCGTTACCAAAGTGATGCCCATAGCGCAGGCGTGCGCAGCAATAAAAAGGTCGTATGGCCAATGGGTTGGCCGGCGGCCTCCAGCTCTGCACGAAGGGCGACATACTCTGCATCCGCCGGCACATCGAGCGGCAAGACCGGAATCTCAGCCAGCAATTGCTCGACTTTTTTGAGCAGCTTGGTTGATCCCTTCCTGGCACAGCCATATCGCAATTCCGAGGCAACCACGATACTTGTGCAAATGGCGTCGTCTCCCTCGCGCTCCACTGCATTGGCGGCTTTGCCAGCCGGATTTCGGATCATGTCACTGATGATGTTGGTGTCCAGCATGAACCGCATCAAAAAATGTCCTCGGATTCGACTGGCGCATCATTGATTTCGGGAAGATCGTCCTCGGGGCCGAGCGGCGGCTCGTTTGCCCATTGGGCGAGCAACGCGCCGAGCCCAGCTTTGCGGATCGGCTCAATGACAAGGCGGTCGCCTTCACGGCTGATCAGGACCTTCTCGCCGGGGAGCTCGAACTCGACAGGAATGCGCACCGCCTGGCTGCGGTTATTGCGAAACAGCTTCGCCTCCTTCGACGGCCGCGTTGTTGAATGGCGGTGTTGGGGCATGGTTGCCTCCTTTGTATATGCATATTGGGCGGAACAAAATTCTAATGACAGCGTTCATGACGACATTTTTTCTTACGGTGGCACCGCGAAACTATTGCACGTGCCTCGTCGGGCAAGTGGCGCAGGACTATGGTCAGGTGATTAAGCACTACACGGAGTCTTATTTCATGAAGCGATTTCTCCTCGGCGTCGCCACCGTCGCCGGCCTGTTCCTCGCATCTTCCCAAGCCTGGTCTGCCGACAAGCTGCTCAACGCCTCCTATGACGTCGGCCGCGAACTGTTCGTCCAGGTCAACAAGGCATTCATCGAGAAGCACCCGGGCGTGAGCATCGACCAGTCGCATGCCGGCACCTCGGCTCAGGCACGCGCCATCGCCGAAGGGCTCGGCGCTGATGTCGTCACCTTCAACCAGGTCACCGACATCGACTTCCTGGTCAAGAAGGGCCTCGTCTCGGCCGACTGGCAGAAGGATTTTCCCGACAACGCCTCGCCCTTCTATTCGCTGCCGTCCTTCCTGGTGCGGGCGGGCAACCCCAAGCACATCAAGGATTGGAACGACCTGGTGCGCGACGACGTGCAGGTGATCTTCCCCAACCCGAAAACCTCGGGCAATGCGCGCTACACCTATCTGGCGGCGACCGCCTACGCCAAGGAGGCCTTCAAGGGCGACGACGCCAAGGTGAAGGAATTCATCACCAAGTTGTTCAACAACGTGCCGATCTTCGACACCGGCGGGCGCGCAGCCACCACCACTTTCGTGCAGCGCGAGATCGGTGACGTGCTGATCACGTTCGAATCCGAAACCCGCGGCATCCGCAAGGAGTATGGCGACGACAAATTCGAGCAGGTCACGCCTTCCGTCAGCCTGCTGGCAGAATTCCCGGTGGCGATCGTCGACAAGGTCGCCGACGAACATGGCACGCGTGATCTGGCCAAAAGCTATCTCGATTTCCTCTATACGCCCGAGGGGCAGGACATCGCCGCTGACAATGGCCTGCGCGCCCGCGACACGGCCGTCGCCGCCAAACACAAGGCCGACTTCCCGGACGTGCGCCTGCTGACGGTGGAAAACGTCTTCGGCGGCTGGGACAACATCCAGAAAGAGCATTTCGCCGCCGGCGGCCTGCTCGACCAGGCCTATGGCAGCCGATAAGGTTTTCGCGGCGCGATAGCACGTTACGGTAAGCAAATCAGGAAAGCCGGCGCTTTGCCGGCTTTCGCCGTTTGCGGCAAAATATGGCAAATACGACGCCAGCCGCGCAAAAGGTTACGAAGAATCAACGCGTTTGCGCCTAACGTGCCGACAAATCGGCTTGTTCGCGAAACGGCAGCGCTCCACAAGCCCCGTCATCATTTGCACACAAACAGCCGCCAGATGCGGATTGTTGGGGCTTCATGGGTTGACTCGGGCATGCTGACTAAAAAAGGCAAATACGGCCTCAAGGCCCTCGTGCATCTGTCCGGCTTGCCGGCTGGCCAATTGGCCTTCGTCAACGACATCGCGGTCGCCAACAACATCCCGAAAAAATTCCTCGATGCCATTCTGGGCGAGCTGCGCAATGCCGGCTTCGTCCAGAGCCGCAAAGGCAAGGAAGGCGGCTATCGCCTCGCCCGCCCGGCCTCGGAGATCAAGATCGGCCATGTGGTGCGTGTGCTGGACGGGCCGCTGGCGCCGATCCCATGCGCCAGCCGCACGCAGTATCAGCGCTGCGAGGATTGCGACGAAGCGACGTGCCAGGTCCGGCACATGATGCTCGAGGTGCGCCAGGCAATCGCCGAGGTGCTGGACAACCGCAGCCTTGCCGCCATGCGCGATGCCGACAATGATGATTTTCCGGTCGAGTTGACGTCGCAGATCTAGATCCTGCGCATGAGCCGCACTTGCCGGCGTAAGTCGCATGCCGGTATGGCGCCGATCAAGGTTCAGAACCGCCGCGTCATGCGCACCGCCTCGGCGACGAGATCGGCGATCGGGTGCGTCGCATCGAGCGTCAGCGCCCGCTCATCCGCCGCCGGTGGCTCGAGAATGGCGAACTGGCTGTCGACCAGGCTTGCCGGCATGAAATGGCCCTTGCGGCTGGCGACCCGCAGCTTCGCCATGGCCGGATCGATCTCCAGGTAAAGGAAGACGATGTCACGGCGGAAACCGCGCAGTCGTTCACGATAGCTTCGCTTCAGCGCCGAGCAGGCGGCGACAACGCCCTGCCCTTTGCCGGCCGAGGCCGCGATGCGCTCGCCGATCGCATCGAGCCATCCCTCGCGCAAAGTGTCCGTGAGCGGCTCGCCTCTGGCCATGCGTGCGACGTTTTCCGGTGGATGCAGCCGGTCGCCTTCGATGAAGACGGCGCCCAGTCTCTCCGCGAGCGCCATGCCGACGGCCGACTTGCCGCAGCCGGCGACGCCCATTGCCACGATGACCGGCGCCGGCCCCGCGGTGCCTGTCGGCGATTGAACTGTCCTTTCCGCCACGATGGTCTAGCGGCTTGCCGGCGCGCGGCCGTAGAGCAGCAGCATGGCGACGATGACGACGCCGTAGATGATCTGCCTACCCGCCTCCGGCATCTGCATGACCGACAGTATGGATTGCAGGAGCGTGATCAGGATGACGCCGGCGACAGTGCCGAGATAGGAGCCGCGCCCGCCAAGGATCGAGGTGCCGCCCAGCACGACGGCCGCGATCGACGGCAGGAGATAGGCGTCGCCCATCGACTGCGCCGCCTTGGAGGCGTAGCCGGCAAGCAGCACCCCGCCGAAGGCGGAGAGCCCGCCGGAGACGGCAAAGGCGATCATCACCACGCGCCTTGTGTCGATGCCGGAGAGGTAGGCGGCACGCTCGCGGTTGCCGATGCCGTAGACGGTGCGGCCAAAGCCGGTGCGGGTCAGAACGAACACCATCGCGGCGCCGATCAGCGCCCAGATGATGACCGCGTTGGGAACTCCCGGAATGGCAAAGCCGGTAGCCAGGTAGCGCATGGCGCCGGTGGCCGAATCCTGGGGCGAGAAGCCGCCGGTGTAGACCACCATCAGCCCTTGCGCGACGGCGTTGGTGGCGAGCGTGATGATCATGGAGGGAATGCGCAAATAGGCGACGCCGATGCCGTTGACGATGCCGATCAGCACCCCGCACAAGATGCCGAATGGAATGGCCAACGCAACGCCGGCCGGGCCATAGGCGGCCGCAGCGCAAGCCATCATCGCGCCCGCCGCCACCGACCACGGCACCGACAGGTCGATCTGGCCGAGCAGGATGACCAGCATCATGCCGGTGGCGATGACGCCGAGAAACGAGGCCACCTTGAGCTGCTGCAAGAGATATTCAGGCGACAGGAAGCTGCGCGAATAAAGACTGCCCAGCAGGAGCAGGACCACGATGCAGGCAAAGGCCGTCAACACCGCGGGATCGGCGCGGCGAATGAATTTCGGCATGCGGCCGGCGAGGCCACCCAATGTCGTCTCGCTCACAGGAACCACTCCAGCCGGTTGCGGACCCGAAACAGGGCGAAGGCGCCGAGGCTGACGGCGATCAGCAGGATAACGCCCTGGAACAGCGGCTGCCACAGCGGATCGAAATCGAAGACGAACAACAGATCGCCGATGGTGCGGAAGGCGAGCGCGCCGAAGATCGCGCCAATGGCACTCCCCTTGCCGCCGAACAGCGAGACGCCGCCCAGCACCACGGCGGCAATGGAAAACAGCGTGTAGGAGTTGCCGCTGGCATAGGCCGCTTCGCCCGTATAGGTGAAGAACGTCAGGAACAGGCCGCCGATCGAGGCCAGCAGCCCCGCCAGCGTATAGGCTGCGAACTTGCCGCGCCGGATGGGCACGCCTGACATGTAGGCCGCCATTTCCGACGACCCTGCCGCATAGGCCGCGCGGCCAAGCACCGAACGGCTGAACGGCACCCAGATCACCAACACGACGGCCAGGAGCACAACCATGCTGGCCGGCACCACGTCAAACACACGGCCCGTCAGCGCGTCAGCCAGATCCTCGTTGACCGATCCGCCCGGGAACGGCCGCAGTAGAAGCCCGATGCCATAATAGACCGCGCCGGTGGCGATCGTGGCGACGATCGGCTGCAGCCGCCCGTAGATGACGATGGCGCCGTTGATCGCCCCGCACAGCAGTCCGACGGCCAGTACCGCCAACACGCCAAGCGCCGTCTGCACCGGCGTGCCCACCACCAGCCACGAGGCCAGGCAGTTGGTCAACAGGAAGATCATGCCGACGGAAAGGTCGATGCCCGCGGTGATCACCACCAGCGTCTGCGCCATGGCGACGAAGGCCAGCAGCACGCCCTTGTTGGCCGCCGTCTGCACGACATTGGCGGTGAAGCCGGCCGGATGGTTCGCGGTGTAGATGACGAACATGACGATGAAGATGCCAAGCGCCAGCAGCGTTCCGCGCTGCTCCGCCAACCAGTAGCGCCAATCCTTCACGCCAAAATCCCTTTCACGCGTTCGCTCCCCGGTTCACCGGGCTATCCCCGCCAGGCATGTTGAGCGCGCTTGATATCAGAGCCCGTTCGGTGATTTCGGCGCCCACCAATTCGCGCTTGACCGCCCCGTCATAGAGCACCAGCACACGGTCGCAGCAGCCGATCAGCTCGTCATAGTCGGTCGAATAGAACAGGATTGCCGCCCCCGCGTCCGCCAGCTTGCGCATCAGCTGATACAGCTCCTGCTTGGTGCCGACATCGATGCCGCGCGTCGGATCGTTGAGCAGGATGATGCGCGGCTGGCGCATCAGCCATTTGGCGATGACGACCTTCTGCTGGTTGCCGCCCGACAACGCGCCGACCGGAATGTCGAGGCCGGCCGTCTTGATCGCCAGCAGGCCGACCATGTCGTCGATAAGCCGCTGCTCGGCGGCGCGGTCTATTATGCCGCCTTTCGACAGCCGGTCGAGCGCGGCGAAAGACAGGTTCTCGCGCACCGTCATCGGCAGCATCAGGCCTTCGGTCTTGCGATCCTCGGGAATGAGCGCCATGCCGATGCCGTTCTCGCGTGCGGCGGCGGGGCTGGCGATGCCCACTGGCTTACCGTCGACCAGGATCTGGCCGGAAAGGCCACGCAGGACGCCGAAGAAAGCGAGCAGCAATTCGCGTTGGCCCTGCCCGTCGAGGCCGCCGAGGCCGACCACCTCGCCTGCCCTGACCGACAGCGAGATGTTGTGCAGGCGATCCGTCCAGGAGAGCTTGCGGGCTTCGAGCACCGGCGCGGTGGTGGCCGGCGCGAATGTCGGCTTGGGCGGGAAGATATGGCTGTATTCGCGCCCGATCATCAGTTCGACGACTTCACTGTCGCTCTTCGAGCCGGCGGGATAGCTGGCGACATTGCGGCCGTTGCGGAACACCGTGCACTGGTCCGCCAATTCGGCGATCTCGTTCATGCGGTGCGAGATGTAGAGCAGCGCCAGCCCTTCCGAACGCAGCCGCTTCAGCACGGCGAAGATCTTCGACACATCCGCCGCCGTCAGTGCCGAGGTCGCCTCGTCGAGGATCAGGATGCGTGGCTTCCTGGCCAATGCCTTGGCGATCTCGACCATCTGCCGGCGTGACAGCGGCAGGTCCTTGACCAGCGCCAGCGGATGAATGTCGGATGCTCCCGCACGCGCCAGCGCGTCCTCGGCGATGCGCCGCTGCGCCTTGCGGTCGATCATGCCGAAGCGTTTCGGCGGATCGGATATGACGATGTTGTCGGCGACGCTGAGTTCGGGAATCAGCGACAACTCCTGGAAGATGCAAACTATGCCGGCCTTGTTCGCGGCGCCCGGCGAGGCGAAGGTCGCCTCTCGCCCGTCCAGCACCATGCGGCCCTCGTCGGGCGCAACGACGCCCGCCATGATCTTGATCAGCGTCGACTTGCCGGCGCCGTTTTCGCCGAGGATGGCGTGGATGCTGCCGGCCTCGACCGACAGGTCGGCCTTCTCCAGCGCCCGCACGCCGCCATAGCGCTTCGATATGCCTTCCATGCGCAAGAGCGGAGCCGCACCGTCCATCAACCCTCCCAGGGCGCTCGAACATTCAAGAACCGGCGCCGCGGCTTAGCCGCGGCGCCGAAACGATATCCACTGGAAACTACTGATTTTCCTTGGTCTGACCCATGATTTCCTGGGCGCTGAAGTTGATGCCGCAGGTTGGGAAGGAGTTGCCGACGAAGAAATTGTCCGACTCTTTCGGGAAGTAATCCGTGCCTTCCTTCATGTTCGGATCTTCGGCGATCGCCAGCGGCAGCTTCACCTCTTGCGGCACCACTTCGCCTTCGAGCGCTGCAATCGCGGTCTTGATGGCGACGGCGACCTGGGCCGGGCCCGAGCCCGCGGAAGAGCACTTCAACCCGTCGGCCGAATGCGCCGCGCAGAACTTGCGGAAGCCGTTTTCGGTTTCACCGCCAAAGGGCACGAACGGATGCTTGGCATCGATCATCGCCTGCACGATGCCGGTGTCGCCGCCCTGGCCGGTGATGCCGTCGAATGGCCCGTTGGTGGCGATCGCGTCGGCGGTGACCTTCTGTGCCACGCCGTCGTCCCACTTGCCGGCGACTTCGGTGACGTCCCATTTCTTGCCGGAAGCGTCGAGCACCTCGTGGATGCCGTTGTGGCGATCGGTATCGACGGAGGTGCCGGCAACGCCGCGCACTTCGAGAATCTTGCCGCCATTCGGCACCTTCGCGACCAGCCATTTGGCCCACAATTCGCCGAGGCCCTTCTGGTCCACATTGACGTTGATGGCATCCTTGGTGTCGAGGATGTTGTCGAAGGCGACCAGCACGATGCCAGCCTGCTTGGCGCGCTTGATGACCGGGCCGAAAGCAGTCGGGTTCTGCGCGTCGGTGACGATCGCGTCATAGCCGGAATCGATGAAGTTGTTGATCGCCGAGATCTGCGCCGGCACGTCCTCGCCGGTCGAGACGACCTTGAATTCCTTGATCTTGGCTTTGACGTCCGGCTGGGCGGCATAGGCCTTTGCGGTCTGCACCATCTGGATGCGCCAGGTGTTGGCGATATAGCCATTGGCGAAGGCGATGCGGTATGGGCCTTCCTTTTTGGGATATTTGAAGAATTTCGTGTCCGCGCTCCAAGGCGCGAAGCAGTCGGCTTGGGCGGCCGGGCCCGGCACGATCTCGGGGCCGGCGGCCATGGCGGCCGAGTTGAGCATGACGAATGCGCTGGCGGCAACGATGCCACCTACCAGTGACTTGATCATCGATAATCCTCCCATTTTGTAATTCTGACGTCGTTTCGCGATGTGAATTTCGCACGGTCGGCTCCGGCTCCTCCTGCCTTGCCGTACCTGCCTTTCCGATGGCCAATGGTCTAGGCGATGCCTCCTCCCCCGTCGTTCCCAGGTTGCTGGGAAAATAGCATATTATACATAATAAACAAGAATTAGTTGTCGCTTATGTATAATAGACAGGCGCCGTACCGTTGCATTTCTCTTTCCTGTCCGACGACGACGGTAGCGCTACCATGAACGGCGTGTAAAGCGCCCTTTCTCTTGATCGCGAAAGCGTGTTCAGCGCGCCGTGCTCTCGCGGCGCATGAGTTCGAAACCGAGATCCACGACGCGCTGCTGCGGAGGCTCGCCTCCTATCGCCGCCAGCGCCATGGCCACTGCCCGCCGTCCGATCTCGTAGCGGGGCGTGCGGATGCTGGTGACGGAGGGAAACGCCACCTGCATCATGTCGAGATCGTTGAAGCCGACGATGCCGATCCTCTTGGGCACACCGATCGAAGCGCGATGACACTCGAACAGCGCGCCTAGCGCGATGTCGTCATTGTTGCAGAATACGCCGTCGAGCGTCGGCATCTTGGCCAGCGCGTCGCGGAAAAGTTCGCGTCCCAGCGTCACACTGGACGGCACCGGCGTGGTGGTGATCAGTCGTGGATCGAATAGGCCGGCTTTCTCCACTGCCATGCGGTATCCGGCCAAGCGCCGCTGCGAGCGCGGATCCATGCGCGCACCGATGAATCCGATGCGGCGGTAACCCGCTTCGAGCAGATGCTCAGTCGCCGCCCTGCCCCCGTCCAGATGCGAGAAGCCGACCATCATATCGACCGGATCCGGGCCGGTTTCCATGACCTGGACCACCGGGCAGCCTGCATTCTCCAGCAGTTTTCGCGAGGCCGGCGTCTGGTCGATGCCGGCCACGATCAGCGCCGCCGGCCTTTGCGGCCCGAACACCTGCAGCAGCCGTTCTTCCTCGAGGCCGGAATAGTGGGTGTTGCCGAGCTGGATGCGGAAGGCGCTATCCGACAGGCTGTCATAGATGCCACGCACCACCTCGGCAAAGACGTTGTTGGTAAGCGACGGCACCAGCACGCCGAACACCTCGGCGCGGGCCGAGGCCAGCGCCCGCGCGTTGGGATCCGGCACATAACCGAGCTCGTCGACGGCGGCCTGGATCTGGCGGCGCAGGTCCTGCGAGACCCGCTCCGGCTCGCGCAAGGCGCGAGACACGGTGATGGCGCCTACGCCCGCCTTGCGCGCGACGTCTGATATGGTCGGGCGGCCGCCGCCTCGGCGCGAGCGCGGCTTGATCAAGGACAGGCTCCATGCGGTGCGTGGCCGCCAAGGCGCTGCCGCAATACGATCGACGTTGCTGTCGCCATTTCACCAGCCTGTGCCGCACCACTCGCCTCTGGCGTCGCGCAGCCCCGGCCCGTTGTCAAGCCGAGGCGCTTGCGGGCGAGTGCTTCCGCTCTGCCTCAGGCCATCGCCGTTGCGCCGCGTCTTGCCTTCCAAAGCACCAGCACCATCACCAAGATGTTCAGCAGGTTCCAGGCGATGCCGTTCAGGAACGCGGCGGCGTAGGAGCCGGTCAGGTCGTAGATCCAGCCCGACATCCAGCCGCCGATCGCCATGCCGAAAATGGTCGCCATGATGACAATGCCGACGCGTTGGCCGGCCTCCCTGGCGGGCATGTATTCCCGCACGAGGATAGCATAGCAGGGCACGATGCCACCCTGCGACAGGCCGAAGACCAGCGAAACGACGTAGAGCGAGGCAAGCCCGTCGAAGGGAATGTAAAAGAACAGTGACAGGCATTGCAGCACCGAGCCGATAAGCAGGGTCTTCACCCCGCCGATGCGGTCGGCAACGAAGCCCGAAGCCACGCGGCTGACCACGCCGGCCGCCATCATGATCGACAGCATGTCGGCGCCATGCGCGACGCCGTAGCCGAGATCCATGCAGTAGGCCACGATATGCACCTGCGGCATCGACATCGCCACGCAGCAGCCAAGACCAGCAATGACAAGCAGCACCTGGAGTGCCGTCGGCGACAACGAGATCGGCTGCACCAGCCGGCTGCCCGCGGAACCGGCGGCCGCGATCGGGGCGCCGCGCCGCAGCATCAGCACCAGCGGCACCATGGTCGCCAGGCAGAAGATGCCGATGGCCACATAGGTGAAGCGCCAGCCTTCCGCCTTCATCAGGGGTGGCATGACGGTAGGCCAGATCGTTCCGGCGAGATAGCTGCCGGCCGCGGCCGCCGCCACGGCGACGCCGCGCCGGCGGTTGAACCAATGCGAGATGTCAGCGATCAGCGGCCCGAAGATCGCCGATGTACCGACCCCGATCAGCAAGCCCTGGGCGAGCGTGAACTGCAGGATCGAGGTCGACAGCGCCGCCAGCAGGAAGCCGGCAACCAGCGCCATCGAGGAAACAAGCGCCGGGATCCAGTAGCCGACACGGTCGATGGCGCGCCCGACCAGAACGTTTCCGGCGGCAAAGCCGACCATGGTCGCGGTGTAGGGCAGAGCGGCGTCGGCCCTGTCGACGCCGAACTCGGCCTGCACGGCCGGCAGCACCACGACCACGGCCCACATGCCGACGCCGCCGACTGTTGACAAAAGCATCGACACCGCCAGCCGTATCCATGCATGCGAGCTGTCGACGACCGCATTGCCGGCTGCTGGTGAGGAGAAGATCGAGGCCAAGCTGTTTCCCATCCGTCATCGACATTGACCATGGTCGCGGTCATGCGGCCTAGCGGCCGACGGTCCTTCCACCACTATCGGCGCATTCGCGGCGCCGAGCAGCGCCACGTGGGTAATTCCATGGTTCCAGGGTTCGCCGGTTCCGGGCTCACCGGAACGTGCGACGATGAAGGACGTTTTGCAATCGGCTCAACGCGAAGGAGATTGCCATGACCGCGAAACGGAAATGGTCGGCTGAGGTGACCGAGCACAGCAATGCCATGGATCTCGAAGACCATGTCTTCGAATCCCACGACCCGAAGAAGATCGCGGCTTCGCTCAAGCGGTCGGCCGAACACAGCGACCGGCGCAAGGCCGAACCGTTCCAGTCCGCCATGTCGATGCTGAACTTCTACATCAACCGTGCCGGCAAGAACCTGCCGGCGAAGCAGAAGAAGGTGCTCGAGGACGCCAAGGACGAACTGCGCGCGGCGTTCGGACGTGAGAAGGAAGAGTAGGCAGCAAGCCGCGTGACGGGTTCCTGGAACGGCTTATCGTGACCTGATCACGCCGTCTGTGTTGGCGAGCAGCTTGCGCACCGCGGCACGCGCCGCGTCGGGCCGCTGCAGGCGGATGTTCTTCTCGATCGCCTCATGCATCTTCTGTGCGTGCTGCAAATCGTCGAGTTCCCGCGTCGTATAGGTGAAGAGATGGTCGAAGGCGGATTCGATCAGCACCCCGAGCGGCACCAGCAGGTCGTTGCCAGACGCCCGCAGGATCGCGAGATGAAAGCGCGTGTCGGCGCGGGTGCGCTCCTGCAGGCTTGGTGCCTCGCCCATCTCGCGGCAGGCCTGGCTGATTTCGGCCATCTGCTCGTCGGTCCGCCGCATGGCGGCAAAAGCGGATGCCTCCGGCTCGATGATGTGGCGGAATTCCTGCACCGTCTTCAGAAATACCTCGCGGTCCGGCGAGGTCGCGTACCAGGCAAGCACGTCGCGGTCGAGCAGATTCCAACGTTCTTTCGGCTCGACCCAGCTGCCGATCTTCGGGCGCGAGGCGAGCAGGCTTTTGGCCATCAGCATCTTGATCGCCTCGCGTACCGCCGAGCGGCTGACGCTGAAGGTCTCCGACCATTTGGCTTCGTTGGGCAGGATGGTGCCGGGCGGATAGTCGCCGCGCACGATCCTGAGCCCGATTTCGCTGGCCAGCGAGGTGTGCACGCTGGAACCCGGAATGCGCGCCGCATCGGTGCGGCGAACGCCGGCCTGACGCTCGGCCGATGCCGCTTTTGCCGGCGATTTTTCCTTGTTCGGCTTCGCGTCCCGCATAGGCTCCAGAAAGTCCGGATTGAGCAAGCTGTCAAGCACGGCAAGCGGGTTCACCCGCAACGCCGGCTTCTGTGCACAGCTCAACCCCCCGGCGGGGCCTGTTTTCAAGAGATCCTCACGTATTTGCGCCAGCTGTGTTCCGGCCGAAAGCCCAACATGTCGCGCGCCTTGCGATTGGACAGCAGCGTCTCGAATTCGCCGAGCTCACCCTTGACCGGCACACCGGGATAGAAGCGCTTCAGCAGTTCCGCGGTCGGCAGGTCCGACGACGTGTCGTCATTGGCAGCGTTGAACACCTGGTAGCCGAGCCCATCCTTCTCGATGGCGCGCAGCGTGATCTGGCCGAGGTCGCGCGCATCGACATAGCTCCAGGCGATGCGCTTGCGGAAACCGGGATCGGCGAACCATTTCGGAAACAGGGAGTATTCGTGCGGTTCAATGACGTTGCCGATGCGCAATGCATAGATGTCGGCACCGTCGCGCTGCGCAAAGGCCCGTGCCGTCTTCTCGTTGACCACCTTGGAAAGGGCATAGCTGTCCATCGGATCGACGTCGTATTCTTCGTCGAGCGGGAAATATTTGGGCGTGCGCGGCTCGTTGGCGAAGACCAGCCCGTAGGTGGTCTCGCTGGAGGCGATTATCACCTTGCGGATGCCGAGCTTCACCGCCGCCTCGATGACATTGTAGGTACCGAGCGCGTTGATGCGGAACACTTCGTTGTCGGGCGTGATCATGATGCGCGGGATCGCGGCGAAATGCACCACGGCGTCGACGGGCTGGGGGCGCAGCGACGGGTCGAATTCATGCAAGCCCGCATAGCTCGACAGCGCGTTGAACACCTGCCCGCTGTCGGTGATGTCGGTGATCAGCGTGCGCACCTTGGGATTGTCGAGCGGCTTGGTGTCGATGTTGAGCACCTGGCAGCCCTGCTCCACCAGATATTGCACGACGTGGCGCCCAGCCTTGCCGCTGCCGCCGGTGAACATGATCCGCTTCATTATTCTGGTCTCCACGAAAGCTCAGGAATTATGTGTATTGTCAGACAATATTGCTTTCTGCAACCGCTTGCGGCTAAAAGAGCGGCGACATTATCGATAATCGCAACACAGGACAGACAGCATGAACACGACCGCCGCGAGCGAGAAGATCGGCTTCATCGGCCTTGGCCTGATGGGTCATGGCATCGCCAAGAACATCGTCGATAAAGGCTATCACCTGACCTTCCTCGGCCGCAAGAATCGCAAGCCGGCGGAGGATATGGCTAATCGCGGCGCCCACGAAGCCTCGACCTCCCGCGACGTGGCGGCGGCATCGACGATCGTCTTCATCTGCGTCACCGGTTCGCGTGAGGTCGAAGCCATCATTCGAGGCCCCGGCGGTCTCAAGGAAGGATTGAGAAAAGGCTCGGTAGTCGTCGACTGCTCGACCTCCGACCCGGTCTCGACCGTTGCGCTGGCCGCCGAACTCAAGGCGCTCGGCGTCAACTATGTCGATGCACCGCTCAGCCGCACGCCGAAGGAGGCTTGGGAAGGCACGCTCGACGCCATGGTCGGCGCACCCGACGCCGTCTTTGCCAGGGTCAAACCGGTGATCGAAACCTGGGCCGGCCGTATCGTCCATATCGGCGACACCGGCGACGGCCACCGCATGAAATTGCTCAACAATTTCGTCTCGCTGGGCTATGCGGCGATCTATTCCGAGGCATTGGCCTTGGCCGAGAAGGTCGGCATCTCGCCGCAGCGCTTCGACAGCGTCATCCGCAACGGCCGCATGGATTGCGGCTTCTACCAGACCTTCATGCGCTGGACGTTGGAGGGCGACCGCGACGCCCACAAATTCACTATTGCCAACGCCTTCAAGGACTTGACCTACCTCGAATCGATGGCGGGTTCTGCCGGCATTGCCAACCCCCTCGGCAACGCCACCAAGAACGCTTTCGCCGGAGCACACGCCACCGGACCGGCCGAGCAGTACGTGCCGATGCTGGCCACCCATATCGGCAAGGTCAACGGTGTCGATCTGATGCCGATGAAAGATGGAAAGAAACAGACGATTTAAGGGTGAGAAGCGGTCCGCGCACCGGATGAAAAGCCAATAGCTTGGCTTTTCGAGCTTCGAACGCCGGGAGCCTGCGAAAGGCCGCAGAAGGCTACGCATTGTCCATAGAAAGGTGATCACCAAGCGCGAGCGTCGATCACCCTCGCCCTCTTCCGATCCCTTCATCGGTATCGGCGAGTAGCTTGTGCACGGCGTTGCGCGCCGCTGAGGGGCGCTGCAAACGAATATTCTTCTCGATCGCCTCGTGCAGCCTCTGGGCCCGCCGTTGGTCGCCGACCTGCTGAGTCGTGAAGACGAAGAGATGGTCGAGCGCCGACTCGATGAGCACGCCGAGCGGCACCAGCAGATCGTTGCCGGAGGCCCGCAGGATGGCAAGATGAAAGCGCGTGTCGGCCCGGATGCGCTCCTGAAGGCTTGCCGCCTCGCCCATCTCGCGGCAGGCCTGGCTGATCTCGGCCATCTGCTCGTCGCTGCGCCGCACCGCGGCAAAGGCGCTCGCTTCCGGCTCGATGATGTGGCGGAACTCCTGTACCGTCCGCAGGAACACCTCACGGTCCGGCGCGGTCGCGTACCAGGCGAGCACGTCGCGGTCGAGTAGGTTCCAGCGCTCCTTCGGTTCGACCCAACTGCCGATCTTGGGGCGCGAAGCGAGCAGGCTTTTGGCCATCAGCATCTTGATCGCCTCGCGCACCGCCGAGCGGCTGACGTTGAACGTTCGCGACCATTGGGCTTCGTTGGGCAGGATGGTGCCTGGCGGATAGTCGCCGCGCACGATCCTGAGCCCGATCTCGCTGGCCAGCGAGGCGTGCACGCTGGCACCGGGAAAGTGCGCCGCATCGGGCCGGCGCATGGCGGCCGGACGGCGGCCGGCCTGTGCCTTGGTCCGAATGGCTCGCTTGTTTGACTTTTCGTCCGGCATCCACGTTCCAATGCGTCGGCCGTACCTGTTCCGGTCAGGAACTGTCGGGTGCGCCGATGCCATTGCCGAAAATTCGAACCACGGGCGCGCCAAAGCCGGAGCCGCTGCCCCTGAAATGCGTGTCCCTGTTCGTCAGCAGAGGTGGCGGGGCGCCCGTTGACGGGCGCCCCGATCGAGACGCCTACTTCTGGATGCAGGTGTCGACCGTATCCTTGGTACATTCGTCGAGGCCGGTGAACACCGGATCGTCGACCTTCTTGCCTTCGACCAGGTCGATCATCACGGACGGCGCCTTGTAGCCCATCTCGAACGGCCGCTGGCCGACCAGCGCGGTGACAAGGCCATCCCGCGCGATCGCCACCTCGTCGCCGATCGTGTCGGCGGCGCCGATGACGAAGTCGTTGCTGGCCAGCTTGTCCTTCAGCGGTCCAACCAGATCGCGATAGGGCTGCGGCGCGCCGAACAGCGGCCAGCCGCCCATGATGCCGAACGCATCGAGCTTGGGGTTGGCGGCAAGGATGTCGGTCATCGCCTGGACGCCCTTGGCGCCGTCGTCGTTGGTGAACACCGGACAGCCCGCCACTTCCGTCCAGCCGCCTTCGCCGGCAAGGGCTGCAAGTCCTTCCTTGCCCGACAGCGCGTCACGCATGCCTTGCGCGCGGCGAAGGATGTTGTCGGCCGCCGGATTGCCCTCGATGGTGCAGATCGTGCCGCCCTTCGGCTTGGCCTTCTTTATGTATTCGCCGATCTTCTTGCCCATCAGATAGTTGTCGGTGCCGAGATAAGTCTTGCGAAGTGCTGCGTCTTCCTTGGCAAGATCGGCATCGACGGTCATGATCGGGATCGACGGGTTGGCGCTTTTGATCGTTTGCGCGATCAGCGGCGCGTTGGACGGCGAAATCGCCATCGCCACCGTGTCCGGCTTGCTCAGCATATCCTGCACGATCTGCGCCTCGCCGGCCTCGTCGGAAGTCGACGCCGGACCGGTGTAGAAGCACTCATATTCCGAGCTGGCGTTTTCCTTGTTCCATTTCTCGCAGCCCTGGTGGATCGCCTCGAAGAACGGATTGTCGAGACCTTTCACCACGATGACGAGCTGCTTCTTGGCCAAAGCCGGCCCGGCGCCCAACGCCATGGCGGCGACGGCGGCGAGCAAAACTGTTTTCCTCATGTCAGTCCTCCCTTGGAAACAGACGGACACGGCGTGCCCGCCACACAGATCGGCCGAATGCGAGATGACAGAAGCAAGCGCTCGTGCCGTCAGGCCAGGCCGATAAGTATTTTCAGATGCGACCAGCCCGGCAACGATGCCGGCACGGTCGATAATCCTCTACCGGTTGCGCCGCCAAACAACGTCGTCAAAGCCGGCATATCTTCCTCCGACGCTCAACTAATAACGGCTTGCCGCCAACGTCAATTGCTATTTGTCCTACAAAACGGATTTTTCCCGAAAGGCGGGATCTCATTCGTCCGACAATTGCCCAAATCTTATTCGTCAGACAATTGACGCCCATGCAGGCATTTGCGTAAATGACCGCGTCGCTGCTTCCGGGAGGAGCTGGGGTAGCGAACCGAAGCCGTCGCCCCTTCCGGGACAGACGGCCAGACATGGGAGGCAAAAGGCTGGTGGCGGTTCTCGAACTCACCAACATCTCGAAGCATTTCGGCGCCATCCAGGCGGTGAACGACGTGTCGCTGTCGATCGAGCCCGGCCAGGTCGTCGGCCTGATGGGTGACAACGGCGCCGGCAAGTCGACGCTGGTCAAGATGATCGCCGGCAATTTCCGCCCGAGCCACGGCACCATGCAGATGGACGGCAAGGATCTGATCCTGCACAAGCCGGTCGAGGCCCGCCAGCACGGCATCGAGATCGTCCACCAGGATCTGGCGCTGTGCAATAATTTGACGGCGGCGGCCAATGTCTATCTCGGCCGCGAACTGCGCCGCGGCGTCGGGCCCTTCCGTATCCTCGACTATGCCGCCATGTACAAGCGCGCCGGCCAGATATTCGCCGAGCTCAAATCCGAGACGCGCCCGCGCGACCTCGTCAAGCAGATGTCCGGCGGTCAGCGCCAGGCGGTGGCGATCGCCCGCACCATGCTGTCACAGGCCAAGATCGTGCTGATGGACGAGCCGACAGCGGCGATTTCGGTCCGCCAGGTGGCGGAGGTCCTCAACCTGATTCGCCATTTGCGCGACCAGGGCATCGCCGTGGTGCTGATCAGCCACCGCATGCCCGACGTTTTCGACGTCGCCGACCGCGTCATCGTCATGCGGCGCGGCAGGAAAGTCGCCGACAAGGCGATCGCCTCGAGTTCGCCCGAGGAAGTGACAGGGCTGATCACCGGCGCCATCGAGCAGGTGGTGTGAGAGCGGCAAAACCGGATTTCATTGCGCTGGCGCGTTTCGCTGCCGGCAGGAAAGGTCGATAATGGCAGTCACCCTTGATCAGACGATCGCGCAGAAACAGCACAGTTTTCTGTCGCGGCTGTTCTCCAGCCAGACGTTCTGGGTGGTGATCGCCGTCATCCTCGCCTGTATCTTCCTATCCTTTGCGACGGATGCCTTCGCCACCCCGAAGAACCTCTTCAACATCACCCGCAACGTCACCTTCGTCGCCATTGTCGCGCTGGGAATGACCTTCGTCATCATCACCGGCGGCATCGACCTCTCGGTCGGTTCGGTGCTGTGCCTGTGCTCGATGGTGCTGGCCGTTACCATGCATGCCGGGTTTTCGATCGAAGTCGGCATCCTGGCCTCGATCGCCACGGCACTCGTCATCGGCGGCTTCAACGGCATTCTGATCGCCTATCTCGGCTTCCCGCCCTTCGTGGTCACGCTCGGCATGCTGTCGATCGCCCGCAGCCTCGCCATGGTCGCCTCCAACAACACCGTCGTCTTCCAGTTCGGGCCCGATCACGACAAGCTGCTGGCGCTGGGCGGCGGCGCCTGGCTGTTCGGGATCGCCAATCCGGTGCTCTACATGATCCTTTTGGCGCTGATCACCGGCTTCATCCTGCGCTGGACCAAGTTCGGCCGGCATATCTTCGCCATTGGCGGCAACGAGCATGCGGCGACGCTGACCGGCGTTCCGGTGCGCCAGATCAAGGTCGCCGTCTACATGATTTCGGCGCTGTCGGCGGGAATAGCCGGCATCATCCAGACCGGCTGGCTGGGCGCCGTCACCACCAATCTCGGCAACGGCATGGAGCTGCAGGTCATCGCCGCCACCGTCATCGGCGGCGCCAATCTCGCCGGCGGCGTCGGCACCGCCTTTGGCGCGATCGTGGGTGCCGCCCTCATCGAGGTGATCCGCAACAGCCTCGGCCTGCTCGGCATTAACGCCTTCTGGCAGGGCACCTTCATCGGCGGCGCCATCCTGCTGGCGGTGCTGTTCGACCGCATCCGCAACTTCAGGCGAAGCGACTAAAAGCCTGTCTTCGCCGAAGCGGCGTTCATTTCGGTCCTATCGCTCAGTCTGAAAATCGGCTGAAGCGGCCTGCCGCGAATACCGGGCGTGCGGCTATGCCTTGACGGATACGGAAAACCGGCCGCACAATCCCCAAGCAGGCGAAGGGAGGCCAGTCGCCTGCGGGAGGATATACCCATGACGGAAGCGATCAGGCTCTACTGGGGCCGGTTCGGACATGTTTCTGTCCTGAATGTCGCGAGCGACTTCGTCACCCATGCCCATGTCGAGGCACATCTCATCATCTGGCTGGAAGGCACCGCCGGCGAGATGACCATCGGCCGTGAGACGGTCCTGCTTGGACCTGGCACGGCTGCCGGCATCAACTCGCTGCAGCCGCATAGCCATGTGCTGTCGCAGGACGGCACCCCAGGCCTGTTCCTCGCCTTTTACATCGACCCGGACTGGGCACGGCGGCGCCGTGACCTGCCCTCGTCCGCGCCGCTTTTCGCGCAGGCGGCAATCACGCTCGAACCCTGGCTGCACCAGGCTGCTGCCGGCCTGCTCGATCATCTGACCGACAATGAGAGCATCGACGATGTCGCCAGTTACGAGATCGAGCGCTTCATCGACTCGGTGCTGGATGCCGCCGACGCTTCAGCTCCGCAGGAGCCGCGCGGCCGCGTGAACACCATGCAGGATTTCCGCGTCCGCAAGGCGATCCAGCTGATGAAAGCCAATGTCTGCGAGCGTATCTCGTTCGATGACGTGGCGCGCAGCGTCGGCCTGTCGCGGCCGCATTTCTTCGCCCTGTTCAAGGAACAGACCAGTTTGACGCCCAACGTCTACTGGAACACGCTGCGCATGGAGGAAGCGGTGCGCCAGCTCCAGTGGTCGCATGAGCCGCTGATATCGGTCGCCTGCAATCTCGGCTTCACCACCCAGGGCAATTTCTCGCGTTTCTTCCGCGACCATGTCGGCGTGCCGCCGACGCTCTATCGCGAAGCGGCGCGAGCAGTGTCCTGACGGGCCGGAAAGCGGCTATTTTCAGACTGATTGATACGTGCCCAAGACGCATTGATAAGCACCGCGACCACGGTCGGCCTACCGTCCTAAGCAGAATGTTTGCAAGGGAAAGAGCATATGGCTGATGTCACCATCTCCACCGTCATCGACGCGCCGGTCGAAAAGGTCTGGGCGCGCATCCGCGACTTCAACGGACTGCCGAATTGGCATCCGCGCATGGTCGAAAGCCATATCGAGGACGGCAAGGACGCCATCACGATCGGCTGCGTGCGCAACTTCCAGCTGGCCAGCGGCGCGCGGCTGCGCGAAAAGCTGCTCGATTTCTCCGATGAGAATTTCCTCGTCAGCTATTCGATCCTGGAAACGCCGCAGCCGCTCACCAACCACAGGGCTACGCTGCAATTGCGGCGCGTCACCGACGGCGACCGCACCTATGCCGAATGGACCGCCAGCTTCGACGCAGCACCCGAAGAAGCCGACAAGCTGGCCGAGGGCATGGGCGCCAATGTCTTCCAGGGCGGCTTCAACGCCCTGAAGAGCCATTTCGCCGGCCAGGGTTGAGGAGCGGGCCGTGGCGCTGGCATTGCAGAGTTTTGCAACGGTGAAAGACGCCAGCGCGGCGCTGAAAGCCGCCGGCACGCGCTATCTCGGCGGTGGCACGCTCGTCTTGCGCGCCGCCAATGAGGGCGACGTTTCGGTCTCCGGCCTTGTCAGGTCGACCGACCCGGCCTTGTCGGTCATCACGGTCTCCGGCGGCACGATCCGCATCGGCGCTTCGGTGACCATGGCGGCGATCGCCCGCCATCCCGAGCTCGGCCAGCTTGCCAAGGCCGCGCGTGCGGTTGGCGGTCCGGCGATCCGCAACATGGCGACCGTCGGCGGCAATCTGTTTGCGCCAAGCCCCTATGGCGATTTCGCAGTCGCCCTGCTGGCGCTGGACGCCATGGTGAGCACCAATGACGGCGAAATGCCGATGGAAGCGTTTCTGGCCAAGCGGGGCGGGAGCCGCGCGATCGTCACCTCGGTCAGCTTCACGCGGCCGGCACAGGGAAGCTTTCGATTCGTGAAGGTCTCGCGGGTAAAGCCCAAGGGCGTCTCGGTGCTCAGTATCGCCGCTATCCTGGAACAAGCCGGCGACGGCACGATATCCTCGGCGCGCATCGCGCTCGGTTGTATGGCCGACCGGCCGATGCGAGCCAAGACAGCCGAAAAAGCGCTGCTCGGCAGGACACTGGACGCGGACGGCATCGCTTCGGCACTGGCCGCCGCGGGCGACGGCACCGCACCAATCACCGACCCGATCGCCAGCGCCTGGTATCGCGCGCAAGTGCTGCCGGTTCATCTCGGTCGGCTGCTGCTCAGCTAGTCACATTCGGGGCGCGCGCTTGCCCTGCGGGGCAGGCGCGCAAGGAGGAAGAATGGCAAAGGTTCCCGTCCAGTTCACGCTCAACGGTTCTGAGAAGGCCGAATTCGTCGAAAGCGGCACCACGCTGCTCAACGCCTTGCGCGACAAGATCGGCGACACTTCGCCGAAGGGCGGCTGCCATCAAGGCACCTGTGGCGCCTGCTCGGTGATCGTCGACGGTGAGCTCCGGCTGTCCTGTCTGACGCTCGCCGAAACCTGCAACGGCGCTGCCATCACCACCACATCGGGTCTTGCCGAAGGCGGCGTCCTGCATCCGCTGCAGCGCGCCTTTCTCGACGCCTTCGCCACCCAATGCGGCTTCTGCACGCCGGGCATGCTCATGGCGGCCAAGGTGTTGCTCGACCACACGCCCGATCCCAGCCGCGACGATGTCGTCGAAGCGCTGTCGGGCAACATATGCCGCTGTACAGGCTACGAGCCTATCATCCAGGCGGTGCTCACCGCCGCTCGCGCCAACTCGCAGAACGCGGCCTGAGGGAAGCAAGATGGAACTGCGCAAAAGCTATTTTTCGGACGTCCGCAAGGATGACCTCAACGAGATCGGCCAGCCGAGGCCCCGCTCGGATTCGCCCGGCCATGTCACCGGCAAAACCGCCTATTTCGCCGACCGCAACTTTCCCGGCATGCTGCATCTGAAGATGGTGCGCAGCCCGCACCATCATGCCCGCATCCGATCGATCGATACGTCCGAAGCGGAAAAACATCCGGGCGTGGTGAAAATTCTCACCGCCAGGGACGTCCCGCACAATGTCTACACCATCCTGATCCTGATCCAGATCGGGCCGGAGGACGAGGCGGTTCTGGCCGACGGCAAGGTGCGCTGGAAGGGCGAGGCCGTGGTGGCGGTGCTGGCCGAGACGGAGCGCGCCGCCCAGGAAGCCGCGGCCAAGGTCAAGGTCGACTACGAGGTGCTGCCGGCCGTCTTCGACATGGAGGAAGCGCTGAAGCCCGGCGCGCCCCTCGTCAACGAGTATCACGGCCAGAACTACTATCTCTATGACAGCGGCGAGTGCCGCAAGGTGCGCTTCGGCGATGTCGAGGCGGGGTTTGCCGAGGCCGACTACGTCCTCGAACAAAGCTACCAGTCCTCGCCGATAGAGCATGCGCCGACCGAGACCACCGGCTGTATCGTGGCACCGGAGGGCAATGACCGCTTCACCTGCTATACCAACACGCAGGCGATGTTCTTCACCCTCGACAACACGTCGATCATTTTGCAGATGCCGGGCAGCAAGCTGCATTTCGTCGGCGGCACGGTCGGCGGCGGCTTTGGCGGCAAGGTCGATGTCATCGTCGAACCGATCGCGATCCTCGGCGCCAAGCTAACAGGGCGACCGGTCTGTTTTACCTACAGCCGCGAGGAGGAGATGCAGATTTCGTCACCTCGCGCGGCCGAAAAGGTCGTCATCAAGGACGGCGTGATGAAGGACGGCCGCATCGTCGCGCGCAAAGTCACCGGCTACACCGACGCCGGCGCCTACTCCCGCCATTCGCCCTATGGCGCCCAGAAGGGCGCGGGGCACTATCCCGGCCCCTACACCATCCCCAATGTCTGGATCGACACGTACTGCGTCTACACCAACCGCACCCCCTCCTCCGCCATGCGCGGCTTTGGCGTCACCATCGGTGACTTCGCGCTGGAGGTGCAGATGGACAAGCTGGCGCGGCTGATCGGCATGGATCCGCTCGAATTCCGCTTCATCAACGCCTATCGCGACGGCGATATGAAGGCGCATCGCCAGCCGACCGAAGGGGCGGCCCTCATAGAGTGCATGCAGGAGGCTTCGCGCGCCGCCAACTGGCCCGTGGCCGAGAAGTACATGGCGATGTCCTCCTACGCGAAGGGAGCTTGAGATGGCGATCAGGCGCGGACGCGGCGTTGCCGCGATCAATTATCCCACGGGCATGAACCTTGGCGGCGATCCCACCCAGGCGCTGGTGCATTCGACCCCAACCGGCAATTTCATGGTGACCCTATCATCGGTCGATCTCGGCCAGGGCATGAAGCAGATCATGGCGCAGATCTGCGCCGAGACAATTGGCGTGCCGACCGACCGCGTCGTCGTCGACACCGCCGATACCGACACCGGCCCGCACTGCATGGGCACTTTCGCCTCGCGCGGCACGCACCGCGCCGGCAACGCCGTCATCCAGGCGGCGAGGGAAGCCCGCCAGGTGATGCTGGAAGTGGCCGCGGAGGAGTTGGAGGTCAACGCCTCCGACCTCGAGACCGACGGTCAGGGCAACATATTGGTGAAGGGCGCGCCGCAGAAATCGATCTCGATCTTCGACGTCGCTCTGTCGGCGCATTTCAAGCGCGGCCGCTCGATCTCGGGACGCGGCATGTTCCTCATCCCGCGCTCCTATCCGGAGAAGGAGACCGGCGCGATGAAGCCGTCGACCTGTTACGCGCATGCCTGCACGGTGGCCGAGGTCGAGGTCGATGACGAGACCGGCGAGGTGACGGTGCTGACGGTGAAGAACGTCTTCGAGATCGGCCGTGCGCTGAATCCCAAGATGGTCGAGCAGCAGCTGGTCGGCGGCTCCTGGATGGGCATCAGCCATGCGCTCTACGAAACGACCGAGCCCTATTATCCTAACCGTGACCACGGCGGCACCGACTTCAACCAGTATCTGATGCCAGGTCCCGGCGACCTGGCCGAAACCGAGATTATCGTGCTGGAGCGGCCCTCGGCAGATGGTCCTTACGGCGCCAAGGGGCCCGGCGAAATGTGCGCCAATCCACAGATTCCGGCGGTCGCCAATGCCGTTTTCGACGCTGTCGGCGTGCGCATCGACACGCTACCGATCACGCCGGAACGCATTTTGCGTGCGCTCAAGGCGCAAGCGACGACCTGAGAACCGACATGCCCGAGGTAAACGCCGAAACGGTCGCGACTTCGCCAGAAGCGGTCGCCGAGCGCCTCGCTGCCTCGCATTATCTGGCTGATGAAAGCCTGGCGACGGCCATCTTCCTGGCGATCCGGCTGGGCAAGCCGCTGCTGCTCGAAGGCGCTCCGGGCGTCGGCAAGACGGAAGCGGCCAAGGCAATGGCCGAACTGCTCGGCCGCGATCTGGTGCGGTTGCAATGCTATGAAGGCATAGACGCCGCGCATGCACTCTATGAGTGGAACTACCAGCGCCAGCTGCTCGCCATCCGCCATGCCGGCGAGCAAGAAGTCGATATCTACGACGACCGCTTTCTGATCGCCCGCCCGCTGCTGCAGGTCCTGAAGGCGCCGGAGCAGCGCATCCTGCTGGTCGACGAGATCGACCGTTCCGACCACGAATTCGAGGCGCTGCTGTTGGAGTTTCTTTCCGACTTCCAGATCAGCATTCCCGAGCGCGGCACCATCCGCGCCACCACACAGCCGATCGTCATCCTGACCTCCAACCGCACCCGCGAACTCGCCGAAGCGCTCCGGCGGCGTTGCGTCTATCACTGGATTGGCTATCCCGATGCCGAGCGTGAGGCGGCCATCATCATGCTGCGCGCCGGCGATGTCGCAGAGGCAACGGCACGCGCCGTGGCCACAGCCGTGCAGACCATCCGCGCGCGTCCACTCGCCAAACCGCCCGGCATCGCCGAGGCGGTCGAATGGGCCAATGCCGCGACCATTCTCGAAAAAGGCGGCAGTCCATGGCCGGAAGCCTTCCGCCGCGCCATCGGCGTGCTGATCAAGGACGAGGAGGATCTGTCCTACATCGCGCCCGAGCTCGGCCGGATCGTCGACGAGGTGCTGGCGTGAGCCGCGACGTCATTCAGCAACGCGGGCGGGACAGCGCCCCCCTCTGTCCTGCCGGACATCTCCCCCGCGCCGCAACGCCCTTGCTCAGCTTCGCTCGCCTGCTGCGCCGCTACGGCTTCGCTATTGCCCCGGAACAAGTCTCCCGTTTCATGCAGGCCGTGACCCTGCTGGGGCCGCGCTCGATGGCGGACATCCGTGAGGCGGCCCTGGCCACACTAGCGCCGCCGCCTGACCGCCGCGACGAATTCGAAGCGCATTTCCAGAGCCATTTCTATGGCAACGCGTCAGCTGTGATCGAAGGCGATGCAGACGAGGAAACGCGCATCAAGGATGATGGCGGTGCCGACGACGAACGGATCGAGGCCGAGCAGAAACAGGAAGGCGGCGAGTTGTCTTCCGCCCTGGAGCAGTTGAGCTCGCGCGACTTCCAGCGCGACGACGACAGTCTGACCGCGTTTCGCCGAAAGCTGTCATCGGCCCTGCCCGCCCGACGTTCCTTCCGCACCGTGCGTACCCATTCGCGCGGCAAGCTCGACCTGCGCCGCTCGCTCAGGGAAATCGTCGGCGCAGATGGCGATGTCCCCTCGCCGCTGCTGCGCCGCCGCCAGACCGTGCCGCGCAAACTGCTGCTCTTGATCGATGTCTCCGGCTCGATGAAGCTGCACACCGCCGACTATCTCAAGCTGGCGCATGCCGCCGTGCAGGGCGCGGACCGCGCCGAGATCTTTACCTTCGGCACGCGGCTCACCCGCATCACCTCGGCATTGCGCATCCGCGACCGCGATCAGGCGCTGGCGCGCGCGGCGGCCCAGGTCGACGATTGGGATGGCGGCACCCGCATGGGACCGACCCTGCTGGCATTCCTCTCGGTGCCGCGCTTTTCGTCGTTCACGCGCGGCGCCGCGGTCGTCATTCTCTCCGACGCGCTGGAGCGCGGCGACCATGCCGAACTGGAGATTGCCATGCGCAGGCTTAGCGCCCGCGCCTTCCGGCTGTCGCTGGCGACCCCGCTGGCCGGCGATCCGCGCTTCCAGCCGGCGACAGCGGCGCTGCGCGCCATCCTGCCCGACCTCGACGATCTGGTCGACGGCTCGTCGCTGGCCGGCCTCACCGATTTCATCCTGTCGCTCGCACGCCCCGCCCCGGCGGCCGCGACCATCTGGAAAAGGGTATCGTGATGCAGAAAGCCATCGACGCGCATTTCCACATCTGGCGCCAGAAGGACCAACCATGGCTGGTCGGCCCGATGGTGCCGCGCATCTTCGGCCCTTACGAACCGATCCGCCGCGACTATCCGATCGATGAATTTTTGGCCGACCAAAAAGGTTCGGGCGTCGAAAAAGCCGTTTATGTCCAGACCAATTGGGCCAAGGAGGATTTCGAGAAGGAGGTCGCCTTCCTGCAGAAGACCGCTGACGAGACCGGCTGGCCGCACGCCATCGTCGGCTATGCCGACATGACGGTGGACGATGTCAGGCCGCAGATCGACCGGTTGATGAAATACAGGCTGCTGCGCGGCGTGCGCATGCAACTGCACTGGCACGAGACCCCGGCCTTCCGCTTCGCCGCCTCGGCCGACCAGGTGATCGACCCCAAGGTCCGCGCCAACGTCGCGCGGCTGAAGGATTACGGCCTGTCCTTCGACCTGCAGCTCTTCCCCGCCCAGATGAAGGACGGGCTGACGCTGGTCGGCGAAAACCCGGAGACGAATTTCATCCTGACCCACGCCGGCATGCTGACCGGCATGGAACCGGAAACCACCGAAGCCTGGAAGGCCGGCCTGCGCACGCTGTCGGCGGCGCCCAATCTCTACGCCAAGCTGTCTGGCCTCGGCACCTTCGTTCACCGCAACGACCCGGCGCTGATCGCCTACATCATCGACAATGCGATCGATATTCTTGGCAGCGACCATCTGATGTTCGGCTCGAACTTCCCGATCGAGAAGCTCTGGACCGGCCACGCCGAACTGATCAAGGCGCACCGCGATGCGGTGGAGAAGCATGGCACGGCGGCGGAAGCCGACATTTTCTGGAACGCGGCGGAGAAGGTTTACAGGCCGGTGTAACGCGTCTTTCCTCACTTCACCTCGAACTGTGGATCGACCGGGATCTGCATTGCCGTCACCAGATGGTTGGTCTGTCCCGCCAACCCGATGATCGACACCAGTTCGCCATGCTGTGCGTCTGTCATGCCCTTGGCGCGCGCCGCCGCGGTGTGCGAATGGACGCAATAGGAGCAGCCATTGGCGGTCGACACCGCGATGTAGATCATCTCCTTGGTCAACGGATCGATCGCACTGTCTGCAACCATCACCGCCTTGAGCTGTTCCCAGATACGCTTCAGCGCCGCAGGATCATTGGCCAGCCCGAGCCAGAAATTATTGACGAAATCGGATTTGCGCGTCGCGCGGATGTCGTCGAACACCGCCTTTAAGGCCGGGATTTTCTCCACCTCGGCATCGCTCAGGAGTCTGGTGGTGGCCATGGTGTTTCCTTTCGTTTTTCGATGCCGGACGTTTGAATCGGACGCTGAACAGCCGCCGCTATCCATTCACTTCATTCGCCTATTCGCCTTTTGCGGCGCAAACGGCACCGCGAGGGTATGTCGAGATTCAAGTCAAGCTGGCGTTTGCAGGCCGGCCTCACCTGAATACCGACACACCCTCTAATGCACCGCCGCATACATAATCTTCTCCTCCGTCGCCTCCGCCGGCGAAAACTCTTCGACGATGCGGCCTTGGCGGCAGACCAGGATCCGGTCGGACAGGTTCATGATCTCCGGCAGGTAGGACGAGATGACCACGACGGCCAGACCCTCGTCTGCCAGCCGGTTGATGATCTGGTGAATCTCGGCGATGGCGCCGACATCGACGCCGCGCGTCGGCTCGTCGAAGATGACGACGCGCGGCTTTTGCACCAGCCCCTTGCCGATAACCACCTTCTGCTGGTTGCCGCCGGAAAGCTCAACCACGCGCGCATTGTCGTTGATCGCCTTGATATTCAGCGTCTTGGTCCATTCGGCGGAGAACGCGCGCATTTCCTGCTGGTTGATCACCCAGGCCGTTTCGCGGCCGGCTGCCAGCAGCCCGCCGAACAGGTTCTCGGCAATGCCCATCGTCTCGAAAATGCCTTCGCTCTTGCGATCCTCCGTGACGTAGACGATGCCGTCGGCTACCGCTTCGCTCGGCACGAGATAGCGCACCGGCCTGTCGTCCAGCTCGATCGCCCCGCCGCGCAGGAAATCGCGTTTGTAGATGCCGGACACGATTTTGAACGTCTCGGTACGGCCGGAGCCGATCAGCCCGAAGACGCCGGTGATCTGGCCTTCGAAGATCGAGAACGAATTGTTGCGCACGACATTGCTCATTGAGATGTCCTGCACCGACAGAACTTTCTTGCCCGCCTTGCGCAGCCTGGCCTCGTCTCGCTGGCGATAGATCTGCCCGGACAGCGTGCGCCCGACCATGGCGGCAACGATCCGGTCGCGATCGAAGGCCGACGTGTCGTCGGTGATGGCCAACTCGCCGTCGCGCAGGATGGTGATACGGTCGGCAATCAGCAGCGCCTCTTCCAGCGCATGGCTGATGAAGACGATGGAGACGCCGCGCGCCTTGAGCCGCCGGATCAGCGCGAAGAAGTGCCGCTTTTCCTCCGGCGTCAACGTCGCGGTCGGCTCGTCGAAGATGATGATCTCGGCATTGTGGTGCACGGCGCGCGCGATCTCGACCATCTGGCGCTTGGCCGCGCCAAGCGTCGCCACCATGGCGTTCGGGTCGACCGGAAAATTCAGCGACTGCAGGAACTGCTGCGCGGAAATGTAGGTGCCGCGCAGCCGGTTGAGGAATTTCTCGGTGCCGAGATAAAGATTCTGCGCCACCGTCATCGACGGCACCAGGCTGGTCTCCTGGAACACCATTGCGATGCCCGCCTCGAGCGCCGCATGCGGCGAGGCGTAAGCGATCTCGCGTCCCTTGTGGAACATCTTGCCCGAACTGGCGTCGACCACTCCGGCGATGATCTTGGTCAGCGTCGACTTGCCGGCGCCGTTTTCGCCGAGCAGCGCGTGGATCTCGCCCTTGCGCAATTCGAAGCTGACATTCTTGACCGCGGGCACGCCGCGATAATTTTTGGTGACATTCTCCAGGCGCACGATTGGTTCCATCAAAACCCCCCGGCATCGACAGCCAACACGCAGTCGCCGCCCTTCGAGGCGACGAACAGTTCGCCATCTTTTTCAACCACGCTGCAAATGCCGTGACGTATGCCGTTGGCGCGGCTGTGCAGGCTGAACCGAGGCTGCATCTTCTGGTCGAGCCTGACCACCAGACCGTAGGAGCGGCTCGGCGACCAGGGCTTGTGGATGCCCATCGTGCGGATGCCGCCGCATTGCAGCGGTTCGAGGAAGCTGCGGCTTGAGGCCAGAGCCGGTGCGATCCAATAGGCCGGCGGCACCTGCTCGATCATGTCCTGACGGTAATGCGTCTCCTGCAGCACGAATTCGATCAGCCGGTTGCGCGGCGCAAACAGGGTCAGCCAGGCGCCGCCATCGGCTGCCGGCGACAGCCGCGCGGGATAGCCGGGCAGATGGGTCAACACCGTCGAGCGGCTGCCGCTTGCCGCCTCGAAGCGGATGAGCTGATGGCGCCAGCTCTCGCTCACCAGCACATCCCTGCCGATGGGATGGAGCCCATAGGGAAAGGCGATGGCGCCGGCCACCTTGCGGAAGGTCCCGCCTGCCGCATCCTGCTTCCAAAGCGATCCGGACGCGCCTTTCTTCATCAGGTCGGCCGCCCATTGTGATGGTGCGAATTCGGCCGAACCATTGGCCAGCCACAGAGCGCCGTCACCGGGATAGGCGAGCGCGGTGATGCAGCTGACACCAGCCGGTAGCGAAACATCCCTACCGCCGACCAGGAGCTTGCCGCTTTCCAATCCGACCGTCAGCTCACCCGATGGCGAGAACGCCAGCGCGGTAACGGTGGACGCAAAGGTCTCGACCAACTTGGGCGCGGTACCGGCGGCAATCGAATAGACGGCGTTGCCGCTGGAAGCGAGCAGCTTGTCGCCAGAGATCAGCAGATTGTCCGGCTCGGTCAGTTCGGCAAACGCCGGCGCATCGTCAAGCTGCGTGTTGGGTCGGAAAGCGCCATCCAGCGGCGGGATCGTCACCGCCTTGCCGCGAAATAAATCCAGGATGGGATCGAGGATCATCGCTTTGCTCCCCAATAGGAAGCCGGGCTGGTCCAATTCGGGTCGGCGCCAGCAATCTTGTAGCGGCCGATGCGGTTGTTGAGGATGCCGCCGACGAAGAGATATCCCTTGTGCTCGCGCATCGAGGTGACCATCGGATGCGCGCCGCCCGAGAGGTCGCCCATCGCTTCGACGATGTTGCCCTCCTCCGTAAATTTCACCACGCCCCCGGTATTGATGTTGGGGAACAGCCACTCGTCCTGCGGCAGCCGGCGCGTCATGCGCTTGCGCATGTCGGGATGGCGCAGCGACAGGTCGAAGCTCGGCGTGCGCATGCCGAGCCACGCCATCCAGTAATTGCCGTCCGACGCCCGGTTGATGTTATCAGGATAGCCCGGCATGTCCCGGATGACGCATTCGGCGGTGCCGGCCTTCGGCCCTTCCAGCCAGTAGCGATGCACGCGGCAGGCCCAGCTCTCGGCGAAGAACAGCGACTTGCCGTCATGCGCCATGCACACGCCGTTGGTGTAGCGGTAGCCGTCGAGCAGCGTCCTGGTCGATCCGTCCTTCGGGTCATAGACCAGAAGACGGCCGGTGGCGCGGTTCTCGATCGAATCCAGCGCCCAGTCATGCGCGTCATAGCGCTTGGTCGAGTCGGTGAAATAGATGCGGCCGTCCGGTGCTATGTCGCAGTCGTTGGGATCGCGCAGCCGTGCGTCGTCGACGACCGATGTCCAGGAGCGCGACGTTTCGGCCGACAGGCGTTTGACCTCACGATCGGGCGAGACGGAATAGAGCCCCATGGCGCCGACACAACTGATCAGATTGCCTGATTTGTCGAAGGCAAGGCCGAGCGGAAAGCCGCCGATATGAGCGAACACTTCCGACTTCACATAGTCCGGCGCGAAGAAGCGGACGATCTCGCCATGGCGCGTGCCGCAATAGAGGTGGTCGTCACGGTCGAGAATGACATCTTCCGGTCCTTCCAGTTCGCCGAGCCCGATATGGTCGGCGCCCGACAGCCGATTGTCGAGTTCGTAGGATGTGCCGGAGCCGGGCGCCGCCGACTGCGTCTCGCCCATCCTGAGATAGACCGGCGCGACATAGACCTCGTTCAGCACCTTGTGGCGGTTCTTCAGCCAGCGGATGTCGATCGTCACCGCCACTGCCAGCATGATGCCCAGCACCATCTGGTTGGTGCCGGTGCCGTAGCCCAGCCTGATCAGGCCGTTGGTCATGGTCAAAACGATGATGGCGCCCATCAGCCCCTTGATCACCGAGCCGCGCCCGCCTCCGAGGCTGACACCGCCGACCACCGCCGCGGTCAGCGCCATGATCTCGAGGTTGAGGCCGGTGCCCGGCCCTGCTCCGCTCAGCCGGCAAGCTATGAGGAAGCCGCCGATCGAGGCGCAGAAGCCTGAGAAGACATAAGTCATGAACACGGTGCGGCGCACACGGATGCCGGCATTGTGGGCAGAGCGCCGGGAGCCGCCAACCGCCAGCACATGCCAGCCGGGCCGCGAGCGCGTCAGCGCGATATGAGTGACGATGGCGAGGATAATGGCCAACCACACCGAGACCGACAGGCCCCAGAAGGTGCCGTCGCCGATGAAGTCGAGCACATCGGAGGTGGCTAGGGACAGCTGCACATCGGCGGCATAGGTGGTGACCAGGATGTCGAACAGCGCCCGCCCGAAAATGAAGGTCACCAGCGTGGTGAGGAAGGCGCGCAGCCTGAGGTATCCGACGAGATAGCCGTTGACGGCGCCGAAGACGAGGCCGGCGGCAAGCGAAGCGGCCAGCGCCAGCCAGATCGACTGTTCGAGGATGAAGAAGACATAGACGGCCGAAAAGCAGGACAGCGCAAAGATCGAGCCGACCGACAGGTCGATGCCGCCGCCAAGCATCACCACCGTCATGCCGGTGACGACCATCGAGAATTCACCGAGCTGGCGGGTCGATTCCTGCAGCGAGGTCAGTTTGAAGAAGCCCGGAATGATCGAACCGAACACGCCGAGTGTTGCCACCAGTGCCAGGAAGGGAATGGCATTGTCGGTCCAGCGCTTGGTCAGTATCTCGCCGACCAGATGGTCGGGCACGAGATTGTAGCGCCAGGCCTGGAGGCGTTCGCGAAAGGACATCAGGTCACTGCTATTGCGAGAGAAGAGAAAAAGGTGGCCGGGTAATCGCTCCGGAGCAATTCTCAACTTCGCCGCTGCCCCTCATCCGCCTGCCGGCACCTTCTCCCCGTGAAGAAGGGGGAGAAGGGATAAGCTCCAGCGTCGACACCCCCTCTCCCCGTTTTCACGAAGAGAGGGTAAGGTGAGGGGCAGCGCCGAGGTTGGAGATTGTCCACGTACAACCCGGCCGCCATGTTGATATTAGGCGTAAACTCGCGACCTACTTCGCCGCAGCTTCCGCTTGCAGCGCCTTCAGGTCCCAGCAGCTGTCGGGCTTGAGGTCGGCCTTGGTCGTCGCCTTCTCCAGCGTGTAGATGTAGGTGTGCGACGTGCCGGCCGGCTGGCCGCTCTGCAGCAGGAACTTTATGATGGCGTTCATGTCCCCCGACTGCCGGGCAAGGTCGGTCATGACGACCGCGCCATAAGTGCCGTCCTGCAGCTTGTCGCAGTCGGCCGCCTTTTCGCCGCCTCCGGTGGTGACCAGGAAAACCTTGCCCTCGAGCTTGGCATCACGGATCGCGGCCGACGCGCCAGTAGCATCACCATCCCAGAAGTCGATGATCGAGCAGATGTCGGGGTTCTGCTGCAGCATCGTCGTCGTGACATTGCGCGAGGTGGTCGCATCCCAGTTGGAGTCGGGCTTGGCCACGACCTGAAACTCGGGATGCTTTTCCAGTACCTTCATGATGCCGGCGTACTGATAAAGGCTGGAGGAGTTCGCTTGATCGCCCTGCACAAGGCCGATCTTTTTGGACGAGTTCTCGCCGCAGCCCTTGATCGCGGCTTCCGCCTCGAGTTGGCCGAGCCGGTCCCAATCGCTGCCGACAAATGCATCGGCCGGGAAATTGGCGGGATTGTCGACCAGGATCACGTAGGTGCCGGCTGCCTGCGCCTTCTTCATCAGCTTGGAGTAGGAATTGAGGTCGGGCGCGTGGATGATCAGCACGTCAGGCCTGGTGTCGGAGGAGATGGCATCGGTGATCGCCTGCGCGCCGGCATCGACGACCCAGTTCGGATCGCGCGTCTCGAACGTGCCGCCCCAGGCCTCGACTTCGGTCTTCAGATAGTGCGCCCAGCCCTGCGCCAGGTCGAAGCCCATCGCCAGCGGCACCAGCATGACGCGTTTGCTCTTGAGTGCCTGCGCATAGGCAGCGGGGCCCGGATCGTCGGCAGCGAAGCTCGGCGCCACGAACGCGGTGACCGCAAGCGCCGTCGCGGCGGCCATCAATGTTTTGATCAGTTTCATGTCACATCCTCTGGTTGGTCGTTGTTATTTACGGCCGGCCCCAACCGTCCGCTTTGGTTTAGTCTTCCTGTTTGAGCATGATCTTTTCCGAAAAGTTCCCACTTTTCGGGATCATGCTCTAGATGTCGCCCTGCTGCGCCGTCTGTTCGTCACGCGGATTGATGATGCCGTCGACGATGATGGCACCGAGCAGGATCGCCGCCTTGATCAGGTTTTGGTAGAGCAGCGGAATGTCGATGATGGTCATCGCATTGAGCAGGATGCCGATCAGCGCCGCTCCGACCAGCACGTTTCGCACCCCGCCTCGTCCGCCCGAAAGCCCGATGCCCCCGATCACCGCCACCAGCACGATGTCGTAGAGCAGCGTCGAGTTGACGACGCGGGTGTTGATCGAATGCAGGCTGGCCGCTGTCAGCAGGCCGGCGATCAGCGCCACGAAGGCGGAAAGCACATAGCGCAGCACCAGCATCGGCCGCACTGGAATACCGATGTTGCGCGCGGCGACCGGATTATCGCCGGCGAAATAGATGTAGCGGCCCCATTTGGTGTAGCGCAGGAATAGGAAGAACAGGAAAGCCAGTGCAGCGAAGACGAACACCTCGATGGGAATGTCGAGGAAGCGCAGGCCGCCAAGCAGTTCCACCCAATGGCCCTGCGGCACCGGAACCGCATCCTGCGTGATCAGTTGCGAGCGCACATAGCCGAAGACGAAGGAGCCGGTGGCAAGCGTCACGAAGATCGCCGGCACGTCGGCGTAAGCGACGAGAAAGCCGTTGAGCAGGCCGATGGCGAGCACGCCGGCCAGCACATAGGCGAAGGCGAGCCCGTCAGGCGTTCCTGAATTCATCAACTGCAGATACCAGGCGACCGACATCGCCATGATCGCCACCGCCGAGAGGTCGATGCCACGGCCAATGATGACGACCGCCATGCCCAATGCCAATATGCCCAGTACCGAGACCGAACGAACGATGGCAACGAGATTGTTCGGAGCGATGAAGCCCGGCAGGCCTATGGCCGCGGCAATGAACAGCATCACCGCTATGGCAAAGACAATACCTTCCTGGTTCAGGCTCTTGAAACTCGGCCGACCGATCGCGTTCATTGTCTGTCTTCACCCCGGCGGCAGCGCTGCCGCCCCTGGGAAGAAAGCTAATCGGCTCAACGTCGGTTCGTCAAATGAATCCGCGTTCAAAACACGGACTGCCGACGAGACTCGCGATGTGGACGCATTGATTGCTGATGCTGGCGCAATGCCCGGAAACTTCAGCACTTTTGGCAATTGTTTGCGCCATCCCTGCGTCTTGCGCAAGCACGACACCAAGGCGCAAGGCGAAGATGGAATTTAACCCTGCGGTGGATGGGAAAATTCGATTTCAGTTCCCGGCCATGTGGCCGGAAACCTCGGCGCCGGCGGTCCTCGGCAACACCAGGAAACGGAACGACGCCACCAGCCCGATGACGCCGATCACCAGGAAGGTGACTCGAAAATCGACGAGGTCCAGCGCCGGCTGGGCCCTGGCGATCTGCGACAGGTTGAGGATCGCCGCAGCTATCGCCACACCGAACAGCATTGCCACCTGCTGCAGCATCGAGGACAGGGTCGCCGCCGAGCTGCGCTGCGCCGCGGCGATATCGGCGAAGGCCAGCGTGTTCAGCGCCGTGAACTGCATGGAACGCGACAGGCCGGCGATCAGCATCAGCCCCACCACGAGCGCCTGCGGCGTCTGCGGCGAGATCGCCGCGCAGGCCATGATCGATGCGGACGCAATGACGCCGTTGACGACCATCACCGAACGAAAGCCGAAGTGGCGCAGCATCGGCGTCGTCACCGTCTTCATCCCGAGATTGCCGAGGAAATAGGCCAGGATCATCATGCCGGCATCGACCGGGCTCATGCCAAAGCCGACCTGGAACAAAAGCGGCAGCAGGAACGGCGTGGCGTTGATCGCGACGCGGAATATGGTGCCGGCCGCAAGCGTCGAGATGGCGAAGGTCAGCACCTTGAACGAGGACAGGTCGAGCAGCGGATGGGGCGCGCGCCGGAGATGCCGCACCGCCAACCAGCCGATGACGATCCCTGCCGCGACCAGCAGCACCGTCGGCAGCACGCCGTCGTCGGGATGCGCGATACGCTCGAGGCCGCAGAGAAGGCAAGCAAGTCCCGCCGATGTCAGGAAGAAACCCGGCCAGTCGAGTGGCTTGGGATCGGCTTCACGGTCACCGGGGATGAAGCGGGCGACCAGCGCCAGCCCGATCAGCCCAAGCGGGATGTTGATGAAGAAATTCCAGTGCCAGGAGAGATAGGTGGTGATGAAACCGCCAAGCACCGGACCAACGACAGGCGCGAACAGCGCCGGCCAGGTGATGAGCGCGGTTGCGTTGAGCAGTTCCGATTTTGACGCGTTGCGCAGCACTAGGATGCGGCCGACCGGCGTCATCAATGCGCTGCCCAGCCCTTGCGCGGCGCGCGCCGCGACGAACTCGGTGAGATTCTCGGAGAAGCCGCAGGCGAGCGAAGCCAGCGTGAACAGTGCGATCGCCATCAGGAAGATGTTGCGCGCGCCGAACCGGTCGGCGAGCCAGCCCGACAGCGGCACGAACACCGCCATGGTCAGCATATAGATGGTGATGCCGATGCTCATCGCCACCGCCGGCACGCCGAAGGAGGCACCCATCTGCGGCAGCGACGTCGAGATGATCGTCGAATCCAAGAGCTGCATGAAGAAGGCAATGGCGACGATCAGCGCCACACGCCGCGAATTGCTGGCTGGGTCGGCTAAAACTTCAGTCTCGGGGATGGCAGTCATGACGGACCGCTTTGAACAGCATTTGGCCGGCGGCGTCCAGATCCGTGACCATTCGCGCCGGCCGGAAAAGCCGCGACGGCTTTGCCGCCAGGCTCTCCACCGATCTCGGCAAGCCGGTCAAGGCTGTGGCCGACTGGCAAAGTTGCGTCGAGGCGCCGACATCGTCGTCGAGGCCTCGCGGCTGCCGGAACCGCAGCCGCTGCTGAAGACCGAGTGGATCAAGCGTGGCACGCTGGTCGTGCCCTATGGCACGATGAGCGCGGTCCGAAATACCTGTCGCCGGTCGGCGGCGCATCGGCCGGCTTCGTGCCGCTGCAGAAGACGGTAACATCGATCCTGGCCGCCATCCGCCACAAGGCCAATCCGGTGATGCTCGATTTCCTGCCCGTCTCCGAGGGCGTCGAGGACCATGCCACGCAGACGCCGCTGGCCGTTTCGAAATGCGCCGCCATGATCGCACTGTGGCGCCGGTTGATCGCCTTCGAACTGATGGCGGCCGCCCAGGCCGTCGACCTGCGCGACGGGCAGACGCTGGCGCCGCGCATGGCCGCTATCCATAAGGCGATACGCGCGCTGGTGCCGGCGCTGAAGGAGGATCGGCCGCTCGGCATCGAAGCCGAAGCGCTTCATGCCGCGCTTGTCGATGGGAATTGGCAGCCGATCTTAGCCCCGGCCGACCTTGTCGAGGAACAGACGTAGCTCGGCCGGGTCCATGTGCACCACATGCCTGTCCTCGGGATAGACGCCGCTGTTGACGTCGGCGACATATTCGGAGAATGCGGCCACCCGCTCCGCCTGCAACCGATCATATTCAGCGGCGAAGTTGCGATAGACCTTGGAGTGTCGTGGCATGTGGCCCCGATTCTGCCCGAGGATATCTTCGGCGAACAGATATTGCGCGTCGCAACCGGTGCCCGCGCCCATCGACAGCATGATCAGCGAGGTACGCTCGGAGATCGCCTTGGCGACCTCGACCGGCACCACTTCGATTTCGGCGCCGATGGCGCCGGCGGCCTCGAGCTGTTTCACCGCTTCGAACACCTGCATGGCGGCGCCGGCGGTCTTGCCTACCGCCTTGAAGCCGCCGGTCCACGTCGCGCGGGATGGAATGAGGCCGACATGGCCGATGACGGGGATGGCATCGTCCGCCATCCGCTTGATGGTGGCGTAGCCCGCGCTGCAATAGACCGCGTCGGCGCCGGCCTTGTAGAGCCGGAAAGCCCAACGCAGGAAATCATCCGATGTGCCGATTTCGTAGAAATTGTCTCCCGGCATGGTGAACAGGCTCGGTGCCGCATCGCGGTATTGCGGGTTGAGCACGAGTTCCGGCGGCACGGAGACGATATCGACCCCTGCCCGCTCGGCGGCTTCCGCTTCGTCCAGTGTCAGCACGCGCAGCATCGTCAGCTGACGCTTGCCCTTCATGGCGCGCAGGTCGGCGACGGTCGGTCTCTTTCGGCTCATAAACGTCCCTCTTTTGCTTGCCGCGGTGCCGGATCGGTTTGCCGCGCTTTAGATCTCGATCATCACCTTGCCAGCTTCAATCTTCACCGGATAGGTCGCAAGATTGACGCAGACCGGCGCGCCCTTGGCCTGGCCGGTCTTATAGTTGAAGCGGCCATTGTGCTTTGGACATTCGATGATGTCGTCCATCACCAGCCCGTCGGCGAGATGTGCCTTCTCATGCGTGCAGAAACCGTCGGTGGCGAAGAATTCATTGTCCGGGGAGCGATAGATCGCGAAGGTTCGGCCACCGTGGTCGAATCGGATGACATCCTCTTCCTCGACATCGTCCACCGCACACGCTTCAATCCAATCGGCCATCTCTGTCTCCCGCAAGCATTCGCGCCCCTTATTCAGCCGCCGCCGACATGTCGAACTCATGGAATTCGCCGCGATAGGGCCTGGCCGTCGGCGGCAGCTCGCGCTTGAGGTAGTAGTCCTCGTATTTCAGCTGCCTGAGCAGGACCGGCCAGACCTCGCGATAGGCATGCCACATCGACGGGTTCGGCACGGGCAGGTCGTGCTTGATCAGCTCATGCAGCCTGGGCAGCGCATGATAGGGCACCATCGGGAACATGTGGTGCTCCACATGATAGTTCATGTTCCAGTAGATGAACCGGCTGATCGGGTTCATGTAGAC
>NZ_VFUH01000026.1:0-33348 GCF_006440475.1 Mesorhizobium sp. B2-6-1
CGCGCTGATCAGCCCGGCCCATGCCGGAGAGCACGGCGACCAATGCCGTCAGCTACACCACTCCCCGGGACACGATCCTCATCCAAAACTTTCGGGAGCTTATTCACAGCGTTACGGTACACCCGAAACCTGCACGCAAAGGCTTCGAAATCGAGGTCAAGGGCAAGCTCGCCGCCCTTATTGGCGGAGCAGCGTTCCCTATTGCGCGGTACACTGGAAAGCCCGCCCCCTCTGGCGGCCGCTACAGTGCGGCCGTTGCACACGATAGTAGGTGAGCGACCCGAGACATAGGTGACGTTTTGTACCGGACACATGGGTAACACTTTTGGCTTTTGGCCGGAGGTGTTGATGCCGTGGAGAGTGTTCGGTGATGGAGGAACGTCTTCGTTCTGTAGCTCGCCTTCTCGACGGAGAAGGCATGAGTGATGTGTGCCGGGAGTTCGGCATCTCGCGCAAGACGGGCTATAAGATCTTCAATCGCTACAAGGATGAGGGTCTTGAGGCCCTGACGGACCGCTCTCGGCGGCCGGTGCGCTATGCCAACCAACTGCCGCCCCAGATCGAGCGGATGATCGTGGAGAGCAAGCAAGAGAAGCCGCACTGGGGCGCCAGGAAGATCAGGGAGTTGCTGATCAGGAAACTGGCCGGCGACGTGCGTATTCCGGCCAAGAGCACAGTTCATGCCGTGCTCGACCGCCACGGCCTTGTGAACCAGGCCCGCAAGAGGAACCGGGCGAACAAGGCCGCGGGCACGCAACTGTCACAGGCGATGCGGCCCAACGATCTCTGGTGCGCCGATTTCAAGGGCGAGTTCAAGCTCGGCAACGGCCGCTACTGTTACCCCCTGACCGTCACCGACCAGGCTTCACGCTATCTGCTGGCCTGCGAGGCGCTTGAAGCGACAAAGGAGGTTCCAGTCATCGAGGCTTTCGTCCGGCTCTTCAAGGAACGTGGCCTGCCGGAAGCAATTAGAAGCGACAATGGCCTTCCCTTCGCAAGCCCCAACGGCCTCTACAATCTCTCCAGGCTGTCGGTGTTCTGGCTGAGGCTCGGCATCGGCGTCGAGCGCATCAGACCCGGCAACCCGCACGAGAACGGCCGCCACGAGCGCATGCACCGCACGCTCAAGGCCGAAACGACCCGGCCGCCGGGCATGAACGCCCTCCAGCAGCAGGCCAGGTTCGATGCTTTCGTGAGCGAATTCAATGACGAGAGGCCCCACGAGGCCATCGGCATGAAAGTGCCAGCCGAGCTCTACAGAGGTTCTTCAAGAGCCTATCAAGGCCTCCCCGGGCTGGAATATCCCTTCCATGACAAGGACATCCTCGTCACCGCCTGCGGCCGCATCTGCATGCACAGGAAGAAAATCAACATCTCCACCGTGCTCGCCGGCCAGAGGCTCGGAATCACCGAAGTCGACGACGGCATTTGGCTCGTCTCCTTCATGCACTATGATCTGGGGTATATCGACCTGGAACAGAGGACCTTGCAGACCATCCACAACCCGTTCGGCACGAGGTTTTCACCCATGTCTTAGGTACATTCTGTTACCCATGTCTCCGGGCCGTACAAGGTTTAAAGTGGTAGCGGGAGAGGGACTTGAACCCCCGACCCCAGGATTATGATTCCCGTGCTCTAACCAACTGAGCTACCCCGCCAGGGCGGCGAAAGGCCCGAAATCCGCCTTAAATCGCAAGGCATTTCGAGGCATTCGCCAAGGTCGCGCGGATATAAGGTTGGGAGGGTGAGCCTGTCAAGCTTCGAACCGCTCGGCAGGGGCGCTTATTCTCGCTGCCGAAAAGCTTTGCCGCGCCGATAATTGGTTGCAGCCGCCGGGGTTGAGTTCGAAGAGGCACGTCGCTATGTCTCGGCCACGAGTTTTTAGAGTTTGAGAACAGATGAAGCCGCGCATTGCAGTCCTCGGTTGCGGATACTGGGGCTCCAACCACATCCGCACCCTCAAGGCGCTCGGCGCGCTGCACGCGGTCTCCGACGCCAACCGTGCCCGCGCCGAAGGCTTTGCCAGCGAACAGGACTGCCTCGCGATCGAACCGGACCAGTTGTTCGTCCGCAATGACATCGACGCCATCGTCATGGCGCTGCCGCCGCAATTTCATGCCGAGATGGCGGTGCGCGCCACCGAAAGCGGCAAGGACGTGCTGGTGGAGAAGCCGATCGCGTTGACGGTTGCCGATGCCGAGCGCTCGGTGCAGGCGGCGAAGGACAAGGGCCGCGTCTTCATGGTCGGCCACGTCTTGCGCTTCCATCCCGCGTTCGAGACGCTGAAGGCGCTCATCGACAAGGGCGAGCTCGGCGAGGTCCGCTACATCCATTCGCACCGGCTCGGCCTCGGCAAATTCCACACCGAGAACGATGCGCTATGGGACCTGGCGCCGCATGACCTGTCGATGATCCTGGCCATCACCGGCACCGAACCGATCGAGGTGCGCGGCGAAGGGGCGGCGCTGCTCGACAATCTCAGCGACTTCGCGCATCTGCACATGCGCTTTCCCAACGGTTTGCGCAGCCATCTCTTCGCCTCGCGGCTGAACCCTTACCGCGAACGGCGGCTGACCGTGGTCGGCACCAAGGCGATGGCTGTCTTCGACGATGTCGAACCATGGGAGCGCAAGCTCGCCGTCTATCGCCACGCGGTCTGGCAGGACAGCGGCCAATGGGCGTTCACCACCAATGAGCCCTCCTATGTCGCGGTTGGCCAAGGCATGCCGCTGACGCGCGAACTCGAGCACTTCATCCATTGCATCGAAACGCGGGCCGAACCGCGCACCAGCGGCGAGGAGGCAATCCGGGTGCTGCGCATCCTGACCGCGGGTACGGTCACGCACACCAAATCCAATCCCTGAAGAAGATCGGGCCGCGTCGCGGTGGAGAGATCGTTGCCTACTCGGCGGGAACCTGCGCCGGTGACGCGGCAAGTCGGCTCAACATCGCCTCGGCCTCGACGCCGCGCTCGGAGCGTTCGATGAAGCCGCCGCCGAACACGCGGGCCTCGTTGCCGTCGTCGGAATAGAGCACGCAAGCCTGTCCAGGCGCGATACCGGACTCGCCATCGGCCAATTCGACCGATGTGACGCCCGCCTCGTGACGCAGCATCGCCGGGCGTGGCGGCCTGGTCGAGCGAACCTTGGCGAACAGTTCCAGCCCGCCCGCGGGCATGTCGGCCAGCGCGCCGTCACCAAGCCAGTTCATGTTGCGCAGGTAGATCTTGTGCGTCTCCAGCGCCTCGCGCGGCCCGACCACGACACGGGCGCGCTCGGCGTCGAGATGGACGACATAGAGCGGCTCGCCGGAGGCCACGCCGATGCCGCGGCGCTGGCCGATGGTGTAGCGCAGAATGCCTTCATGGCGGCCGAGCACCCGGCCGTCGATATGGACGATGTCACCCGGATTGGCGGCCGTCGGCTTCAGCTTGGCAATGATGTCGGAATATTTGCCCTGGGGCACGAAGCAGATGTCCTGGCTGTCCTGCTTGGCGGCTACCGTCAGGCCCATCTCCTCGGCAATGGCGCGAACCTGCGGCTTCGGCAGGCCGCCGAGCGGAAAGCGCAGATAATCGATCTGCGCCTGCGTGGTGGCGAAGAGGAAATAGCTCTGGTCGCGATCGGCGTCGACCGGCCTATAGAGCGCGCGATGGGCGCCATTGGCGCCGGAGCGAATGTAGTGGCCCGTGGCCAGCGCGTCGGCGCCGAGATCCTTGGCGGTGGCCAGCAGATCAGCGAACTTCACCGTCTGGTTGCAGGAAACGCAAGGGATCGGCGTCTCGCCGGCGACATAGCTCTCAGCGAAGGGATCGATGACCGCCTTGCGGAAGCGCTCTTCGTAGTCGAGCACATAATGCGGAATGCCGAGCGTCTCGGAAACGCGGCGGGCGTCATCGATATCCTGCCCGGCACAGCAGGACCCGGCCCGGTGCGTCGCGGCGCCATGATCGTAAAGCTGCAAGGTGACGCCGACGACATCATAGCCTTCGCGCTTCAAGAGACCCGCGACAACGGACGAATCAACGCCGCCCGACATGGCGACGACGATACGGGTGTTTTCGGGACGTCCGGGGAGATCGAGGCTGTTCATGGTTCTTTCGTTCTGCGCGGCGCTTGCATGCCAATGACGCGAATATAGGTCAAGCTTGGCGGCTGCGCCAGCTTGCGGGACCGATCGGCGGGCAACTGCCGGCCCGGTGACCGCGCAGATTTTTCGAGCGAATCCGGAACTTCCCGGCAGATATTTCAAATGTTTGCGAAAAGACTAACGCGGCGTTCATGATCATTACCTAGCTGTTAGGGTCTGCTTAGGCAATTTTTAAAGCTGTGGCGGTAACGTGGTGGGGATTGGGTCTTTGAGTTTTTTGTAGAGAGTACGATGACCGATCTGGTTAGACCGCGAGTCAAATATGTTATCGGGCCTGACGGCAGCCCTCTCACAATTGCCGATCTGCCGCCGACGAATACACGTCGCTGGGTTATCCGGCGCAAGGCAGAAGTGGTTGCAGCGGTGCGCGGCGGGCTTTTGAGCCTCGAGGAGGCATGCCAGCGCTACAAGCTGACCACCGAGGAGTTCCTGTCCTGGCAGGCCTCGATCGACGAATACGGCCTGGCCGGGCTGCGCACGACGCGCATCCAGCAATACCGGCACTGACACTCAAGAATCTGCAAAGGGCGCGAAGTTCGCGCCCTTTTGGTTTCTTGACAGCATTTGCGCGTTTCAGACCGTCAGCACCACCTTGCCGACCGGCTTGCTGGCGAGGAAAGCGTGCGCGGCGCCGGCCTGTTCTAGCGGGAAGGTCTTTGCCACATGCACGGTAAGCTTTCCCGCATCGACGAGCCTGCCAAGTTCCAGCAGGCCTTCGCGGTCGGGAACAACGGACATGCGTTCGACGCGGATGCTTCGCGCCTTGGCATCCGCCCTGGTCTTGTCGCTGATGTCGAGCAGTGACACCAGCACGCCGCCGTCCCTGAGCACCTTCAACGATTGATGGGCGTGCTCGCCGCCCACCGTCTCGAGCACCAGGTCGATGTCCTTCGCCTTGTCGGTAAAATCATCCTTGGTGTAGTCGATGACCTCGTCGGCGCCGAGCTTGTGGACGAAATCCAATTTTTCCGTGCTGGCGGTGGCGGCAACCCAGGCGCCGCCCGCCTTGGCGACCTGCACCGCCAGATGGCCGACGCCGCCGGCCCCGGCGTGGACCAGCACGCGCTGGCCGGCTTTTATCGCGCCATGACGCACGAGGCCTTGCCAGGCGGTGAGGCCGGCCAGCGGCAATGCGCCTGCCTGGACGTAATCGGCGTGCGCGGGCTTGCGCGCGATTTCATCGGCGGGCACCGCGGCCAGTTCGGCATAGGCTGCCGCCTGCTTTGGGAAGCGCGGCATGCCGAACACCGCGTCACCTGGATTCAGGCCGCTGACACCAGGCCCCAGCGCCTCGACGGTTCCCGAAAGGTCCCAGCCGAGGATGAAGGGTGGTTCGCCGAGCAGCGGGTAATAGCCGGCGCGCACGGCGCCATCGACCGGATTGATCCCGGCCGCCTTGATGCGGACCAGCACTTCGCCGGCGTTGGGCGAGGGCGCCGGGCGCTCGGCGATGACAAGGACATCGGGTCCGCCGACGGAATTCTGGATAATGGCACGCATAAGATTTCTCCTGATTGATCGGTCCCACTATCATTTGGAGAGTAATAGTCTCTTGTCCAGTATATACCTTTTTGATATATAGGCACCGTATGGATAGTGATCTCGACTCCCCCTACGGCTATGATGCATTCCGGCGGACCTGTCCCTCGCACACGGTGCTGGAGACGCTGGCCAGCAAGTGGGTTTACCTGGTTGTTTGTGCGCTGCGCCAAGGCCGGCAGCGCAATGGCGAGCTTGCCCGCAAGCTCGAAGGCATTACGCCGAAGATGCTGACGCAGACGTTGCGCGTGCTCGAGCGCGACGGCCTGGTGCGGCGCGAGGTGTTCGCGGTCGTCCCGCCTCGGGTCGAATATGAATTGACCGAACTTGGCCAGAATCTGGCGGGATTGCTCAACCAGATCAGATCCTGGTCGGAACAACACGTTCCCGACATCAAGGAGGCCCGGGCGCGAGCTGCGGCCGTGAATGAAGGGGAGTGGGCCGTTTAGCGCTCGCCCAATGCGTTGCGCGCCCGCTTGGACGTGCTCAAAGACGCGGATATCGGGCGGTTCAGCCGATCATCGCGCTACGACCGCCAGTTTCGGCCTCGCGAATCTTGGTGTCGCGCGATTCGAGCATTTCCGCCTTGGAAAGCTCCGCTTCAGCTTCGCCGAGTAATGATTCGGCGGCGCTTCGCTGCTGGGCGAGGTCGCCTTGCGAATTTCTGAGGTTGTCGCGGCGCAAACGGGCCGCCTTGGCGAAGGTCGGATAGGCGAAATGATTGATGTCGGTGATACCGGCCTTCTTTTCCTCGGCGCTGATCTGAAGCTCCAGCTCGGCGGCCATGCGTTCGAATTCGGCGATCATCATGTCGAGCTGCAGCAGCTGCCGCCGCTTCTCATTCACCTGAAACTGTTTCAGCCGAACGAGGTTTTCACGTGACTTCATGATTCGGTACTCCCGGAAACGCACACCTGCACATATCGTCCAAACCACTTGGAAAGGCCCAAGCGCTGCCCGTGTCCACCGGCTTTCCCCGCACTATGGGAAACAAAACCCTAAAGTTTTTTGCCGACGGTAACCATTCGTTTACGGGCATTGTTAATCATACGGGTCAGGACTTAAGGCCGGGTAAAAATCCGGCTGGCGACATGGAAGCGATGTCGATGAGTCCCTGGAGTCACTTAGTCCAGGTTTTTAATGTATTGCATTAGCGGTTTGGTCCTGTGATTCGGTATTAAATTCAAGAGGGTGTAGAAAGTGGTTAAAAAATCTGGTACCGTCATCGACGCGGAATTAGGTTTTGTTAACCATTCCATGGCAGCCTCTGCACCAGGCAATCACTGCTCCGGTCCCGGTTGGGTCGCAAGATGGTCCGGCAGCAGAAAAGGGGAATGAAATGCGTGTTCTGCTGATAGAAGATGACAGTGCAACCGCACAAAGCATCGAGCTGATGCTGAAATCGGAAAGCTTCAACGTCTATACGACCGACCTCGGCGAAGAGGGTGTCGATCTGGGCAAGCTCTACGACTACGACATCATCCTTCTCGACCTCAACCTACCCGATATGTCCGGCTATGAGGTCTTGAGAACGCTTCGTCTCTCCAAGGTGAAGACGCCGATCCTCATCCTTTCCGGCATGGCCGGCATCGAGGACAAGGTGCGCGGCCTCGGCTTCGGCGCAGACGATTACATGACCAAGCCTTTCCACAAGGACGAGCTGGTGGCGCGCATCCATGCCATCGTGCGCCGTTCGAAGGGACATGCCCAATCGGTCATCACCACCGGCGACCTGGTGGTCAATCTCGATGCCAAGACCGTCGAAGTCGGCGGCCAGCGCGTGCACCTTACCGGCAAGGAATACCAGATGCTGGAGCTGCTCTCGCTGCGCAAGGGCACCACGCTCACCAAGGAAATGTTCCTCAACCACCTCTATGGCGGCATGGACGAGCCGGAACTGAAGATCATCGACGTCTTCATCTGCAAGCTGCGCAAGAAGCTCGATGCGGCGTCCGGCGGCCAGAATTACATCGAGACGGTCTGGGGCCGCGGCTATGTGCTGCGCGAACCGGAAGACATCCGCGTCAGCGCCTGAGCGACGGCCGCCCGATCGAAATTCCAAACAAAAACCCGGCCTTAGCCGGGTTTTTTGCGTCATAGACCGGTGGTAACCGCGATCCGACGGATCAGGCAGCGATCTTCAGTGTGCGAAAGCGCTCGAGTAGCTGCGGGCGGTTGAACGGCTTCAACAGATAGCCTTGGGCGCCGGCGCGTTTGGCTCGCATGATCGAGGCGATGTCCAGTTCGACCAGCGAGATCAGGATCTGTGGCTTGGTCGGGCTTTCCATGGCGCGCACGCGCCGGATCAGGTCGACCGCCTGTACATCCGGCAGTGCACCGTCGACGACGATGATATCAGGCATATCGGCGGCGCACATCTCCAGCGCGTCAAGCCCGCTGGCGGCTTCGATGACCATCATGTCGGAACCGCCCAGGATGCGCTTCGCAACTTTCCTGATGACGCTAGAATCGTCGACGAACATGCAGCGTTTCATTTCCGGGTCCTCTTTGCCTTGTGGCAATCCGGTCGCGTCGGGGTATCTGCCGCACAGCATAGGCCGATCTGGTAAAGAAGCCGAAAAGCCATTAGGTAAAATTTTTGCAAAGATGCCAATTTGCAAGCTTTTCCTTGCAGATGCTTTGGCCCGCGCTGTCAGGCGAAGTTCATCTTTCGCCCACAGGTCCGTTCAGCCAATATTACAGCGCTGAAATACTTTGCTGCTGGTTTGCGCGGATCTCAGGCCGCCGAAAGCACGATCTCTTCCGCGGTCGCATGGATCGATATCGTCATGTTGGCCTCCCGCGCCAGAAGCAGCGTATAGTAAGGCTGCACCGAATGCGCGTCGATCGGTTCTTCCGGCTTGTGGCCGGAATGCAGTTCGAGGAATTTCGGCGGCACCCGCAACATGGGGCCGCTCGCCGAAAGCGCGAAGCGAGGCTCGGTCTCGAGATTCTCCAGCGTCACCGAAAGCTTGCCGCCGCGTGGAATGGCGGCGTTGGCGACCAGGATCAGGTTGAGCAGCAGCTTGACCTTGTTCTTGGGCAACAGTGCACGGGTTCCATTCCAGATGAGTTCCGGCTTCTCATTCTTGAGGAAGGCGATAGCGACGGCTTCGGCATCGCCGGTGTCGATCAGCATGCCGGCGGAACCAGCCGCGCCGAAGGCGATGCGGGCGAACTGCAGGCGCGCCGAGGCGTTGCGGGCGCTCTGGCGGATCAGCTTCATGGCGTCCTCGTCGGCGCCGCCTTCATCGAGCAGTTCAAGCCCGTTGTTGATCGCGCCGACGGGCGAGATGATGTCGTGGCAGACCCGGCTGCACAAAAGTGCCGCCAGATCGGGTGCGGAAAGGGTGAAAAGATCGGACATCGGCGAAAATCCCTGCAAAATCCCATAAATCATGGCCGCGCGATCGATCGTCGCCTGCCCATACGAATCACGCTCTCTTCCCAGGCTTTCTGAATACACAGCGCCCGTGCGTGCAGCAACAAACCCAAAATCGCCGTTGGGGCCTATGGCGCGTTCACGCAGGCTGCTTGCCTGTATGAACGACCCCAACAGCCTTCGAACCGCCATCTTCATGTGCGAGTTTAATGGTTGAAAAAGGATTACGGCATAGTTTGCCCCTAACAGCCATCCTTAACGGCCGCCTAAAGAGCCGTACGGGTGCGAGGCGTCGGCGAAAGTGCTCCCTGACGGAGATTGGAAGCATGTTTTCCCGATTCTACGGCCGGAGTTTTCTCCGTGTCCTCTCAATGGCGATCACGCTCATGGGCGTTCTCGTCTTCTCGACATCGGCCCTGCGGGCCCAGGAGTACACCGCTCAGGAGATTGTCGATTCCGGTCACAAGTTCTTCGGCGCGACATCGGGCGGCCTTGCCACAGTCGTGGAGAAGATTTTTGCTTCCTATGGCTTGCCCAATGGCTATCTGCTTGGCGAGGAGGGATCCGGCGCGCTGATCGGCGGCCTGACCTATGGCGAAGGCACACTCTACACCAAGAATGCCGGCGACCATAAAGTGTTCTGGCAAGGCCCGTCGCTCGGCTGGGATTTCGGCGGCGAGGGATCGCGGGTGATGATGCTCGTCTATAATCTCGATGACGTCGGCAATCTCTACAACCGTTATGGCGGCGTCGCCGGCTCGGCTTATGTGGTGGCGGGCGTCGGATTCAATGTGCTGAAGAACAACAATGTGCTGCTGGTGCCGATCCGCACCGGCGTCGGCGCCCGGCTCGGCGTCAATCTCGGCTACCTGAAGCTTACCGAACGGGCGACGTGGAATCCGTTCTGACCCGAGGTCACGACCGGAATGTGTATACGCTTCGATAAGAATCCAGATCCGATGACCCATATGCGCTGCGGCGAGCCCTTGCCGCAGCGCCTGATTTCCGTCATGCCAACAGAGTAACGGTCAAAAGTCGCGACGGCTTTTGATCCTCGTATTGTTGCATGTCGGCGCGCGATAACGGATAGTCACTTGGTTCAGTCGGTCCTGTTCTTTGCTCTCGGCTTTCTCTGCGCCGGCTTTCTGGCGCTGATGGTGGCTCCGGCCATCTGGCGGCGGGCGGTCGCTCTGACGCGCAAACGCATCGAAGCCTCGATCCCGCTGACGCAAGCCGAAATTGGGGCCGACAAGGACCGGATCCGGGCGGAGTTCGCCATGGCGACGCGCCGCCTCGAGATGAACGTCAAGGCGCTGCGCGAGAAGTCGACCGAGCAGCTCATCGAGATCAATCGCGGCCGCGAGGCCCTGAAGGGGCTGGCGATGGAGCGCATGGACAAGAACCAGGTGCTCGATGAACTGGCTGCCAAGAACGCGGCGCTGCACCAGCGCGAGGATGAACTGCACCGGTTGTCCGAGCGGCTCAAGGAGACCGAACGCAAACTGGAGAAACGCGCGCTTGAGCTTGAGAAGCTGGAACGCATGTATGACGACGCCAGCTTCTCCTCCAGCAGCCGCCAGATCGAACTTGTGGCGCGCGAATCCGAGTTGCAGAAGCTCGCCAGCGATATCGCGCTGCTGCGCGGCCAGCGCAAGGAGGCGGACAGGCGCAACCAGGAGATCGCGGCCGAAAGCAAGGCCGCGCGTGAGGCGCTGAAGGCCGAGAGGAAAAAAACCGCCGAACTGGACAAGAAAGTCGAACGGTTGCTCGCCGCGCTTGCCGACCGAGAGGAGAAGCTCGAACGCCGCGAGAAAGATCTGGCGCGGCAGCGCGAAAAAGCGAAGGCCGGGGACGGCGCCTCGGCCTTGCGGTTGATCGGCGGGCAGGTACAGGCGGACAGGCGCGACGACGTCGAAAAGGCGATCGCCAGGCTCGACGCCGACCGTGAGCGGCTGGAGGCCAGACTGACGGCACTGGCACGCGAGAACAAGCGGCTGAAGGCGGATCTGTCCGCCGCCGAGGCCGCCGGCCCGCAGGGCGATACACGCCACGCAAGTTCCATGCTGCGCGAACAGATGAATGACCTGGCGGCGGAAGTCGTCAACTTGACAGCCAAGCTCGAAGGGCCGGGGTCGCCGATCGCCAAGGCGCTGGAGGCGCAGCAGGATGCGCGGCCGAACAGCGGCGGCCGCAGCCTTGCCGACCGCGTGCGGGCGTTACAGAAGGCGGTTGCGGCAGATTGAATTCAGGCACCGCCGGCGCAGAAATGATGCAGGGCGATGGCGGATGCCGCCGCGACGTTCAGGCTGTCGAAGCCTTCCGACATGTTGATCCGAACAGTATTGAGACGGGCGAGCAAGCTTTCGGGCAGGCCTTGGCCCTCAGTCCCGAGGTAGAGTGCCAAGCGTTCGGCCGGCTTTGGATCGCGTATGTCTGATGTCCCGCGTGGCGACAGCGCAAATTGGGTAAAGCCACGCCGGTCGAGCGTCGCGGCGAACCGCGCGGTGTCGCTGAACGAGGCGAACGGGACCTTCAAGGCCGCGCCGACCGAAACGCGGATCGCCTTGCGATAGAGCGGATCGCAGCAGGTCGCATCCAAAAGGATCGCATTGGCGCCGAACGCGGCGGCGTTGCGGAAAACCGAGCCCATGTTGTCATGATTGGCGATGCCGACGAGCACCACGATCAATGCTCGGGCAGGCAAGCCGTCCAGCAGGGCCTCGGCCGGCTGGGGCGTCTCCTTGCGACCAATGGCAAGGATGCCGCGATGCATGTGAAACCCGGCAATGGCATCCATCACAGCTCCGGCGGTGACATAGACCGGCAGGTCAGGAGACGCCTTGTGCAGGATTTCTTCGAGGCCGGCCAAGCGGTTCTCCAGAACCAGCACCGATTCGGCGCGGAAGCGCGCGGCCGACAGTAGCATGTCGAGCACGACCTTGCCCTCGGCAATGAAGCGGCCCTGTCGACCGGCGAGGTCACGCTCGCGGATGTCGAGATAGGCGGCGACGCGCGGATCCCGCGGATCGTCGATGTGGACAAGGGTCATCTGAGCCTCGGCTGACAATCGGAATCGGTTGCCAAGAACATGATGCGCGGATGCAGTGTCAAAGTGTATTTGCGCGCCCAGGATGGACGCACATTGCCGAAGGCCGCTGGTGGCGTAAACGTTTACGCGACCAGCCGTTCAAGTTCCGGCGCGGCGCAGCCTTTGTGCCATCTGGGACAGATCATCCTTGCCGCTGCCGAAAATGCCGTCGAGCGTGGCAAGCAGTTCGCGCACGGCGTCGGATTTGCAGGAATAGTAGATCATCTGGCGGTCGCGGCGGGTGTCCACAAGGTCCAGCGCCCGCAACTTTGCCAAATGCTGCGACAGGGCGGACTGGCTGAGCATCACCTTCTCGGCGATGGCTCCGACCGACATTTCACCGTCGATCAGATAACTCATGATCAAAAGCCGTTTTTCATTGCCCATCAGCATCAGAAATTCGGCCGCCGATCCGGCGTTGGCGATTAGCTTTGTCGAGATCATCGATCCCCCATGCTCTTTGCTCATCGAGGCACCATGGGGGCAATGGTGCCTGAATCCATAAACTCAGTTGTGAATGGTCGCCAACGAGTCAGCGCCACAGCCAAAGGGTAGAACATTTCATTCAAATCTCAAGCGTTGCTTTTGATCAAACGTAATTTAAGTGCGGTTATTTGGCGACGTTGCCGCCCGGCCGCTCTTGGCCATGTCGACCAAGACGTGCCTCAACTCATGCGCTGTGACCAAGGGCTGCGGAAAGAAGACCCTGCCGGCATCGTCGCCAGAGGCCAGATCCATGCCGTCGGCATCGAACCCGACGATGACCCAGCCGTCGCCGGATGCCCGGGCAAAATGATGCGCGTAGAGGGCGACGGCGTCGAGATGGTCCGCATTCATGTGGTCGATCGCGGATTGCTCGCTGGCTGCCAGTTCCTCGACGATCGGCCCGTCGGTGATGAGATCGGTGCGATCAAGCAGGTAGGCCTTGCCGAAGCCGCCGTTCAGGCTGGCGCGCTGCGGTTCGAGACGAAAGATCGAAAAGTCGCCGAGGCCGGCATAGAGGCTGGCCTTCGGATTGTGGTTGAGATAGCGGCGTTCGGCGCGTGCATGCGCGTCCGATCCGCGCTCGATCCGCGCTGCCCGGCAGATCAGCGTCAACCGGGGATGCGCGAGCGGGTCGCCCTTGCCCGGCTCGCCGAGCAGCAGCGAACAGCGCGGGTCCGCAAGTATGGCGGGCGTATGGGCCGAAAGCTGCGACACCAGGATCAGCGGCGTGCCGTCGATGTCGGTGGCGACGCCGACCCGACTCGCCAGCGGCGAACCCGTTTGCGGCTCCAACACCGCCAAGGCGCCGAAGCGGGCGCGGCGCATGAGTGTCTTGGCCTGCCGGATCGCCTCGGCGTCGGTCTCGCGGATCACGTCCTTCGTTCGATCGGCCAAATGCTCGCCCTGCTAAGTTGATTTGGCTATTCCACTTATCAGACGATGGCGCCAGGCTGGCAAGTGCTACTTCGGAGCCATGCGAATGGCGCCATCGAGACGAATGGTCTCGCCGTTGAGCATCTGGTTCTCGATGATGTGCAAGGCAAGGGCCGCATATTCCGACGGCTCGCCGAGGCGCGAGGGGAAGGGCACCGCGGCGCCCAGCGAATCCTGCACCTCCTGCGGCATGCCGGCCATCATCGGCGTCCTGAATATGCCGGGTGCGATGGTGCAGACCCGGATGCCGGAACGGGCAAGATCGCGCGCCACCGGCAGCGTCATGCCGACGACCCCGCCCTTTGATGCCGAATAGGCGGCCTGGCCGATCTGGCCGTCATAGGCGGCGACGGATGCGGTGTTGACGACGACGCCGCGCTCGCCGCCCTGCAGCGGGTCGAGCTTTGCGGCGCGGTCGGCGACGAGGCGGATCATGTTGAAAGTGCCGATCAGATTGACTTCGATCACCTTGCGGTACTGATCGAGCGGATGGGGACCATCCTTGCCGATCGTCTTCACGCCGATGGCAATGCCGGCGCAATTGACCAGGATGCGCGGTTCGCCCAGCTTGGCCGCGACCTCGGCAAGCGCGGCAACACCGCTGTCGGCGCTGCCGACATCGCATTGGACGGCGATGCCGCCGATCTCGGCCGCCACCTTGGCCGCCCGATCGACGCCGATATCCAAGATGGCGACGCGGGCGCCCCTGGCGGCCAGCGCGCGCGCCGTCGCCTCGCCAAGGCCGGAGCCGCCGCCGGTAACAACCGCGACCTCACCGTTTGGATTCATGGCGTCATCCTTTCACATGAGAGTCAGGCGTGGATCAGGCGCGCAATCGGCGCGAATGGTCAAGCCATCGCGGCAAAGTGCTCGGCGACCCTGGCCTGGTCGGCATGGCAGACCTCGCCCGTGAGCCTTGCAACCGCGCCCGGCATGATCTCGTGCGACAGCAGCCTGTCGAGATCGACGGGGCGTGGCATCGATATCTGGCCGCGCGGGATACGCTTGAAGCCGAGCGGTCCATAATAGGGCTCGTCGCCGACCAGCATGACGGCGGGCGCTCGGGCCTTGGCGGCCGCTTCCAGCGCGATCGCCACCAGCCGGCGGCCGATGCCGAGATTCTTGAAGGCTGGCCGCACCGCGAGCGGCCCGAGCATCAGCGCGCGTCCGGCGCCTGCGGCGATGCGGGTCATGCGAACTGATGCGACCACGAGATCGCCGTCCATGGCGACGAAGGACAGCGCGCGTTCATGCCCGCCGGCCTCGCGGATCTTGTAGGCGGCCAGCACAAAACGGCCGGGCCCGAAGGCTTCGTCATTGATGGCTTCGATCTGAGGGTCGTGCGCCGGAGTTTCCGGCAGGTATTCTACGTCGGCAAGGCTCATGGTCTTTGCGTTCCGGTACAGGAGGAAAGGTTTGCTGCAAACGGCAGCATTCGCCAATCAGCGCTTTATCAAGCGTGGGCGCCCTTTCGTCGTCGGTCGAACCGGATCAAAGCAAAATCGAACATGCGGAGTGTCCGCTAGCATCAATTTCCCGCCGCTGCAATCGGCGGTTTTGCAGGTAGAGAGCAACGGGCGCCGCGACGTGCTTGACGATCTGTTCAGCGCCCGGCGATTCCATGCAACGACTTGGAGCCCTACATGATGTCCTAGACAGGAAAGGACAAGCGATGGGATTGCTGGTCGAAGGCAAATGGCAGGACCGCTGGTACGACACCAAAGGCAGCGGCGGCAAATTCGTGCGGGCGCAGTCGCAATGGCGCGACTGGATCACTCGTGACGGGGCGCCTGCCGAAGGCCGCGGCCGCGGCTTCAAGGCGGAGCCCGGTCGCTATCACCTCTATGTCTCGCTTGCCTGTCCCTGGGCGCACCGAACGCTGATCTTCCGGGCGCTGAAGAAGCTTGAAGGCATCATCTCCGTGTCGGTCGTCCATCATTTCATGGGCGCCGATGGCTGGACGTTCCTGGCGCAGGACGGAGCCACAGGTGACACGCTCTATGGCCTGGACTTCCTGCACCAGATCTACACCAGGGCCGACCCTAACTATTCCGGCCGGGTCACGGTGCCGGTGCTGTGGGATAAAAGGGATGAGACCATCGTCTCCAACGAATCCTCCGAAATCATCCGGATGCTGAATTCAGTTTTCGACGCTTGGGGTGACGCCAACCTCGACTTCTATCCGCAGGCGCTACGCGGCGAGATCGACGCGGTCAATGCACTGGTCTATCCTGCCATCAACAACGGCGTCTATCGCGCTGGCTTCGCCACCACGCAGGCCGCCTACGAGCAAGCGTTCGGGGAGTTGTTCGCCGCGCTCGACACGCTGGAGCATCGGCTGTCGAATCAGCGCTATCTCGTCGGCGAGCGGATCACCGAAGCCGACTGGCGGCTGTTCACCACGCTGGTGCGCTTCGACCCGGTCTATGTCGGCCATTTCAAATGCAATCGGCGCCGCATCGCCGACTATCCCAACCTGTCGAACTATCTGCGCGATCTTTACCAGGTGCCTGGCATAGCCGGCACGGTGAACCTCAATCATATCAAGTCGCACTATTACGGCAGCCACGAAACGATCAACCCGACGCGTATAGTGCCTGTGGGGCCGGAAATTGACTACGGCGCGGGGCATGACAGGGCACGGTTCGCCAAGGCGGCTGCCTGAACTACCAATAGGGTGATGGCGGCTTCCCGCCAAAAACCTCGGCGATGCGCCGCAGCGTTGCCGGGGTCGTACCCTGGGGCAAACGGTCGAGCGGAAAGAAACCGGCCTCGGCGATCTCGCGGTCCGGCAGTTTCGGGGCCGCCTGGCTGAATTTTTCGATCAGGTACAGGCCGACATGGTCGCGGCGGCTGGCGCGGCGGTTGAAATGCATCGAGCGCAGCACCGGCGGAGCGGTCAGCGTGATATTGCCCTCTTCCGCCAGTTCGCGCGCCAGCGCTTCGGCCATCGTCTCGCCGATCTCGACTCCGCCACCGGGAAGCTGCCAGCCCGGCACATAGGTGTGGCGGATGAGGAAGAGGGAGTTGGAGGCCGTTTCGTGGATGAGCCCGCGCACGCCAAGCGTCATTGGCCGCCGCAGCACGAAGTAGAGATGGAACAGCCTGGCTCGCAGCCCCGGCCAGCCGGTCTGGCGCAAAGTGCTCTCGGGATCGGTCGTCATCAGTCGCGAAACCGTGGGTGGAAAGCCGCGTGCGCGTCGCCTATGAAGGAGAAATGTTCAGGCTCGCACATATTTCCGATATCCATTTGGGGCCACTCCCTGAAGTAACCTATCGCGATCTCGCCTCCAAGCGGGTGCTGGGCTACGTCAACTGGCAGCGCAACCGTCGCCGGCACATGCACGATGCGGTGATCGACACCATCGTGGCCGATATCAAGGCCAGCGCGCCCGATCACCTCGCGGTCACCGGGGACCTCGTCAACCTGGCACTCGACGGCGAGATCGAGATGGCCAAGCACTGGCTGGAGACGCTCGGCTCGCCGCATGACGTGTCGGTGGTGCCGGGAAATCACGATGCCTATGTGCCTGGCGCCTTCGACAAGGTGTGCCGGTCCTGGGCGGCATGGATGACGGGCGACGGCGTCAACAGTCCGGTCGATCGCAATTCGTTTCCCTATCTGCGCGTGCGCGGCAATGTCGCGTTGATCGGCATCACCACGGCGCGTGCCACGGCACCCTTCATGGCCAACGGCTTCTTCATGGAAGGCCAGGCCGAGCGGCTGCGCAAAATACTCGATGCGACGGCGAAGCAAGGATTGTTCCGTGCGATCATGATCCATCATCCGCCGGTGCGGGGCGCCGTCCCGCAGCACAAGCGGCTGTTCGGCATCGCCCGCTTCCACAAAATCATTCGCCGGCACGGTGCCGAGCTCGTCCTGCATGGCCATTCACATCTGCCGTCGCTGTTTCAGATCGGCCCGCGCGACGCCAAGGTCCCGGTGGTTGGCGTCGCCGCGGCCGGCCAGGCTCCCGGCGGCAAGCCTCCGGCGGCGCAGTACAATCTGTTCGACATAGACGGTGAAAAAGGCGATTGGCGCATCCGCCTGACGCGGCGCGGCTTGACGGGGCCGGCGATACCACCTTCGGATCTGCAGACGCTCGAGCTCGGGGCGCAACCGGCTATGGCCGCAAGCTGAGCCCCAGCGCCACGATACGGTCCCAGAACAGCACGATCGAAACCGCCAGTCCCACCAGCGCGCCTGCGGCGATCAGGCCAAGGCCGGACAGGACGGCCGACCAGCCCTTGCTGCGCGGTGGCGATCGCAAAGGCGGCTCGGCTTCCGGCACCACGTGCCGCTTCATCCCGAGAACGGCAGCCTCGACGCCACCCTCCATCATTCTCTGACGTTCGACGATCCGCTCGGCGACATAGCGCGTCACGGAATCGGCAACCGGCTTCATCTCGCTCGATTCGGCCAGCACCACACGGCCGATGCGGGTGTCCTTCAGGAAACGGTAGGTGCGGCGGTCGCGCCCCATGGCGACATGGCTGACGGCGTCGATCCACAGGCGCGGCTGCAGACCGGACGAGACGACGAAGTCGAAACTGTCCATGTCGGCGGGAACGTCGGCAAAAACGGGCGCGAGTTCGGTGGCAAGAAGGTCGAGCCGCATGCGATGCGCCTCGCGCATGTCGACGACGACGTCGTCGCGATCGGCAAAGGCATTCTTTACATCGCGAATGGCATCGGACAATTTTCTCGACGGGTCGATGATCTTTTCGCCTGCATCCTTCATGGGCGTGGCCTCGCGGGTTTGGTTAACATGGAGTTAACACAGCCGCCGGCAAAATGCACTGGCGAGATCAATGCATCAAGGGTCGCCGTTGGCGGCGCAGACGGAAGAAGTCAGCTGGCCGCGGCGGACAGTTTCACCCGTTGCGGCCCGACGCGGCGATTGCTGTTGCGGCGAATGATCTCGGCGATCAGGTCGGGCGCTTCCTCGGCCAGCATATGGCCGGCCTCCAGCACATGGTGCACATGGAAGCGCTCCGGCGGGTCATCCACTTGGGTAAAGGGTAGAACGGCGTCATCCGATCCCCACGCCACCATCACCGGCATGTTCAGCGCATCGAGCCGCTCGCGCGGGATGACGCCCTGTCGATCGCTCCTGGTCATGGCGGCCGCGATCTCGACGAGCTTTTCGGTTTGTCCGGGGCGGCCGCGCATTTCGCACAGCAATTCGGCCATGCGACGCGAGGGCGCGGCTCGAGGGCCGGACATTTCGGCGAGGCAGGCCTGGACTTCGGCCAGGTCCTGCGCGCGGGCAAAGCGGCGCAACAACGGTCCATTGATTTCGGGGCCAAAACCGCCCGGCGCCAGGAGCGTCAGCGAGGCGACTTTTGCCGGCTCCGCCAACGCCATCAGCGCTGCAACCGCGCCGCCCATCGAATGGCCGACGAGGTGGACGCGCTTGATCGCGCGTGCGGAGAGGTCGGCAAGGATGGCGTTTGCCGCGACCTTGGCCGGTCCGGCCGACGGAAAGTCGAGCGACAGGCCGTGTCCCGGCAGATCATAGGCCAATGTGCGTACGGAAGGCGGCAGCAAGGAGATCACCTCGCGCCAGACATCGTGGCTGCCGCCAAAACCATGCAGCAGGACGATGGTCTTCGAACCCACACCCCGTTCGTCGGCATAAAGTGATGAAGTCATGAAAGATTGAGGCTTTATTCGAGAAGGCGCGATGGAAATGTGGCTGAATTGCTCCTAGTCCAGAGCATTCGCCAGTAAAATTTTCGCGATTAGGCGATTGGCCGAACAGCGAGCCGGCTGCTGGTGGATGCCGCTCCCAAAAGCGACCTCGATTTGGGCGAACGACACGCACGAGCAAAAAGACCTAAGGCGTGTCGCATGAATCCGTTTCGACGCGAAACGCTTTTGGGCCTTTCATTATTCGATGGACTCGCTGTCCGCTTGAAGTCCTCATTTTCACGCAACTCCGGAAGGGAACCCGGCACTAGCTGCCCTGGAATGGCTCACATCTAGCTCGCGTTGAAGAGCCCGGCGGCACGCAAGGCGTCGACCAGCCGCTCGGTCAGATCGGCGGGATATTTTCTGTCGATGAAGGTTGCGCGCGGATTGGCGGCGAATTTCGGAAATTCGGTTATCAGCTCATCAAGCAGCCTGCGTGCCTGGTTGTCCCGACCGGCGATCTTGGCGCCGATCAGACGGGCGGCGAGATAGTGCGATTTCGCCGCAGTGGTTCTCAGAGCGCTGCTGGCTATCGCTGCCTTGCTGGTATCGCCCAGCATTAATTCTCCGGCGAAAAGCCCAAAGTCCCACCAGGTCGGGTGGCCGCTCGAGGCATCCACGGCATGCGCCAGAAGAGGTGTTCCTTCGGCGTACCGGCCGGCGAAAACCAGCCCGTAGCCATAGGCGGCGGCCATGGCGAGATCGTAGGGGTTAAGATCATGGGCCTTGCGCATCCATCGCAGGGCCTCGTCGGCATTGCCGAGGCGCGAATTGATGTAGCCGTAGGAGCGATGTGCGTACGGGCTGGTCGGCCCCATCTGCACGGCGCGATGGGCAAACGTCATCGCCTTCTCGATCGTTGCGTCCGGCGGGTAGGCGTAGTGGTCGGTCACGGCCTCCAAATGCAATGAGGCGAGTTCCGAATAAACCAGTGACGATTTCGCGCCACTGTTGGCAAGGGCTTCGAGGCAACGATAGGCGGTCTCGTGAGTCCTGGCGTTCTGGTCGAGATAGTATTTGTCGTTGAGCAGCAGGCACTGCGTCAGGCCGGTCTCCGCGCCGGACTGCTCGATGTAATTGTAGATGGTGCCAGAAGCGGGAAGTGCCGCACTGAGAATGCCGGATATGCGATCCTCGACTACGGTTGGTGCGCTGTCGGCGGCGGTCAGGTTGCGCGACAACAGCACCCGTCCGGACGCCAAGCTTTGCAGTTCGATGGTAACGTCGCCCGCGTCTGGTCCAGGCAGGATATCGAAAATGAAACTCGTCGCATCGGCGACCGGATCGGCTTTGTTGACGGTGTTGCGACCGATGAAGTCGATCGTGTCAAAGCCGCTCAGGCCGGCACGCAGCGATGCGGCGACGCGACTGGCATTGGGAGTGTTGGCCCTGAGGGCGATGTAGACGAGCGGCAGCGCTTCGACCATGGGCGACGGCGTGATGCTGCCGGTTTCGCCGGCGGTCTCGAACGTTGCCGGGATGTCGCCTCCCGCCAGCAAGGCACCGCCGCCCTGGCGCAGGATCAGAACGCCCAACATGGCGATAACCACAGCGATCGCGATCCAGAAGAACCTGAGATGGCGCGTCACCGAGAGGCCCGCCGCAGGAACCTGGCCGAGCAAGGCCGCCATGGGTGCGGCATCATCGGCGGCACCGGACTGTTCGGGCAGGCTGGCTGTCGGCTCTGCGTGACTGGCGGCTTCCGCTGCTTGCGGCAGGCGGATGGCATTGAGTTCGTAGGCCGGGACGTAACCGCCGCGCGGAATGGCTATGCGGACCGGCTCGGCAATGCCTTCATTGGCGAAATAATGTTGCAGCAGTTCGCGCAGGCGGCCCGCCTGCACCCGCACGACGGCATCGGTGGACGGATCGAAATCGCCGTCCTTGCCGAAAACATCCATGGCGATGGAAAAGCCCTTGAGCCTGTCGGCTTCCCCGGCCTGCTCGCGCTCGACGAGATAGCGAAGCAATTTGCGCGCGCGCTCGGATCTCCCGAACGTTTCGCTGGCAAGCAGTCGCTCCAGTGTCTCGCGCACTGCGGGGGCGGCAGGCGTGGCATGCTGCAAGTGTCGATCCTCTCGAAGTCGGCACAGGTTGAGGCGCGATCATATCGTTACCGCACCACCGTACAAGCATACACGTATTATGCGATCGCGTACCACACCGGATAATTTCCCGGTGGTTAATGACACAAAAGTCGGGACCAATCGCTAAACGACGATGGTCCCGAATTCGTTCCAGGCCTGTATCAACCGGCTCTTTTGCCGATAATCCGGTTGGCGGCGGACACCACGGCCTCCAGCGAGGCAGCGACGATGTTGGTGTTGATGCCTGCGCCGAACAGCTTGCCGTCAGGATGTTCCATCTCGACATAGGAAATGGCCGAGGCGTTCGAACCACGCTGCATCGAGTGCTCGGAATAGTCGAGCACCGACATATCGACGCCGACATGGCGCGACAGCGCATCGACGAAGCCGTCGATCGGGCCTGTGCCTGTGCCTAATATCGTCATCTCCTTGCCGTCGTCGATAATGACCGCCTCGACAACGCGCCGGCCCTTTACCTCGGTGTCCGGATAGGTGTGGTGATCGAGGAATTTCAGCCTGGCGCCCGGCTGGTCGACATAGGTATCGAGGAAGCGCTCATAGATGCGCCTGGCCGGCACTTCCTTGCCTTCGGCATCGGTGATCGCCTGGATTGCCTGGCTAAACTCGATCTGCAGGTTGCGCGGCAGGTTGAGCCCGTAATCCGCCTGCAGCACATAGGCGATGCCGCCCTTGCCGGACTGCGAGTTGATGCGGATGATGGCTTCGTAGCTGCGGCCGACGTCGGCCGGGTCAATCGGCAGATAGGGAACCTCCCACACTGGCGTGTTGGCCTTCTTCAGCGCCTTCATACCCTTGTTGATGGCATCCTGGTGCGAGCCGGAAAAGGCGGTGTAGACGAGTTCGCCCACATAGGGATGGCGCTCGGGAATCTTCAGCTGGTTCGAATATTCGTAGACATCCTTCATCCGGTTGATGTCGGAGCAGTCCAGCTTCGGATCGACGCCTTGCGTGTACATGTTGAGCGCCAGCGTGACGATGTCGACATTGCCGGTGCGCTCGCCATTGCCGAACAGCGTGCCTTCGACGCGATCGGCGCCGGCCATCAGGCCGAGCTCGGTGGTGGCGACGCCGGTGCCACGGTCATTATGCGGGTGCAGCGAAATGATCAGGTTCTCGCGCCTGTCGAGATTGCGGCACATCCACTCGATGCGGTCGGCATAGATATTGGGCGTCGACATCTCGACGGTCGACGGCAGGTTGATGATGAGTTTGTTGTCAGGCGTCGGCTTCACGATCTCGGTGACCGCGTTGCAGATCTCCAGCGCGACTTCGAGCTCGGTGCCGGTGAAGCTTTCGGGCGAGTATTCGAAACGGTAGCCGCCGCCGGAACTCGCTGCCATGTCGGTGATCATCTTGGCGGCATCGGTGGCGATGCGCTTGATGCCGGCAACGTCCTTCTCGAAGACGACGCGGCGCTGCAACTCGCTGGTCGAATTGTAGAAATGCACGATCGGGTTGGTGGCGCCTCTGAGCGCTTCGAAGGTGCGGGTGATCAGTTCGGGCCGGCACTGCACCAGCACCTGCAGCGAAACGTCGGCCGGTACGCTGCCCTCTTCGATGCACCAGCGGGCGAAGTCGAAATCGGTCTGCGAGGCCGAAGGGAAACCGATCTCGATCTCCTTGAAACCCATGTCGAGCAGCAGCGCGAACATGCGCGCCTTGCGTTCGTGGCCCATCGGGTCGATCAGCGCCTGGTTGCCGTCGCGCAGGTCGACCGAGCACCAGATTGGCGTCTTGTCGATCACTTTCGAGGGCCAGGTCCGGTCGGTGAGGCCGACGATTGGGTAGGGTTGGTACTTGCGGGCGGCGTCCGGCATGCCGCCGTTCTGCTGGCCCGCCGGGGCCTCGCTTACGCGGATTTCTTCTCGTGCGTTCATCGTCGTTTCTCCCGGCGACCCTCGAATCCGCCTTCAGGCGGATGGGTGGCGAGTGGCGCCTTTACCAGTTTTTCGTTCGCTTGATGTGACTGCCAAGGAGCATGCGCTTGCGCGGCGGCTCGACCGCCGGGCGCTCCTTCAGCGAACCCGGCGATCGCCGATAAGGCCGAGAAGAAGCAGCGTCGAGGCAAGCGCGCGCACGGTCTCGCCGGCAAAGCCGGTCTGACGGGAAGCGGTGGTGGCGCGCGTGTTCATGGCGGTTTTCATACAGGAGCGGCCAGCCGGAGGCAAGCCGTACCGAAAGCCATGCCGACAGTCGGGCGCGTGCCGGGCCACGTTCCGTCTGACGTCGTCGCCGACGTGCGTGCCCTTCCAACAGGCCGAGGCCGGACCTGGCCGCCAACGGGACGTAGCGGTTCAATATATAAGATGACCTATGTATTCAAGTTTCTGTGGAAACTTCGGAACGTCTATGGCATGCCGCTGCCGGCGCGGCCCTCCTGCGGCCGATTGCTTCAAACCGTTTCGAAAGACGCGAACGATGGACCAACTGCGAGCGCAAACCCGGATCAGCGATGCGGCGATCAGGTCGGTGATGGACCGGCTGCGCACCGAGCACAGCGAATTCGAGGTCGAGACCGGTGTTGCCGATCGATGGGAACTTCGCCTGTACTACGGTTCGCTGAGCGCGGCACTCGAGGGCGACTCCATGCTGATCCGCGTCTCGGCCGTAGACGAAACCTGCCTGTCCTACATGAAGATGACGGTCGCCGGCCACGTCGCGCAGCACCTTGGAACGACGAGCGGACTGCGCTGGCAAGGCGACGGCAGCGACACCGGCACCCCACTCTTCTTCCGCGAAATCACGGTTGTGTCGTCAACGCGGATTTCTCCGCATATGCAGCGCCTGCGCTTTGCAGGCGATGATCTTGGCCGGTTTACTCATGGCGGCCTGCACATCCGGCTGCTGCTGCCGCCGCGGGGCAGGCCGCCCGTTTGGCCCTCGATGGGCGCCGACGGCCTGCTTGTGTGGCCTGCCGGTGAGGATGCGCTCACCGTGCGCATCTACACGATCCGGGCGGTGGATCCGACAAGCGGTTGGCTCGATGTCGATTTCGTGCTGCACCCCGGCTATGACACGCCCGCCGCCACATTCGCGCAGAACGCGGTGGCGGGAGACGTCATCGGCATGATCGGGCCAAGCGGCGGCGAGACGCCGACGGCGCCGACCCTGCTGCTGGTCGGCGACGACACAGCGCTGCCGGCAATTGGCCGGATTCTGGAGGAACTGCGGCCGTCAACCCGCGTCGAGGCGCTCATCGAGGTCGATGGCCCGGACGACCGCATCGCGCTGGCGCAAGGCGACAACATCGAAATCACCTGGCTTTACCGGCACGACCGCGCGGCCGGCACCGCCGGCCTGCTGGCGGCCGCCCTGCGCGAGCGCAGCCACATGGCGCTTGCCGATAGCCTCTACGTCTGGGCCGGATGCGAGTTCACCGACTTCCGCGAGATCCGCAAGATCGTGCGCAAGGAGTGGGGCCTGGGCCGCGACCGGCACCTGGTAACGGCCTATTGGCGTCGCGACGCGCAGGCCGAGGGCGACGACGAGGATTAGGATCGATCCATAAGTATGCCGGCAGCCGGGGCGGAGCAGCCTATTCCTTCACCGCGCGCGCTACCAGCCGCGCGATGCTCGGGCCAACAAGCAGCACGATCAGGAAACGCGCCGACTGGAGCGCCATGATGAAGGAGATGTCGACGTTCTGGGCGGCGGCGGCGATGATGGCGACGCTGTCCATGCCGCCGGGGCTGGTCGCGAGATAGGCGGTCAGCGGATCGATGCCGAGCAGATGGCTGATCATGAAGGCGAGGCCGCCGCAAAAGGCGATCAGAGCCACGATCGAAGCGACGATCTGCGGCAGGGCACGTGTCGCATGGCGCAGGATCGGCCTTGTGAAGTTCAGCCCGATCGACCATCCGACCATGGCGTAACTGACAGCCAGCAGCCAAGGCGGCAATTGCATCGGCACGCCGAGGCCAAGGTGGATCACCGCGCCGAAGATGAAGGTGCCCAGAAAGGAGGGCGAAGGCAACCGGCAAAGCCTTCCCGCCAGCCCGCCGACCAGCGCGATGCCAATGGTTGCTGCTAAGGCTTGGGCATCGATCGGCGGAAACCAGATAATCGGCGGGATTTCGACGCCTGACGTGTCGACCCACATCTTGGCGACAATGGCCGCCGTCATCGAGACGAAGATGACACGCAGATACTGCATGAAGGCGACGAGGCGCTGGTCGGCGCCGAAGGCGCCGGCCATCAGCACCATTGCGGTGGCGGCGCCTGGGGAGGATCCCCAGACGGCGGTCGTGCCGGGCAGGATGCGCCACCGGCTGATCAGCCAGCCGAGCAGGCTGGACGCCGTGACGGTGGCTGTCACTGCGCCGAGGAACAGCGGCCATTCGGCATAGAAGACGCGAAAAATGTCGGCCGAGATCGAAGCGGCGATGAGGCAGCCGACGATCGCCTGGGCGGAGCCGAACAGAAGCCGCGGCACGCGCACGGTAGCGCCGTTGGTGCCGGCGACGATAGCCGCCAGCATCGGCCCGATGAGCAGCGCCGCCGGCAGCGCGGCCAGTTCGAGCGCACCGGCAAACAGCACGGAAATGACGAGGAGGGCCAGCCATTGCCAAGGCTTGCGCATGCGCGCCATGCGCTCGACGGCCGGCTGGCCAGGAGACGGCTGCTTGGGCGAGGAATCCATGTTCTGGTCTTAGACTGAGCGGTAAGGGATGCGAACCCCCGCTGCATCGAAAAGCGATCGCCTCAGATGTCTGTGCCGAACAGTTGCTCGATTTCTCCACCGCTCATGCGATCGAAACGGTCGGACACCGAAAACTGACCAGCCATAAAGCCAACCCGTCGCGATTGTACCGGCACCGATTGATCCATAGGAATGACCTTGACCAATGACTTGCCAGCCTTGGCGATAATGAAAGGTTCGCCGTTGGCGGCTCGCTGAACGAGACGTGAAAGATTGGCCTTCGCATCGCTAATGTTTACGATCTGCGTCGAGTCGTCCACCCGGATCAGCCCGTCTTGTCGTCAGCCAATCCAAAGCCGCCGACGGGGTTGGTTTCCACCTGGAACTCGAAGCCGGCGATGAAGGGCCTCGCCTTGGCGATGGCCGCCTGGACTTCGGGAAGCTGCAGCGAGGCTTTGTGGCTTGCCTGGTCAGTCCACACTTCTGTGACCCAGATGGCATCGGCATCGGCCGGGTCGGTGGCAACGATATAGCTCAGGCAGCCGGGCAGGGCGCCGGTGCTGGCGCGCAGGACGTCCATGACAGCGTCGCGCTGGCCGCGGGCCGCCCGCATCTTGCCGATCAGACCGTACATCCCTTCGTCTCCCTTCAGCGTTTTCGACAAGAGTATACCGTTCGTCAGTATGCAGGTCGCGGCTCAAGGCATCAACTGGCCACCATTCACCTCGATCACCTGGCCGGTGATGTAGCCGCTCAACAGATCGGAGGAGAGGAACAGATAAGCACCGACGCAATCTTCAGCCGTGCCGGCGCGCCCCTGCGGAATGGTGGCAACCATGCCCCTGATCTGCTCTTCGGTCGAGTAGCGTTCGTGGAACGGCGTGAGAATGGTGCCGGGTGCCACCGCGTTGACGCGAATGCCGAAGCCGATCAGTTCCTTGGCCATGCCGCGCGTGACGTTGGAGACGAAAGCCTTGGCCGAGCCGTAAAGCCCGGCGCCACCGCCGGCGCCGTTGCGGGCGGCGATCGAGGAGGTGTTGACGATGAAGCCGCCTTGTCTCTTCAGCCACGGCATCGCCTTGCGCGAGGCGGTCAGCACCGAACGCGCGTTGAGATCCATCACCGCGTCGTAATGCGCCTCTGTCTGCTCGGCGTAGGGCACGCGGCCGAGCATGCCGCCGGCATTGTTGACCAGCCCGTCGAGGCGGCCGAAATGTTGCGCGCTGTCCTCGACGACACGCTCGACATCGGCGGCCAGCGAAAAGTCGCCCTGGACGAGAAGCACCTCGCCGCCACTGTCGCGAATGGCCTCGCCAAGCTTCTCGGCGGCGTCACGGCTGGAATTGTAGTGCAGTGCGACCAGACATTTCTGCGCCGCATAAGCCAAGGCGAGCGCCGCGCCGATGCCGGTCGAGGCGCCGGTGACCAGCACCGCCTTGCCGGCGAGATCGGGAATGACAAGCCCGAGGGGAGTGGTCGTCGCTGGCACTGTCGTTCCTCCGGGATTTTCGCGGTTCTTCGCGGGGTCTTGCCACCCTTGCATTCAGTCCATGCGGCTTCAAGGCCTGAGATAGGCATAGCCCTGGCTTTGCAGCTCGGCGAGCTTGACGACGCCGCCGCTGTCGGCCGCGTGAAAACCGTCGAGCAGGTCGGCGAGCGAAATATCCATGCCGTGCATGGTGTTAGCGCAGGCATGCGGATCGAGCCCTTGCTGGACGAGACCGGTGAAACGACCGGAGATCGCCGCCGATATGCCCTTCGACTTGAAACCGGCAAGAGCCGGACCATGGACGACCAGCGCGATATCGACATTGCCGCCGGTGCCTTCGTAATGGTTCTTGATGTTGCCCAGCACGAAATTGACCTTGTCGAGGTCACTGAGATGATAGGCGACCTTCAATCTCGTGGCCTCGGTGGCCGCGGCTTGCGCCACCCGCAGTCCAATCAGCGTGCCGGCTCCGACGAGAATCGCGCGGAACATGTCGCGTCGACGCATGGCGATGGTTCCCCCCGGGTTGACAGATGGCCGCGAATTGCGTGGCCGCGACGCCGAGTGTAGCATAAATCGGCGTCGCGTCCTGCCGATGCGGAGGGTCACATGGCGTTCGAACAGAAACTGGCAAGCGTCCTGTCCGGAGCGGCCTTGTTGAGCCTGCTGGGCGCGACGGCTTTCGCCGACGAGGCGGCCAAGCTCACCGAACTCAGTCCCAACGGTCAGGACGCCTGTTTCGGCCGCATCTACGATGCCAACCACCTCAAGGCGCATCCGGAGCAGAAGGTGGCCCGGATCTTCTTCTACTACGGCCATGATCCGGTCAGCAGGCCGAACGAGGAACCGGCCGCGAATGCCGGCACGTCCTACAATGGCTTCGTCACCACCACGGTGCGTGGCGCCAAGGCTCCGGAATGGGCCGGCGGCTGGTGTAGTCACCAATCCGAGGATGGCGCATCAAACCTGATCCATTGCGGCATGGAATGCGACCGCACGCTGGCGTCGCTGAAAGTCGACCACAAGGGCCGGCTGATCCTTTCGGACCTGCAGCCCGATGTCTATCTCGATGCCGGTTCCGAGGAGGAACTCGGCACGACTGAATACAACAGGCAGGCGCTGGGGTCGCGGGACGACAATTTCCGTCTCGACCCGATGCCGGCAGCGACCTGCAAGGCGGAGTTCGCCCGCATCGACCCGATCGACCCAGCGATGGGTCCGCCGCTGCGCGACCGGCTGAAGCCCGACCAGGCCTTCTGCTACGGACGCGACTACGATGCCGCGCATTTCGGTTCGCATCCCGACCAACTGACGCAGTCGATCCGCGTGTTCCGTGGGCCGGTCGAACTGGCTTCATTCGCGGCGGGCGGCGACCTTGCCAATTGGCCTGACGGCGCCGACATCGCCGTTTCGGTCACGACGCGGCAACAGTCGGGCAAGGTCACGCAGGTCTATTCCTGCCAGGGCGAGGCCGACCAGTGGCGCTGCGCGGCGAGTTCGAAGATGAGCGATTTCTCCTGCGATATCACGCAGAAGGAGATTTTCCTCAAGCGCGGCGCCAATGGCATGATGATGCTGGCCAATCCCAACAACAGCCTGGCGATCGTCGATTTCTGTTCACAGGCAGCCGACGGCAAGACGAAGTCGGACGATAAGATCTACCGGCTGGAACCGATGCCGCAATCGGCTTGCGCGCCTTGAGCGGAGCCCTGTTTAGGTCAGCGCGAAGGGATATATCTTTGCTATATCTCATTTGAGGATAGCACGATGGACAAAGCAAAAGTGTTCTGGTCAGGCAGATCCCAAGCCGTGCGCCTGCCGAAGGAGTTCCGTTTCGACACAGAGGAGGTCTCGATACGCCGTCACGGGCAAACCGTCATCTTGGAACCGCTTGCGCAGGACTGGGCGTGGCTCGACCAAGTGATTGGACCGCTTGATAATGATTTCGCAGAGGCAGCGCTGGAACGTCAGGACGGGCAGGATCGAGCTGCCTTGGGCGACGTCTTCAAGTGATCTACCTGCTCGACACCAATGCCGTCATCGCGGTCATGAAGGGCGATGAGGGTCTGCTTGCCTGCTGAAACGGCATAGGCCGCAGGACTTTGCCGTCTCGCCTATCGTCGTGCACGAACTGTACTATGGTGCTGAAAAGAGCTAGCGACGGGTCGAAAATTTGGCGCGTATCGAGGCTCTGCAGTTTCCTGTGCTCGAATTCGATCGGGAAGACGCGAGACATGCCGGAGAAATTCGGGCAACGCTTGCCACATTGGGAACTCCAATTGGTCCCTACGATGCGTTGATTGGTGGGCAGGCGCGCGCGCGATCTTACGCTGATGACCCGCAATGTCCGGGAATTCGAGCGGATCAAAGCTCTGTCAATCGAGACGTGGTGAACTGCCTCACGCGAACGGCACCGCCGTCGTGCCCTTCGGCAGCTTGGCCTCATCATCGGGCTCGACATGGATGGTGACGCGCACGGAAGGGATTTCCGCCTGCAGCGCATCCTCGATGCGGTCGCAGATGACATGGCTGGCGCCGACCGACATGTCGGCATCGACGACGAGATGGAATTCGATGAAGGTGGCGCGGCCGGCGATGCGTGTCTTGAGGTCGTGCACTTCGAGCGCGCCTTTGCAATTGGCCGAAATGATGTCGCGGATGCGCATATGCTCCTGGGTGTCGACTGCGCGGTCCATCAGCCCGTTCATCGACGAGCCGATAACATGCCAGCCCTGCCAAAGAATGTTGAGCGCGACGATCACGGCCAGCGCCGGATCGAGGATCTGCCATCCGGTCAGCACCGCGCCGACAAGGCCGGCGAAGACGCCGACCGAGGTCACGACGTCGGTCATGATGTGTTGGCCGTCGGCGACCAGTGCCGGCGATCTTGCGTTGCGCCCTGTACGGATCAGCGCCCAGGCCCAGAAGGCGTTTATGACCGTCGCCACACCGTTGACGGCAAGCCCTTCCCAAGGCTGCTGGAGCGGGACGGGGTGGAGCCAGGATTGCCAGACCTCGTTCAGGATCAGGAGTGCCGCGACCACGATCAGCACGCCTTCCAGGACGGCCGAGAAATACTCGGCCTTGTGGTGGCCGAACGGATGGTCCTGGTCGGCAGGCTTGTAGCTGACCTGGATCGCCCAGAACGCGGCGGCCGAGGCGATGACGTTGACGATCGATTCCAGCGCGTCCGAATAAAGTGCGACGGAACCGGTGATGTACCAGGCGGCAAGCTTGAGTGCGAGCACCACACAAGCGACGACGATCGACCAGAAGGCAAGCCTTGCGACCTTGCGCCTGGTCGCGGCCTTCGCCGCGACCGCCATCGTGTCCCGCGTTTCGACCATCGTCTCTAGGCGGCCTTGTCCTTGGCCTTGCGCGGCAGGTGGGCGACGATGTTCTCGATGATGCGCATGCCGGCATTGTGGCCGAGCGTCATGATCGATTCCGGATGGAATTGCACCGCGGCGATCGGCTCCTTGCGGTGCTCGAAGGCCATGATGACGCCGTCTTCGGTCTCGGCGGTGACCACGAAATCGTCGGGTAGCCGCACCGGATCGGCGAAGATCGAATGGTAACGGCCGACGGTGACTTCCTTGGGCAGGCCGGAGAAGATGATGCCGGGCTTGGAGACGCGAATGCGCGACGGCTTGCCGTGCATCGGCACATGCAGCTGCCGCAATTCGCCGCCATAGGCCTCGGCCAGCGCCTGCAGGCCGAGGCAGACGCCGAAGATCGGCAGCTCGCGGGCGCGCGCTCGTCCGATGGTGGCGGCGCAGTCGAAATCCTTGGGCGTGCCGGGACCAGGCGACAGCACGACGAGATCCGGCTTCAGCCGGTCGAAAACTTCTTCCGGCACGGGGGTGCGCACGGTCGAGACATTGGCGCCGGTCTGGCGGAAGTAATTGGCCAGCGTGTGGACGAAGCTGTCTTCATGGTCGACGAGCAGGATGTTGACGCCGTCGCCGACGCGCGCGGTGGTGCGCTCGGTGCTGGCGGCATTGCCCGTCTTGGCGTCGCGGATGGCGGAGAGCATGGCGGAGGCCTTCAGTTCGGTTTCGGCTTCTTCTTCCTCGGGAATGCTGTCGAACAGTAATGTGGCGCCGGCACGCACCTCGGCAATGCCGTCCTTGATGCGGATGGTGCGCAGTGTCAGCCCGGTGTTCATATCACCGTTGAAATTGACCATGCCGATGGCGCCGCCATACCAGGCGCGCGGGCTCTTCTCGTTCTGCTCGATGAAGCGCATGGCCCATAGTTTCGGCGCGCCGGTGACGGTCACCGCCCAGGCGTGCGAGAGAAACGCGTCGAAGGCGTCCATGCCTTCGCGCAGCCTGCCCTCGATATGGTCAACCGTGTGGATAAGCCGCGAATACATCTCGATCTGGCGGCGGCCGATGACGCGCACCGAACCCGGCTCGCAGACGCGCGACTTGTCGTTGCGGTCGACATCCGAGCACATTGTGAGCTCGGATTCGTCCTTCTTGGAATTGAGCAGCTTCAGGATCTGCTCTGAGTCGGAAATGGCGTCGTCGCCACGCTTGATCGTGCCCGAGATCGGGCAGGTCTCGACACGGCGGCCGTTGACGCGCACGAACATTTCGGGCGAAGCGCCGATCAGGTATTCGCCTTCACCCAGATTGATGAAGAAGGAATAGGGCGAGGGGTTGATTGACTTCAGCTTGCGCGAAATCTCGGAGGGTTGGGTCTCGCAGCGTTCGTAGAACATCTGCCCGGGTACGACCTCGAACAGGTCACCGCGCTTGAAGCTGTCCATCGCGCGGCGCACAAGATTGGCGTATTCGCCGGGTTCATGGTCGCCGCGCGGCGGGATACGGTCGGCAGTCTTGAACGGCTCGGCGATCTCGTCGCGCGGCAGGCCTTCGGTCGAAAAACCCTTGCCGGCGTAGTCATATCGATCGGTCCAGGCCTTGGCCGAATAATGATCGACGACCAGGATCTCGTCGGGCAGGAACAGCACGAGATCGCGCTGGCTTGGCTTGCGTTCGAGCTTGTAGTCGACCGGATCGAACTGGAAGGCGAGGTCGTAGCCGAAGGCGCCGTAAAGGCCGAGATTGGCGTCTTCGGCGGTCTTGAACAAGGCGGTGATGGCGCGCAGAACCGTGAAGACGGAAGGAACGCGGCTGCGTTCTTCTTCGGTGAAGACACGGCCCGGCTTGGCGACGTCGAGGCGGATCAGCTTTTTCGACGCCTCGGCGATCGTGATCTCGGCGATATCGCCGAGCGTCTTGACGATGACCGGCAGAAGCACCTCGCCCCGCCGGTTCAGCGCCTCGATGCGCATGGACCGGCCACGCGCCGAGATCACCAAAGGCGGGTCGATGATGGCGGTGTCCCAACGCGTATAGCGGCCGGGATATTCATAGTTCGAAGAGAACACCGCGCCCCGGCGCGCATTCAGCCCGTCGACATAGGCGTCGATGGCGCCTTCATAGGGCCGGTCGTGGCGCTCGCGGGTGATGGTGATGCCACCCCCGGTCACAAAACTCTCTGCGCCGTTGTCCAGAACCTTCATCGTCATTGCCGTCTCCATCAGCTTCTTGGGCAACGGACCCGGGAATGGCTTGGAAAAAACAAATGGCCGCCCGGACATTCCGCTGCGGCCACCCTCTCTTTTCACGCGCACGCGTTCGAACAGGCCGCTGTCAGCAGGCCCACCACCAAACGGTCTTGATCGAACGCATGTTCATGGCGATTCCCATAGCGGCGATTGAGCGACCGCGCAACTGGATTCGATGGAGGCTGTCGTAAGCAGATGAGTTGTCCGGATTAGGTAGCACGTGAGTTGTCCGGTTTTATCGCCAGCGGATGGAGGCTGG
>NZ_VFUH01000027.1:0-23928 GCF_006440475.1 Mesorhizobium sp. B2-6-1
AGTCGTAGGTGGCGACGATTTCCTTTTTGCCAGGGCCGGCATTCTGGTTTGAGCCCGGGGCGGCTCGGGTGTCGGGGATTTCGAAACCGTTGGCCTTCAGCCAGTCCACGGCGCCGTCATCACCGCAGCCGGTCAGCTTGGCCACAAGCCAGAGGACGCCGCCACCCTCGCTGTTCTCGTGGTCGAAGGCGGTGTTCTTTTCGAGATCAACGGAAAGGGAGCCGTTGGTCCCGTAGCGGTGATCGTTGCCCTTGCTGTGGTGTGGGTTCGGGGCGCCCAGCAACATGCTGGCGACCTCAGGCATCAAGGCTCCAAAATCGAATGCTGACATGCTAGGCGGTGACCTCCGCCCGCTTCCACTTAACGAAATTGGCCTCGACTCCGCTGCCTTGGGCCATTGATAGAAGAATAGAACTTGCTAACCTGAGTTCATGACTGACCCGCCTGCAAAAAGAAAGCGAACGTCCCAAGCATCCTCTATGTGGACGTTGCTCGAAACCAAGTGCCGACGGGTGGTCACCTTTATCGAACGAAGTGCGGTCATACGGTTGATCGCAATCCTGGCCGGCGTTTTCGGCTTCGTCATCGTCGGCGGTACGGCTTGGCAGATTTGGAACGATTACATTGATCGTGGAGAGGAACGGGTTGAGAGAGCTTGGAATCGGCTGCTTCGACCCAGTGCTGGCAACACTGGCAAGGCATCCGCCCTTCAATACCTTTGGGATGCTGGGCAGTCGTTGGATGGAGTTGACTTGTCCTGCAAGGCCCTCGGAAACTTCGACGCGAGCTCCCAAACCTGCAACGGTCCATTGCAATTCGTCGACCTCTTTATCAAGGGGAGGGCCGAGGAGCCTGCCTTTGGAGATACAGAGCCGCGCAAGTTGATTGGCATGAGCAACGTCGACTTCAAGGATGTCAAACTCACGGACGCCAAATTCACGCGAACTTCCCTGCAGGGCGTGGGCTTTGACGAAGGTTCTCTTGAAGGTGCTTTCTTTATCGAGTGCAGCATCGACAGTACCTATCTCAACACGAGCCTGAAGGGCGTCACGTTTTCTCTCTGCGAGCTCGTCAATTCCAGCGTTTACGCAAACGGATTCTCCATTGCTTGGACCGATATAAGCAACACTGTGTTTGACGGTTTCGACGGGGCCGATGACCAGATCAATTTTTATGGACTCGGCTTCGCTTGGGCTGACCGGCCGCCGTTCTACTCGACGGTGGGTGCCACGCGTGTCAACTATTACCCATTCGACAGTGAGAGGTTGAAGAGAGTCCGCCTGTGCGATCCCCCTCGCAAGCAGGACGGTGATGTTATTGAAATTTCCAAGCGGCGACGCCTGGTCGGTATGTACGGGGAAAGCTGCAATGTGATTTCGCTTGAGGACGCTCGAAAAGAGTTCCCGAAAAGCTACGAGCCGTTCGTCAAATAGCTGAGTATCGGTACGCATCATCGGCGCTCCACCACAACCGGCTTCCGCCCATGACCAGGGAAAACCTTGCCGAAGCGTTCCTCGGCTTTGGTGCGCTCGATCGAGGCGCGGTCGCCACTGCCGACGATGTCACCCTGCAGGTGGGCGAGCAGCGCGCGCCAGGCCGCGCATTCGGCGGCATCGGCGGTGTCGTATAGCTGAGGGATGCCGTTGACCTGGACGGGCTCCCAGTCCGCCTTGTGGACCTTGCGGAACTGCCCTTCGAAGCCGCCGAAGATAGGTACCGCGCGCGCGTTGACGCCGTTCACAGCATCACCTCGGTCATGCTATGTCCGGGGATATGGGGGATTGGAAAAAGAATGGGAATTGGGCGCCGGCGATGCTGATCATGGGATTCAGCACGCTGCTCGCATTCGTGTTTGTTCGCGCGTATGACTTCGCCTACTTCTGCCCCACCACTGAGAAAGACAATTTGACCGTCTGCGCGCGTGAGTGGCTCAGCGCGGCGAGCGGCTACTTCGCCACAATCGTTGCCGCCGTGACGATTTACTTCCTTTGGCGGCAGATCAACCAGACCGCAGCTCATCGTCATGAGGATCGGGTCAATGAAGCGCGGAACATAGCTAACTTGGTGCTGATCGATCTCTCGGAGACGGCCGGCCGGATACGAAGCGTCGGAAGCATTCTCGACCTTGAACCGCCAATTTCCGAACTGTCGCGGCAAATGCTTCGAGATGTTGTGAAGGTAACACCGGTGTTGGCTGTTGCTTTGCAGAAGCATTGCGGCGAAGTCGCACGCTTTACTGCTGATGCTCGTAGAGATTTCGGCCATTTGGCGCGGCTTATGCCACCTCACATCGAAGAGAGGAGGCTCATCGCCTTCCGAGCTAACGTTCTGTCGCATTGCTTTGGCGTAGCTAGCAGCCAGATCACCAACGTAGGCAGTGCGGGGGGGCCGTTCATCACCGGTGCAATGTTGGCGGAAATCGAACAAAATTATTCCGCGGGTCCCGAAGATAGAGATTATCTGAGCTACGTGTTCGAAGTTACAGGTATCGGCTGAGATGATGGCAAGAGCGTTCTCGGCGCCCGATGGGGCGCCGAGCTTCATGGTCTTTCCTGGGAACTCGACGGCGCGCGCCATTGATCAGGCGTCCTCCATCTCGTTTTCTTCCTCGTCAATCTCGTCGAAGTCGGGATCGTGCTCGGTTGGTGGCGCCTCCTCCAGCACCGGGATGGCTCCGGGACCGCTGTAGGTTGGCGCGCGTAGTTCCGGGGGCAGCCAGCCGGTCTTCGGCACGTTGGCGAGCGCGAAGGCGGTGAGCTCCGCCTTCTTCATCTTCTCCGCCTTGCGGGCTTCATCGTCGTTGAGCGCCTCGCGGATCGCGGTGATGACGAAGGGCTTCGAGGCACCACCGAAGTAGTCGGCGGCGTCGAAGTTTTCAGCCAGAGCCGCCGTCAGATGATCGGCGTCGATCGCGGCCGCCAGTGGAACAGCATTCGCGTCGAACGGCGGCTTTCCGACATAACCGCGCTCCATGTGCACGGCTTCGGCGGCACAGTCGGCGGCGACCTGGAACAATTCCTCATCCGTCATGTCCATCAGGCGCGCGAACACCGAGGCGAAGCTTTCCTTCTCCTGGCTGTGCGTCTTGCCGAAACCGTCGTGGTAGACCCTGACAGGGCTGTCGGTATGCAGATGGCGATGCACGAAGAAGCCGGCAAGCAGCGCGACCAGGCCCACGTGGGGCTCTTGCTTAAGAGCTTGCCGAACCGCGAGCGTGGCCTGCGCGCTCAGACGCTGATGCAGCGCATTCGAGATCGTGGGCGGGCCTTTCTCCTTCGGCGCGCCAGACGCCGACGCAGCCTTCTTCTCCGCCTGCGGCTTCACGACGCCGCGAACGATATCGACTTCGCCGTTGTGGCCGATCTTCACGACCGCGCCGGCCTTGCCGAGCTGCTCCGGTGTCCACTGGCGGCCGGCGATCGCCGCGTGAAGCCGGGCGAGCTCGTCGGCGGTGCCATCTGTCCCCATGGCGACCGCCTTCTCCAGCTTCTTGATCAGCTTCTTCTCGTCGGCCGTCGCCTTGCCGTCGCCCGCCTTTTCACGCTTCCAGCTATGCTCCCAGTAGTAGCCGAGGTCGGCGCCCATGCTCACCCAAGACCAGCCTTCCGCCTTCAGCCCGGCGATGACCGCCGCGATCTTTTCCTCGGCGACCTTCTCCGCGATGTCGGGATCGGCGATGACGTGATTGTCACCGAAGAGATCCGTCGTCACGTGCCCGCCGGCGGCCCTATAGGCGTCGAGGCCGGCAATCTTGATGTGCCGAGCTGCCGTCTGGTTGCCGGCACCGAGGGCGTCCTTGACCGCCCACGCGCGGAGATCTCGTTGCTTCTCGAGCTTCTTGAAAAGCTTCTCCTGGTCCTCGATCGATGGCGCCAGCGTGAAGGCGCAGACTGTCGCGAAGACCTCGTTGCTCTGTGCTTCACCGCGCCACCAGTCGATGATGACCGGCGACAAACGACCCAACGCTAGAATGCGCTTCACGCGCTTCGGATCGATGCCGAACCTGCTGGCGATCCCGGTTTCGTCGTGCCCGTGGTCGGCGAGCTCACGGAACTCCACATACTCGTCGGCGGGATGAAACTCGACGCGGTGGATCTGCTCCGCCAGCGCCGCTTCCCTGGCATCGACCGAAACATCGAACTCACCGCACTCGATCGGGGCGTCAGGTGCGGTCTGGCCCTGCTCCAGCAGGAGACGCAGCGCGGCAAGGCGGCGGTTGCCGGTGCCGACGAAGACGCCGACGACGCCATCGCTATCGTGCCCTTCCTTGACCTTCAGCGGCGTTTGTAGGCCGTGGGCCGCGATCGAGGCGGCCAATTCTGCGATGCTGTCGTCGCGACCGACGCGCCGGGCGTTGATGGGAGGTTCTGCCTCGTGGCCGAAGCGGAGTTGATCGAGCGGGATGAGGCGAGAGGTCATGTCGGGGTCCTTTCGGTTTTCGGTTTTAGGAAGGAGAGACCCAGACGACCGCACTCGGCGGCGACGTTGGCGTAGGGACGGCCGACCTTTTCTGCGGCCTCCTTCAACTTCTTCCCGGTGGCTTGGTAATCGATGAGGATTTGGCGCTCCGCCTCAGTCCATGGGCGACGGTGCTTCAGGCCCATTTTGCTGCACTGGCTTGCGATTGACGCCTTCGTCCGATCAAGCCGCACCGCGATATCGCCATGCGACTTGCCTTCTGCGAACATGGTCCGCGTTGTTTCGATGTCCTCGTCAGTGAAGTCGCGGTGCTTACGCAAAATGCCATGCTTGGTCGCGAACTTGTGCATGGCTGTGGGGCCGCGGATGTAGCCGGCCGCCTTCAGATCGATCAGGCATTCCGCGTGTGATCTCCCGGCGGCTAGTCCCTCTAGGGCGATCCGCGTCTCTTCTTCGGTCCAGAAATTGACGCGAGACCCGCTGACGCCGAGCTTGATCGCTGCCATCTGGATGGCACCGAAGGACCGATCGTAGCCGGCCGCGGTGAGCGACTTGCGGATATCGGCGATCGCGGCACCAGCCTCATACCCGTCGAGAACGACCTGATATTCTTCGTCCGTCCAACCGCCAACGGTTCGAGTATTCTTGATGCCGAGCGTCTGGCCCCTCACGGAGATCGCGCCAAGCGATCGAGCGGCACCGCCGTTCTTGATCAGCGAGGCGGCGATATCCGTAAGCTTAAAGCCCCTGGCAAACCCTTCCCGCACGATCGCGTCATCTGACGCGCTCCAGCCGCGCCGGTGATTGGTGTTGGGGTCAATCTCAGGTGCCGTCGGCGCAAGGCTGGTTGCGGTAGGTACCGCCATGAGCAACGCAGCGGCATCGGCCGCCGATATCGATGGTGGCGCCACGATGTCCGGCGAGCGGCCTTTGTGGCGAGACACCACTGATCCAGCCTTGAAGCGGATACGGCGCGGACCGGCGACGGCAGGCCCGATAGCAAGGAACTCGCCGTCGGCGAGGCTGCGCAGCGCGCGGCTGTGGCCAAGGGTGAATCCGAGCAGGGCGCCGGCGCGTTCGAGATCTCGATCGAAGATGGTGCGGCCAACGACGACGTTCGTGGCCTTGGAGACGACAGCCTTGGCGGTTTCAGCGATGCGCTGCGTCGCGATGACGCCGGCGATGCCGCGCTTGCGGCCGCGGCCCATCATGTCGGCCAGCATTGCGGTCGACCGCTTCCGTGTATCGGCGGAGACGTCGCCCGTATCGTAGTGCGGTGCCAGCGTCTGGGCCTCGTCGACCAGGACGAGCAACGGATGCCAGAACTGCTCCGATGCGCTCAGCAGACCTTCGGCGAGGTCGGCGACGATATCGAGGCGATCCTCTGATGTAGCATCGGACAGATCGAGGACAGCGCTGTAACGATGCTCGCGGAGATGGTGAGCGAAAATCTGGCCGCCGACACGCGCGATGTCCGCTGCGGTCAGTACGGCGACATCGAAGTGTTCCTTCAGCGTTGAAAACTCGCCATCGGGATCGATGAGCAACTGCTGGACGCGGCCGAAGGACTTCTCGAAGAGGCGGCGCAGCAGCATCGATTTGCCGGCGCCGCTGTTGCCCTGAATCAAAAGGCGGCCGTCGATCAGCTTGGCGAGGTCGATGCCGACGGGCTCACACTTGCCGGTGGCGCCGATGTGGATGTCGCTGTCGGTGATTGGTCGCGCCGGCGCCGAGGTCTCGATCGGCAGCACGGTGGCGCGCGGTTCGCGCTCGACCGGTTCGTCTTCCTCGATGCGGACCGGCGAGGGGACGCCGGCTTCCTGTGCCAGGAGCTGGGCGACCTGCTGGTCGGCCGGCGAGAGCTTCGCCATATCCTCTGGCTTCGGGAATGCGATGCCGAACCGGCGGTCGATCGGCCGTTCGCCGGCCTCACGGACGAGATGCTGCATAGCGGCTGTCCTTTGTTGCAAGAGTTCGCCATTCCGTTGTGCCTTCGATCGCTGCCATCGCGGCATCATCCAGCGCGGCCGCCATATCGTCGGCGGCGCGGCGCAGCAGCTCGGCTGACCAATCGGCGGTGACATCGATGAGCTCTTCGAGCGCGCGTGAGGCAGTGGAGAGCGGGCCTGTCATTTGCCGCCACCAACAGTGGCAGCGTTGAGCCGATAGATTTCCGTTGCGGCCGCAAGCTGCTTGCCGAGATCCTTGATCGTCTTGGCGGCGGGATCGCCGGTCAGCACCAGGCCGGCGTTGAGCATCACATCGTTCAAGCTGAAGGTCTGCTCGACGGTGTCGACGCCGCCCTGAACTGCGACGACCGAGAACTTGCCGGCCTCGGCGCGGACCTCGCGCATCGTGTCGGGCTGCGCATAGATCTGGTTGGCGACGATTGTTGGCGACGTTGGCTGCGCAACCGGGATGGGTGCGCCCGTCTGCACCAGATGGACGCCGGCGTCGGACAGGATGCGGATGAGATGATCGGCCCGGCGGCGGACCTCATCACGGCTGTCGTCGTCCCAGTCATGCCACAGGGGGCGCACAAGGCCGAGGCGCTCACGTCGCATCCCTTCGGCGAGGATGTCGCGGACCGCTCTCATCGCGGCACCCTCACACGGTGCCTGAAGACCGGCTCGAAACCCTTCGGCTCGAACTGGTAGCCGCGACCCCAGACGGTGCGGACGACATCTAGGCCATCATTCATTTCGAGCAGCTTGGCGCGAAGTTTGCAGACGAAGACGTCGATGATCTTCTCCATCGGCTCGTCTTCGCCACCGTAGATGTGATCCATCAGGTCGGCCTTGGAAAACACCTTGCCTGGATCGAGCGCCAGCGTGGTGAGCAGCTTTGCCTCGGCGGGCGCCAGCCGGCTCTTCCTGTCGCCGGCTTCGACAAACCCGGTGTCGGCGTCATAGACGCAACCCGGCATCTTGATGAAGAGGTGGTCGTTGTAGGTGCCGCGCCGCACCAGCGCCTTCAGCCTGGCGATGAACTCGTCGGTGTGGATCGGGGCGGGCTGCACATCATCGGCACCGCAACGCAGGATCAATGACGCCGCGCCACTGTTGAACTCGCCGGCGTCGAGCAGCACGAACAGGATGTTCTTGACGTCGGCGCGACGGAAATCCCGGCAGACCACCGCGGCATAGGCGCTGTTCAGCGCACGGATGACGCCGATGCCATCGGGATCGCGGAAGAGGGCGCTGCAGAGATCCTGAGGAAGGGTTTCGCCGGCGGTTTCGAAACCGGCGCTTTCCGCGGCGGTCCGCAGCGCGCGCTCGATCTCGCGAGATGGGGCGGAGACGAGCACGCGCATCAGGCGCCACCGCACATCACGAAGACGATGAACGCGACCGAGGCCAACAGCATGCTGAGAGCCAGAGCCATGCTGAGGGAATGGTTGCCGCGCATACGACCGTTCGATGGGCGCGTGCTCACGATGGCACCGACCTAAATAAGCACTCACGCGCGACGAACTGCTGCGTCTGCGTCATCTCGAGTGCAAGACCGGCGTCCGGATAGTTGAACCCGATCGCTGCGGTACGCTGGTGATCGATACGTACATTGTCGATCAGGAAACCGCCCGCCTCTCGCGTCCTGAGCACGCCGGCTAGGCTGATTTCGGCGTTCATCAATATGAGGTCGCCAAATGATAGGTATCTGATTAGGCGATGTCGGAGGTTCATGCTGGCACCCGATCGACTGGTGCGAGATGCCGACGGAGGGCGTCGAGCCGCCGATCGTCAAGCGGCAGGAAAGATCGGGCGTCGAAGACGGGTTCGTAGGGCCCGACGATGCTCGGATATTTTGGATTGTGGATCTCGTCGAACCGCAGGAACGTCAGGGCCTTGTCGACACCGCGCACCCGGAACAGATCGACGGTCCGGACGCGGTAAACAGTCCCTTTGTGCGGGATCACCATGCCGGGCTCGCATTCCCGCGTGAACCTGAAATCATCGTCGATGCAGGCGACGAGCTTGCTGACCTGGTAGTCCACTTCAGAACCTTTCCGGGATTTGGGCAGGGGCATATCGGCGGCTGAGTTCCTCGGCTTCGCGCTTGCGGCGCTCCGAAGCGATGAAGAGGTCGTCGACGGGCTGCGTGTAGCCAGGCGCGACGTCGCACTCGACGAAGGACCACACCGCCAGCGCATCGCTACGATCGAACGACTGATCGGCGTCGTCTTTGCCGATCCAGCCCAGCGCCCGGCATTTCGCCATGATGGTGGCCTTCTGGTCGCCTTTGCCGTGACCGACGAAGTGCTTCTTCACCGAGCCTTGATTGATGCGGATGTGGCGGTAAACCTTCAGCTGAAAGGCCATGAATTCGAGAACGGCAGGAAGGCCGAGCAGGATGGTGGCGGTGCTGATGTTCGTTTGGCCCTGGACGAAGGAACCCGGCAGCGGCGCCTCGATAGCGAGGACGTCGACGGGATTGGCGGAGATGAAGCCGGTGATCCAACGGCCAGCCCCGGAGAAGATGGCGCCGCGGGAGGCGCCTTCGGTGGCGCACTCGATCGAGCCGGACGTCGGCGACGAGCCAGCGGCGCCATATGCGAAGCCAAGGCGTCTGGCCGCGTCGATCGCGAGAATGCGTGGAGCCGTCATCCCAGGTCCTCGTGCCCGTTCGGGCTGATTGGTGGGCGTCTCTCCGCCCTGTTACGCCGATGGTGTTGCGCTGTTGCTCGGGAGGCTCCTAAGAGCTTTGACCCTCACGCTGGGAACACGACGTCTTCCCGCTGCCTCTGAATTCAGTGTGGCGCGCCGGCACCGCCGGCTTTGTTCCACTCGTCATCGGTCATGCTGCCCTTGACGGCATTGACGACGGCCGATGTGGTCTCGTCCGGCTCTTCATCGGCTCCCTCGCGCTGCACCGCGGCGGCGCCGAGGCCAAAGCTGGCGAAGTTGTCGCCTAAGGCGGTGCGGATATCCGTTGCGAACTCGCGATCGTCGTCTTCCAGACCGTCGACCTTGCCGTCGGCGCGCTCGATCATGGCTTCGGCCTTGCGCTTCAGCTTCTGCGCGTCGACGATCGCCCGGATGACGCCCTTGTTGACGCCGTGCTTTTTCGCGTCGGACAGGATCTCTTTCTGATCCGTGTCGGTCGCCTTCTGGATCGCTCGCTTCTTGACCTTGAATTCGGCGTCGAGAACGCGGAGCTTCTCCTCGCGCTCCTGCTCGAGGCGATCGAACTCCTCGACGAAGGAACCCGCCTCAGAAGGGGATGCGCGGTTAGGGCGCTCATGCACTTTCGTCATCAGGAGATCCTTTCCGCCGATCGAAGACCGGCGTGCTGACGGATGGTTGGTGGGGTGTAGGAGAGCCGCCGATGCGCTTCGCAGTAGGAGCGCTCAGGCTCCTTCGTGGCGCCGCAGGCGAGAAGACCTTGACCGTTGGTGCCATCCACCGGCCAACGGCAACCGGCGGAGCCGAAGGCGACGGGGTCAACACCGGGAATGGGCTGGAAGGCGTCTTCGCGCTTGATCACGATGCCCGGCGAAGCGGCGCGCTGTTCGGCACGTGCTTTGAAATCCATCGCCGGTGGATTGTTGGCGCCGCGCCAGGAACTGGTTTGCTGGACGAGCTTGGAGGCGCGGCGTATCGCTGGCTTCGCGACATTTGGCGCGGCTTCGGTGCCTGGCTTCGCTCGTCTGCCGACCTTACCCTTGCGAGGCTTGCCGTTGTTCAGCTGAAGTCCGAGGCGCTGGACCTGGCCGATGATGGCGGATCGGGTGCAGTTGAAAAACTTATCGGCGATCTTCTGGGCGGTCAGGCCTTCATCGCAGTAGGCGGCGAGCAGCTGCTTGCGTTCATCCCGTGGGATCTTCGTCCAGTCTGGGAGCCCACTCATCTGGCGGCTCCGCTTCCGGATAGATCCACCGAGCCAGCGAGTCGGCCCAGAGCACGCATCTGGTGGCTATCCAGAGGCGCACCCTCCGCGGCAAGATGAGCTGCCAGAATGTTCGCCGTGGCGGCGAGTTTGAGCCTTGCACGTCTAGCCTCCTCAATGGCCCGCAGCTCTCGCAGGGCCACAACCTCTTCATAGTTTACACGCCTGGCCTCGCCATAGAACCATGTCTTCACGCGGCTCCATGTGAGGCCGGTAAGCGCATGCTCGAAGTGATCTGAGGTCAGTGCCCGATGCACTGCACTGATCTGCCGTTTCCATTTCTCACCAGGGGCAAGAATGTCGCCGATCTCTTTGGTGAGCGACTGGGCGGTGGCCACGCTAGACATGAGACCACCGCCGCGCTTCTGGGCCTCTGAATGGAATTCTGAGACCTTGGAAGGCTGTTCCGAGTTTCCAGAACCGAACATTGCTATCTCCATTTCCAGCGACGGAAACACACGGAGACTTCACCAATGCCCGGACGAGCGAAAAAGAGCGGTGGCCCATGTCAGACGGGACAGACAGGGCCACCATGCCGGCGGGGTGGCGCCGGCGATCGCGCGCCAGGGTTTGGGACACGCGCGAAATCGAGAATAAGGATTGCAGCAGATGAAGACCGACGGCCACGGCGACACGCCGACATTGACGGAACCGGAACCGCTCCCCAGTCTCTTTGTGAGCGGATATGCGATCCAGGTCGTCGAAGAAAATATTGTCCGGCTGCTGTTCTGGACCGAGCTGCCCGCCATAGGTGGGCAGGAGCATCAGGCCCGGCTTCAAGCCCGAATGGCGATGCCGGAGAAGATCTTCCGGCGGTTCGTCTCTGACGGTCGCAAGATCGGGAGAAGCCGGAACTGAAAGAGCTTGGAAACTATCCTCGAAAAAAGCTGTGCAAACCGCTTTACGGATTGTTTCACGCCGATTCTTCCCGTGATCTGACTGGCTCTTTCGGGCCGAGTGCTTCACGGGGAGGAAATCATGCAGCCAGCGCTTTTTGTTAGAGAGATAAAATTGGTGCTGGATGAAGGGCTTGTCCACCTCGTCGGCTTCGCGACAGAGGACGGGGACCGGAAATCCCACCGACATCCGGCCGCTCATCTCGTCATGAGCAACGAGGCGTTCCGGAAGATGCTCGCCGAAGGTCGGGTCAGCCTGGCAAAGGGTGGGCACTGACGTGCTCATTCTGCGGCCACCTCTGTCGCTGCGGACGCCGAGAGATACTCGCGACGCGTGTCGTTGAGGTCCTGCAGTGTGACTTCTCCGGCGGTGACAGCCACGATCTTGTCGGCGAGAATGGCGTCTGCCAGCGCTTCACCAATTTCCAGGCGCTGAACTCGACGCGAAGGATTGGCGCCTTGCCCGATGCCAAGCATCTCGGCGAGCTCTTTGAGGGTCTTCGATTCCCGGATGCGCCATTCACGAAGTTTCATGACGGCAATTAGCGGCGAACGCTAATGATTTGTCAAGCCCAATTAGCGTCTAACGCGAATTCCAATATTAGCGACAGACGCTATAATCCCCAAGTGCTTACAAACATTGCAAAAATCCGCGAGGCGAAAGGTCTCTCACAAATCGAGCTTGCTGACAGGCTCGGTATCCATGTGACGAACCTGAATAAGATCGAGCGAGGGAAATCCTCACCGTCCACGACGCGCCTCGAGCAGATCGCGGCCGAATTGTCGGTGCCGATATCCGATCTCTTCGCCGACGAACCTGCTTCCACGGGCACGCGCACCGTGAAGGTGAAGGGTTTCGTCCAGGCCGGCCATTGGGCGGAAACTTGGGAGTGGGGCGACGACGACATCTATTCCGTTCCCGTGCCTGATGATCCCGCGCTGCGCCCCTTCATGCTCCACGCCGCGGAGACGCGCGGGCCTTCGATGAACAAGAGGTATCCGGAGCGCACCGTGTTGGTCTTCACCGATGCGGTGGAGACCGGAGCGTCCCTTGACGTCGGCAAACGCTACATCGTCGAACGTGAGCGGGCCGATGGCTTGCGCGAGGCCACCGTCAAGACGCTGTGGCGCGACGAGGCCGGCAAGGTCTGGCTTCTTCCCGAATCGGAAGATCCCAGGTTCCAGGAGCCGATCCCGATCGAGGGCGGCGAGGACGATACCGTGCGTGTCGTCGGACGGGTCGTCTACTCCGTGAGTCGGGAGTGAGATCTCCCACTAGTGGGCTAAAATTTCTCCGTCGAGATTGAAGCCAGCGTTATTGACAAGCGCAGAGCGCGCGGTCTAACCGCGCGCGTCCTCGCGCTCGGTTGGAGATTAACTCTAACCTTAGATCATAGAGCTCTACGATTCACCGTTGCCGGTGGAGCTCTACGATTCTGTCTCCCGCTACATCCTGAAACGATTCCGTGTCCCGCAGCGATTCAGGGTGATTGCTTGACGCAATCACTGTGCCGCGCCCTACGAATCAGAACTTAGCGCTGCGCGCGCGAGAAGTGGCCGTCGAGCAGAAATTAGCGTTGAACGCTATTAATCCGCTTGACATCAACTTAGCGACGCGCGCTAATACCGGCAAAGGAGACATCCGATGCCAAAACCATCCCGCGTCATCGCCGAGAACATTTCCGAATTCGCGAAATGCCTCGTCGTGTTCTTCGTGCTGCCGCCGACGCTGACGGTCGCAGCGTACGTGCTGCATCTCCTGGTGCGCTGAGATGAGTGCGCCGTCGATTACGCCAACCCTCGACGACCTCCGTAGCGCGCTCGACCGCGCCGAACGCGATCTGGTCTGCGCCGACATGATCGACAACGGGCAGCGCCGCGCGACCGAGATGGACGAGGCGCGTCGCCGGCGTGACGCCATCAAGACGCAGATCGCCGTCCGCCACGATGCGGAGGGCCGGAATTGATGGCCTCGATCGGCAACATCCCCAAAGGAATGCTCCGCGCTTGGGCCGACCACGGCGTCATATCGTCGGCAACTTACGTCGATGAGATGAACCGCCGGCGCGGCATCAAGCAAGAGATCGATCTGGTACCACCGCTCGACTACGCGCTCGACGACGATCTCGCGATCCCCTTTCTCCATCACGACAACTCCCTGGATCTCGATCTGTCGGACTTCAACGATGATCCGATCGGCCCCATGCCGCCACCGCCACGCGTGGTCTGGCTCCTCGCCTTCGCGGCGACAGCGGTCGTCGCCATTGCGCTTTGGCTGGTGTGGCCATGAGCGCGGATCGCCAGGTCCGTCTGACCGGTACGCAGCTGCTCGAGCTCGCCGACGATGCTTTTGACGTTCTGAACTGGGCGAAGCGCAACGGCCTACGTAAGGACGCCCAGGTCGCCGAGCTCGTCCGGACCTTCGAGGTCCGGCTTGGCTACCGCGAGCCTGTCCGCGCAGCGGAGGCCGCCGAATGACCGTGGTCACCATCTTGTCGCTCAGCATGCCGCCGGCGCCGATGTTCCGCCGCGAGTTCGCGCGGCCGATCGATGCCGACGATTACGTCGCGTTCTGGCGCCGGTTGGGGTGCTGCCATATCCGCCGGAGGACCAGAAAATGACCAGCCTCTACGTCCAGGTCCTGCGCGGAAAAGACTGGCTGAACGTAACCTCGGTTCCGATCGAGGACGGCAAGACGGAGGGCGCTCGGGCGAGGGCCCGGGAACGCGCCTTTGACGACGCCCGACGCAACCAGACAGCATGGCAGGGCTACTCCGGCTTTCATGGCTGTCAGCTCCGCATTGGGGAGATGGACAGCTACGGCAGGTATGCGGAGGCGCGGCCGTGATCGACATCCCTCCGGAAAATGAAGCCGAGGTGAGAAACCGCGATTTGGCGATCGCCGCGGCATCTCAAGCCGCTGACGCTTGCGCCGAACTTCTTCGGTTCGCTCGCGAAGGGGACGGCGTGATGACCGGCCCCTTCGCCACCGAGGTGGTCGAGCAGCTGCTCGACGCCGCCAAGATGGCGATGGAGGTCGAGGGCTTGGAAGGCTCCGAAGAGCGCACCCAGGTCTATGGGGCAGTCGTCAAGTTCCTGGAGGGCTGGGCCTGATGGGTGTCCGTACGCCAACCCTCGGCTATCCGAGTCGGACCGACGCTGTTCTTGCGCTGCGCCGGCAGGGCGTATCGACAGCGGATATCGCGGCGCGGATCGGGATCAAAACCACGACCGTCTCCGCGCTTGAGCATTCGGCCGGCCGGGCCAAGCGCGCCCCACGACCGCATGAGGAACTGTGTCGGACCGTTCTATTCCCGACCGAAATCCTCGATCGGCTTGGGCCGCATGCCGCGAAGCGGAACATGCACCCGAACCGGCTGGCTCGGCTGCTTGTCGAAACCATCGTCGATGAGAAGATGATCGACGCCGTGCTCGATGACGCCGACGATTTGCAGGGGTGGGCGTGATGGACAGCCCGTTCAGCTGCTTCACCGACCGGGAAGTCCGCGACATGCTGCATGGCGCCGGCCTGCCGGCAGTTCTCGACGCCGCCAATGTCGCCAAGCTTGGTCTCACGCGCATCATGACGCAGCGCCAGTTGGTGCTGGCCGCCTATCACGACAACCCGGATGTTGACGCCATCTTCGCCGCGCTCGGCCGACGGGTGCCGAAGTCCAGCATCCGGTCCTATCTCTGCCGCGCCATTCCGAGTGGGGCATGGCGCCAGCGCAACAAGCGCGGATCGGGCAGGGCTGCATGACAATCCAAATCATCCGACCCGCCGACCGCCAGGCCTGGCTTGCCGCCCGGCAGCAGGACGTCACCGCTTCGGTGGCAGCCGCGGTCCTCGGCGCGCACCTCTACACGACACCATACGCCCTGTGGGCGGAGAAGACCGGCCGCCTCTCGCCTGACGATGAAGAAACCGAGGCGATGGAGCGCGGCAATCTGATGGAGCCCGTCGTCGTCGCGATGATCCGGAAGCGGTTCCCGGAGTGGCTGGTCACTTATGAGAACGACCGCGCCTACTTTCGTGATCCCGACCGGCGCATCGGCGCCACCCCGGACGCCTTCATCGTGCGCGCCGACCGCGCCGGTACCGGGAACTGCCAGATCAAGACCTGTTCGGAAGACGCCTTCAAGCAGTTCTGGCTTGACCCGGACACCGACGAGGTCGTCCCCCCAACATGGATCGCCGTCCAGGCGATCACGGAAGCACAGCTGACCGGCTGCGCGTGGGCCTGCGTCGCACTGGTGGTAATCACCTGGCGCGGCACCTTCCAGCTGCACATCATCGACATCCCGATCCACCTCCGTCTCTGGAATCGCCTCGTCACCAAGGTCGACGAGTTCTGGGCGATGGTGGCGAGCGGCGAGGAGCCTTCCCCGGACTGGCAGCGCGACGGCGACGTCGTCACGGACGTCTACCGCGACAGCATGCCGGAGCGGCGCGATCTCAGCGCTGACCGCGAGCTCGACATGCTGATCCATCAGTACAACCGCGCCCGGGTTGAAGCCGCCGGCGCGAAGGCGGTGGTCGACCAACTGCGGCCGCACATCATCCACTCGCTAGGCAACGCCGAAATCGGCCTGACCGCCAACTGGGAGGTCTCCGCGAGGACGACGTTCCGGTCGGGATCGCAATCGCGCGTGCTGCGCGTCAAACCAAGGAGAGACCCCAATGCAAGTTTCTGAGGCACCATCTATCGTAGGGCCGGGGCACAATCTGGCGACGACAGCCGACCTCTTGCGCGATCGCTTCAAGCCGATGCTTGACGAAGTCGAGGATCTCGCGAAACGCGCCACCGCGGCAAAAAACGCGCTGACCGATGGTGCCATCGCCAACGACAACGAGCGCGACCCCCTCATTGCGCTCGGCATCGAGGCCCGAAAACTGGCGAAGCGTCTCGCCGAAACCAAGCTGGCGACGACAAAGCCACTTCGCGATGAGGTCACCGAGACAAATCGTTTCTTCGATACGGTCATTGTCCGGCCGGAGGCCATCCAGAGCGCTTTCGAGACGATCGTCGGCAAGTACGACACCAAGAAGCGCGAGGAGGCCAGGATCGCCGCCGCCGCGGAGGCGCAGCGCGCCCAAGAGGAAGCGAAGCGCAAGCTCGAGGAAGCCGCATCATCGAGCCATAGCGTTCTGGGTGACGTCCTGATGCAGGAAGCCGTCGATGCGGAGCACAAGGCGGCCGTGCTCGTCAACGAGGCGATCACCGCGGGATCGGGCCCGACCCGCACTGAAGCCGGCACGGTGTCGGCAACAGCGAAATGGACGCACCGCATCACGGAGCCGTCGAAGATCCCGCTCGAAAGGCTCCGGCCGTACATGTCGATCGACGACATCGACAAGTTCGTCCGGGCCTATGTCCGCGCCAACAAGAACACGGCGCCATTGCCCGGCGTCGAAATCTTCCAGGATCAGAAGACCTCATTCCGCGGCTGATCGCCGGCGGCCAACAGGAGACCGACACCATGAACACTCAAGCAGGCAAGGCCGTCGAGACAATCGACCGCACCACCGGCGAACTCACCACCCTGCCACCAGGCATGTCGGGCAGCAATCAAAGCCTCGCTGTCCAGCTAGCGATGGCCGAACTCAACCAGGATGTCACCACGGCCCGCGCGTTCCCGCGGTCCGTCGCCGCAGTGATGCGCAATATCACCGAGCTCGTCATGCTCGACGAGCAGACCGCCAAGGAATGCGTCTATGCGGTGCCGCGCGACGGCAAGACGATCCGCGGACCTTCGATTCGCCTTGCCGAGATCATCGCGTCTCAATGGGGGAACTGCCACTGCGCCTCCCGCGTGGTTCACGTCGACAAGATCGAGAAGTACGTCGAATCGGAAGGTATCTTCCACGACCTCGAGACCGGCCTGAAGCGCACCGCGCGGACCCGCAAGAATATCTCGAAGCGCGACGGCGGCCTATATTCGCAGGACATGATCATGACGGCTGGTAACGCGGCGGCCTCGATCGGCATGCGCGAAGCTATCCTGAAGGGCGTCCCCAAGGCGGTCTGGCGGCAGGCCTTCGAGCATGCGGAGAACGTCATCAGGGGGGATGTCACCACGCTCGTGGAGCGCCGCGAGGAGGCCATGAAGGCGCTCGCCGGCATCGGCGTCACTCCGGAGCGCGTGTTTGCTGCAGTCGGCGTCGCCGGGATCGAGGAGATCGGTCTCGATGAGCTCACCGATCTCTATGCGATGTACCAGGGTGTGAAAAGCAAGGAGACCGACGTCGACGAGGTCTTCCCGGCCGTCAAGAAAACCGGAGATCAGCCCGCCGGCCTCAAAGGCAAGCTCGACCAGCTCGCCGGCGATGCCACCGACAAGAAGCCCGCCGCAGACAAAGCGGCGACAAAATCGGATGCCGGTTCCTCTCCGGCCGGCTCCGAGCAGTCCGGCAAGCAGGCCTCCACGCCGAAGGCGACTGCTACCGGAAACCAGCCGTCGTCCGGCCAGAAACCCTCCCAAGACCCGGACGACGGCGACCCGATCGCGAAGGCGACCCGCATGGGCCGCGCCGCTTACCGCCGCAACATGTCGAAGAAGGCTATCCCGGTCGACTTCAAGACTGAGGGCAGGGAGGCGGAGCGGCAGGCCTGGCTCGACGGCTTCGCCGCCGAGGAGGACGCCGAGGCGCCGGAGCCCGGTTCGGTGGAGGAGGAGTGAGCCATGTTCAAGCTCCGCAAAGCCATGCGCGAGGTCGAGCTCACCGAGGCCGACCTGAAGCCGGACACGCTGCTCGTCTCGCTTCTCGATAGAAGCGCGAATTCGGTCACCAACATGCTGGACCGATTTCGGGCGGATGAGGTCGCGCTTGAACGCGACATCGCCGATATGACCGAGCGGCTTCGCCAGACTCGTGTTGCCATCACCGCCTTTGATGCCGCCGGTGCCATCATCGAGGGCGGCAAGCGGCCCGTGCAGGAATCGGCGTCGAAGAAGGTCGGCAGGCTGGTCCCGCGTGCCGTCCCCAATGCAGCGGACACCGTCGTCCAAGTCCATAAGGACATCCGGGCATGACGGTCGAGGTTCACGCCGCCGCTGTCGCCAAGTTCGCGAACGGCCGCAAAGTCGTCAGCGTGACCCGGCCCGGCACCATGAAGGTGCCAAGCAATACCGGCCCAATCGATCAGCCGTTCAATGTCGGCGACGTCATGCTCGTTGAAGCCGGAGGTCGCGCGATCGTGACGCCGCTTAGCTTCGCCGGCGCCACCGACCTCGCTCGGGCCGTCATCGAGGGCCACTCCGGCGCGGTGACCGACAGCCATTCTCTGCGCGCGCTGGCGACCGCAGTAATTGGGTTCGCCGCGCAGGTGGTGGCACCGGAGCCTACGCCTGAACCCGTTGAAGCCGTCGCCGTAGCGACCTGAACCCCGAGGAAAAGCAATGACCATTGCAGACCGCGTGAAGAAGATCATCGTCGAGACCTTGGGTGTCGCCGCCGATCGGGTGACGAAGGAAGCCGGTTTCATCGACGGCCTCAACGCCGACAGCCTGGATCTCGTCCAACTCGTGATGGATTGCGAGGAGGAATTCGGGATCGAGATCTCGGATGCCGAGGCCGAGACCTGGTTAACCGTTGGTGACGCCGTCACCTACGTCGAGAAGGCGATCGGCTGATGGCCGACGAACTCCTGCCCATCGATCCAGAGCATCTCGACACATACATCACGATCGAGCCGGGAGAGCGTCTGCACCGCCTCTTGGCGCGCTTGATCGACACGCATGTCGACGATCTCCGCGAGGAGTTCATCGTCGATTTGGAGCGCAAGATCGACCAGGTCAGAGTAACCCACGGCGATGGATCGGCCTTCGGGAGCAAGTCCGATGACTGAGCCGCTCACCCTCATCCGCGTCGTCGACGTCGAAACAACATCGATGGAAGATCCTGCCGAGATGGTCGAAGTGGGCTGGACCGATGTCCGCCTCTTCCCGACCGGCTGGGCCATCGAGACCGGGCCGCATTCCCGCCTCGTCAACCCGGGTATGCCGATCAGCTTCCCCGCGATGGCGGTGCACCACATCACCGACGCGGTAGCGGGCGGGGGTATGGACCCTGACCTGGCGCGGAAGGATGTAGTCGCCGGCGCCGATACCCTCTGCGCTCACAACGTCGAGTTCGACAGCCGCTTCATTCGCGGTCACGATCTGCCGTGGATTTGCTCATTCAAAGCGGCGCGCACCGCTTGGCCGGAGCTCCAGAGTCATAAGAACGGTTCGATCCGGTACGAGCGGGGGCTCTGCCTCGACGATCCGAGGACGGAGCCGTCGCATCGCGCCGGCCCTGACACCTGGGTCACCGCCCATATCTTGCTCGATCTCCTCAAGCTCTATCCGCCGGAAACCCTGATCGAGATCTCGGCGAAACCGGTGCTGCTACTGAAGATGGATTTCGGTGAGCATCAGGGAAAGCGGTTCTCCGAGATCCCGACCTCGTATCTCGATTGGATCCTGCACAAATCGGACATGCCGAAGGACCCAAAGCGGGTCGATGTCGTCCATACCGCTCGTCTGGAATGGGTGAAGCGGACCTCCGATCCCCAACCGCAACAGCCACGGCCACAGTTCGAAGTCGTCGACCCAGATGCGTGGCGCAAAGACATAGGGAAGGCCTTCTGATGGAAACTGTCGCTGAAACTGTGCAGGCAGACGAGCAGCCGTTCGAATGGATGCTGGTGGAGATCTTCGGTCACCGCACCCACTGGGGTCGAGGAATCGAGGTGGAACGCTTCGGCGCCAAGATGCTGCGCATCGATGTCCCGCAGGTGGAGTGGACGACTCCGACCGAGGAGAAGCCGGCGCCGGAGCCGATCGCCACAGGCTGGGTGACGCATTTCTATGGCGGCGCCTCGATCTTCTCCAACACCCTGACGGACGAGCGGACCGTCCTGGTCCGTAATGCGCCGTACGCGAAGCCTGCCCTGTATCTGGCGCCGCCGGATGAGGAAGAGCCGCCGCCGGCTCCCTCGGATGACGATCCCTTCATTGATCGTGACGACGACGGGCCGAGGTGGTGACGATGCCCGGCCTCCGCGAAGCCAAGAAAGACGAGGTTCTCGCCGCGCTTGGCGACTACCAGGTCACGACGGCTGACAAGCTGGCGGCGCACGTGAAAGTCAGCGAGCGGACGATCTATCGCTATATCCGCCAGCTGCGCGCCGCCGGCGCACCTATCCTGTCCGAGGCCGGGATGGGATACATGCTGAAGCGCAAGGCGGAGGCGAGCCGTGGCTGACGCCCCGATTTGGTCGCCGCAACAGGATGGCGCGCTGAAGGCAGTCGCCGCTTGGTACGGGAGCGGCTTGGCGCGACGTCAAGTTTTCCGCGTCTTCGGGTACGCCGGCACCGGCAAGACGACACTGGCCCGCCATTTCGCCGACGCCCTGAAGGGTGCCGTCATGTACATGGCCTATACCGGCAAGGCCGCGATGGTGATGCGCAAGAACGGTTGCCGCAACGCCATGACGATCCATGCCTCGATCTACGATGTCGAATTCAACCACGAGACCGGCGTCAAGAAGTTCGTCGTCAAGGATGTCGACGAGCTCGCCGACGTCGCACTCTTCGTGGTCGACGAGTGTTCCATGGTCGACGAGGAGATCGGCAAGGACCTCCTCTCGTTCGGTGTCCCCGTGCTGGTGCTGGGGGATCCCGCCCAGCTACCGCCGGTAAAGGGCGGCGGCTTCTTCACGAACGCCGACCCCGACATCATGCTGACCGAGATCCACCGGCAAGCCGCGGAGAATCCTATCGTCAGGATGGCGACGACGATCCGCGAGGGCGGTCGGCTCGATTATGGCGTCTACGGCATCAGCGAGGTGATCCGCCGTTCCGCATTGACGCAGGATCACGTCATGAAGGCCGGCCAGGTCCTCGTCGGCCTGAACAAGACACGAGCGAGCTACAATACCAGGATGCGGGCGCTCCACGGCCGCTCCAGTACGATGCCGGAGCCCGGCGACCAGCTGGTGTGTCTGAAGAATGACCGCAACAAGGGCATCTTCAACGGCGGTCTCTGGCGCGTCATCGAACTGCTGAAGCGCCGCAAGGGTCACCTCAATGACCACTGCATCCGCATGCATGTCTCCTCGCTCGATTTCGATTCGACAGAGCCCGTGGAGATCAAAGTGCGGAAGGAGTTCTTCGAGGGCGCCGGTAATGAGATCCCGTGGCGCGAGCTCAACGGAACCCAGCAGTTCGACTACGGCTACGCGCTGACAGTGCACAAGGCGCAGGGTTCCCAATGGGAGACCGTCTGCCTGTTCGACGAAAGCCCCAACTTCCAATCCGACCGCGCGCGCTGGCTTTACACCGGCCTGACCCGCGCGGCCGAGAAAATCACCGTTGTGATGTGAATCCCGACCGGCATGACGCCGGCGGTGAGCATGAGGAGCATGGAAATGGCAGTACCGAAGAAGGTCATGAACTGGTCGGCAAAGCGGGCCAGCGCATCGATCACGATCAACGGCTTCAACGCCAAAGGTGAAGTGCTGAAGATCACCGGTGTTCCCATCATTGAAGCCGGCAAGAAGGGAAAGGGTCCTGTCGTCACCGACAAGACCGGCACCCGCTTCGAACTGGTTTCGAGCTGAGGGACCACGATGGATATCGCGCCCTTCCTGGACAAGCCCACCGCCATCGTCGGCACAACCGGCGCCGGTAAAACTTTTGCCGCGAAGGGCGCGGTTGAACGGCTGCTCGAGCTCGGCCGCCGCGTCATCATCCTGGATCCAACCGGCGCATGGTACGGGCTGCGCGCCGGGGCCGATGGTGGCGCCGAGGGCGGCTTTCCCGTCTTGATCTTCGGCGGCGACCACGCTGATATCCCGATCGACCCGACCGGCGAGGCCGGTAAGGCTCTCGCTCTGGCACTCGCAGAACGTGACGTCCAAGCCATCATCGATACATCGGAGATGACCGGCGGCGAGAAGAACCGATTCCTCACGCCTTTCCTGGAGCACCTCTACGCCCGCAACAAGGCGGCGCTCCATCTCGTCGTCGACGAAGCCGACGAGGTCGCCGCGCAGCGCCTCGCCGACGGAGAACAGCGGCTATTCGGTGCCTTTGACAAGATCGTCCGTCGCGGCCGCATCAAAGGCTTTCGCCCGCTGATGATCTCGCAGCGGCCGGCGGTGATTCACAAGAACGTGCTCTCGCAGATCGGCACCCTGATCGCGATGAAGCTGACCAGTCCACAGGACCGCAAGGCGATCGAGGAGTGGGTGAAGGGAAACGCCGACGCCGGCCAGGCTCGCGCTGTGATGTCGAGCCTGCCGACTCTGAAGCGCGGTGAAGGGTGGGTGTGGTCGCCGGCGGACGATCTGCTCGAGCGTGTCGAGTTCCCCGCGATCCGCACCTTCGATTCCAGTCGGACCCCTGGCGACGGCGAAAGCGTGGTTGCGCCGGCGCTGACCGCTGTTGACGTCGACGCGCTGCGCACCGCCCTGAAGGCGGCGCCGCGCATTGAAGACGCCTCGAATTTGAGTAGCGGAACGACGCCGGCCGAGATCGAGGCGGCTGAAAAGCGGGCCTTTGAACGCGGCTTGGCCCAAGGCAGGAACGAAGGCATCGACCACGGTAAGAGCGTCGGCGCCGCCGTTGCGCTCGCTGCAGTTCGAAACGCATTGGAAGCGCTTCGCATACCCGATATGGTCGTCGATGTTGCTTCGACTGCTTTTCCCTCTTCGTCTAACGGTAGGACATCGGCCTTTGACGCCGTGAATCGTGGTTCGAATCCACGGGAGGGAACCACTTCACCCGACAATCAACTCAAGCGCCCGTGCACAATCGTCCCGAAAATTGAAGCGTCGATCGGCCTCGGCGCGGAACGGAAGCCTCTGGCGCTGCTCGCCGCTGCCTATCCGGCCGGCTACACGGAGGCGCAATGGGCGAGCCTGGCTGGCTTCAAGCGGACCGGCGGTACCTGGTCGACCTACAAGAGCCGGCTCCGGACCAAGGCGGCGATCGAGCAACGCGGTGATCTGTGGTTCGCGACGCAAGCCGGCGTCGACGCGATCGGCGGTGATGTGCCGACGATGCCGCGCACCCCGGATGAACGCCTCGCGATGTGGAAGGGCAAGATCGCCGGCGTCGGACCGATGCTCGATGCGCTGCGCAATCACTATCCACACTTGATCAGCCGCACTGACCTTGCATTCAGACTTGGCCTGGCGCCCGGCGGCGGCACTTTCGGTACCTATCTATCGCGCGTCCGCAGCAACGACCTCATCGAGGAGCCAGAGCGCGGCTTCTACCGACTTTCATCTGCAATCATGGGAGATATCTGATGGCCGGTTCCGTCAACAAAGTCATTTTGGTGGGCAATTTGGGCGCCGACCCCGAGATCCGCCGCCTAAACAGCGGCGATCCGGTCGTCAACATCCGCATAGCGACCTCGGAGTCCTGGCGCGACAAGAATTCCGGTGAACGCAAGGAGAAAACGGAATGGCATAACGTTGTAATTTTCAACGACAATCTCGCCAAGGTCGCGGAGCAATACCTGAAGAAGGGCGCCAAGGTTTACGTCGAGGGCCAGCTGCAAACCCGGAAGTGGCAGGACCAATCCGGAGCGGACCGCTACACCACGGAAATCGTGCTGCAGAAGTTCCGGGGCGAACTGCAGATGCTCGATACCAAGAATGGTGGAGACGGCGATCGCGGTGATGATCGCAGCGGATACAGCAGATCCAATGGTGGTGGCGGAGGCGGAGGT
>NZ_VFUH01000028.1:0-23372 GCF_006440475.1 Mesorhizobium sp. B2-6-1
CATCGTCGCCGACCAGATGCTTGCCAACCCCGACATCGACCTGATCTTCAGCCACGCCGCGCATCTTTCGGTCGCCGAGCACCTGCAGGATCTTGCCCTTCACAGCGCCGTTCTTGGCCTTCAGCAGCGCTTCGGCCTGTTCGGCGGCGACGTGGCCGATCTCGACAGTGCCGGCTACCGAGGTGAAGTCGGACGGAGTGGAGGTGATCTGGCGATCGAATTCCACGACAGGTATGCCGGCCGCGCGCGCGGCCTCGATCGACGGCTTCAGCGCGTTGAAGTCGACGGCGGCCAGGATGATCGCCTTCGGTTTCAGCGCGATGACGTCGTTCATCTGCGATTGCTGGGCGTCGGTCTTGTTGTCGGCGTTCAGCGTCTTCATCTCGTAGCCGACCTGTTTCAGGAACAGTTCCAGCGCGCTCACCGAGCCGGTCTGGAACTCGTCGAGCAAGGTCGGCACCATGTAGTAGACGGTACCCTTGGACTGGGCGAATGCCGGCGTGAGCGTGGCAACTGCCAGTGCCAGGATACCTAGGACAGAAAGAAGTATTCGTTTCATGTCGTTGGCTCCTCTAGTGCCGGACCCCTCTTTTGTCCCTCAGCCCGCCGGTCCGGCACCGGCAAGCGTCTCCCCGGTGATCATGTTGATCACCGCATCGGGACTTGTTTTGTTGCGTGCGACATCGCCGGCCACGACGCCTTGCCGGATCACCACGATCCGGTCTGCGACCTGGAAGGCCTGCTGCATGATGTGGGTGATGATGACGACGCCGATGCCCTGGTTCGCCACTTGGCGGATCATGTCGAGGCCGCGCCGCGTCTGTTCGACGCCAAGCGCTGCGAACGGCTCGTCGAGCAGCACAAGCTTGCCGCCCCAGTGCACGAAGCGGTTGAGCTCGATGGCTTGCCGCTGCCCGCCCGAGAGATGCTCGACATTGGTGCGCAATGACGGAATACGGGTGCCGGCGCTGGCAAGCGCCTTGCCGACCACGGCCTCCATCGCCCGCTCGTCGAGCACTGGAATGCCGAGCACCTTGCGCGTGATCTCACGGCCCATGAAGAAATTGGCCACCACGTCGACATTGGTGCACAGCGACAGGTCCTGATAGACGGTCTCGATGCCCGCCGCCTTGGCCTCGGCGGGGGATTTGGCAAGGAACTCCTTGCCTTCGAACAGCATGCGGCCGGAGGTGGGCTCCAGGCCGCCGGCGATGATCTTGACCAGCGTCGACTTCCCGGCGCCGTTGTCGCCCAGCAACGCGACCACCTCGCCCTTGCCGATCGAGAAGCTGATACCCTTCAGCGCCTGGATCGCGCCGTAGTTCTTGGTGACGTTGTCGAGCACCAGCAAGGGTTCGCTCATCAGGCAACCTCCCCGGCTGTCAGAATATCGCGGCCGCGTTCGCGCTCGGCGGTGAACATCTGGCCGAAGCGTGGCGACAACACGCCAGAGACGGCCAATGCGGCCGCGCCGCGCAGCACGGCTTGCTGGCCGCCGCCGGCGACGACGATGCGTGGCGTCTTGCGGTCCTTGCGGGCCGAAACCGAATTGTGCAGAGGCGCAGCCGATCTCGCCAGGCGTTCGAGCAGGTCCGGCGCCGCCAGCCCGCCGAGCACGACCGTCTCGGGGTCGAAAAGGTTCTCGATGATGGCAATGGCGTTGCGGAAGATCGGGCCGACCTCGGCGACCCAATCGGCATCGCTGCCCTTCCAGCGCCCTCGCGCTTCGAGCGAGACATAACGTTCGAGGCAACCGCGATTGCCGCACGGGCAAAGCTCGCCATTGGGAACGACGGGAATATGGCCGATCTCGCCGGCATTGCCCCAGGCGCCGCGCAGCACGCTGCCGTCATGCATCATGGCGCTGCCAAGTCCGACGCCGAAATAGAGATAGTAATATTCGGAATGCTGGGCGCCGATGCCGTAGAGGCGCTCGCCCATGGCGGCCGCAGCCATGTCGCCGTCGAAAAAGGCCGGCAATCCTGTCGCCGCCGTCAGCCGCTCGCGCAGCGCCACGTCCTTCCAGCCGGCCATTGTGGTCGGCCCGATGAAGCTCATCGTGTCCACGCCGAACGGGCCGGGAAGCGCCATGCCGATGCCGATGACGCGGCCCGCGGCGCGCGTTCCGGTCAGGTCGCGGACCATGGCGCGGACCTGGTCGAACGCATGATCGGGCGTCGCGTTGGGGGCCTCGCGGTGCAAGCTGTCGATCACGTCACCGCTGAGATTGATCAGCGCCGCGTCGATCCCCAGCGGCGTCAGGTGGATGCCGACGGCATAGCCGCCCTCGGGATTGATGCGCAGCGTCGCCGGTGGCAGGCCACGGCCCTTCGGCTCCTCGCGTACGGACAGGACGTAACCCTGCTCCTCCAGTTCGCGAACGATGGTCGATACGGTTTGAACGGTGAGGCCGACATGCCTGGCGATATCGCCCCTGGCGATGGGGCCGTACCGGCGGATCGATTCGAGCACGATGCGCCGGTTGTACGGCCGCCCGAACTCCTGATTGGTCCCTCGCAATGCCATGCCTTGCGTCCCCGGTTGAGGCAAGGTTGGCACCAAATATTTATTCAGTCAAATGGAATTCAAAAATGCACCGCATTTGAGGGACGCGCCCGCTACGGCGGAAAAGCCGGCCGGTGTCCGGCTGATCACCGCGCCCTAGATAGCGGGACATGGATAAGATTTATGTCTTGCTGATCTTTGCCGCGGCCATTGCCATCATCTGCCTGGGCGGCAGATGGAACACATCTGATACCGACCACTATATGGGCTTCGACAATTTGCGGTCGCCCCGAAAGGGAAAAGCCCTGAACGGCGACAAGGATGCGAAAAAGCAATGAGGACGGCGCGGGATGGCGGCGGCCTGGGCCCGTGCGTTAGAGATACTGCGCGACCTTCTTGCCGACCGTGAGGAAACGCAAAGGATCGATCGCTTCGCCATTGTGGCGGACTTCGTAATGCAGATGCGGGCCGGTCGAGCGACCGCTGCTGCCGGTCTTGCCGATGACAGCGCCGGCATCCACTTTTTCGCCCACGGTCACGTCGATTTCGCTGAGATGTCCATAGCGCGTGGCAAACCCGTTGCCGTGATCGACTTCGACCATGCGGCCATAGCCGCCATTCCAGCCGGCCTTGGTGACCACGCCTGGCGCGGTGACCTTGGCCGCCATGCCGATCGGCGCCCTGAAGTCCATTCCCGAATGCAGGGCGGCCGTGCCGAGGATCGGGTCGGTGCGCACGCCGAACGGGCTGGTGACGGAATGACCGGGTGCGGGATTGGCGAGCGGCAGCCGGCGTGCTTCCTTCTTGAGTTGATCGAGCGTGTCCAGCGCCTCGTCCAGTTCCTTGACCTTGCTGTCGAAAAACATCGAGCTGTCGAGCGGGATCAGCGGTCCGCCGACATCGCTTTCGTTCTTGCCGAAATCACTGTCGACCGGCAGCCCGGCCGCCTCGAGCGCCTGGGTTATGGCGTCGGCATTCTTGTAGGCGTTATCAGCAAGTATGCTGATGCGCGTGAGCTGGTCGTTCTCGATGGATTTCAACGACTTGTTGATCGAAATGAACAGTTTGTCGGCACGATCGGCGGCCGAATCGTTCGGCAGCGGATCGGAGCGGGTCGCCCACAGGGAGAACGGCCTGGTGTCGGCGGTGCCAGTGGCGGCGCCGAGGCTGGCCAGCGCGTAGCTTTGAGCAGGCTGGGCGATGCTGCCGGTCACTTCGGCGTGTTTGTCAGGCTTTGCCGGCGCTGCCGGATCTTCGGCCGTCGCTGCGCCGACTTCATTTTCGGCGCGGTCGAGCAGCGGGCCGAGGCGGCCGTGGCGCTGGCTGAGCTGCGTCTGGCGCTCCAAAAGCTCGCTCACCTTGGTTTCCATCAATTGCTGGTCAAGCAACTGCCGGCTGGTGATGCGGTCGACCTGGGCGCGAAGCGCCGAGATGCGGTCTTCGTAAGCCTGCTGCATGCGGGCCTGGCGCGCGGTGGTGGCGCCGATCAGGTCGTCGCGCAGCACGAGATAGGAGGTGGCCAGCAGGTAACCGATGGCGATCGCCGCCAGCGCCGAACCGAGAAATACAACCAGCCAGGGCCGGATCGTGAAGTGCCTGATCTCGCTGCCGCGGGCGATGATGACTGTATGCGGTTCCTTGCGCCTGCCAAAGATCGCGGACTGACCGGTTGCGTTCACGGGACCAAGCTTTCGTTTACGACACCACGACAGCCCGACTACACATTATTAAGGTTAACAAAGCTTTGCCGAAGCAAGACGCCGGCAAGAATTGCCCGCAAAGCGAGCATGGGGTTGCTTCGCGTCGCTTTCTGAAAACAAGGGCGCGGAGGCGCCCCCTTAAATCGCCCGCACAGCTTCCAGCACCTCCTCGGCATGGCCCTTGACGCGGACCTTGCGCCAGATCCTGGCGATGCGCCCGTCGCGGCCGATCAGGAACGTCGCGCGCTCGACACCCATGTATTTGCGGCCATACATCGATTTTTCGACCCAAAGGTGGTAGGCCTCGATCACCTTGCGCTCCTCGTCGGAGGCAAGGTCGATGGTAAGATCGTATTTCGACTTGAACTTGTCGTGCTTCCTGGCGCTGTCGGGCGACAGGCCGATCACGACGGCGCCGGCCTTCTCGAACTCCGGCTTCAGCTGCGAAAAGCTGATCGCTTCGGCGGTGCAGCCGGTGGTGTCGTCCTGTGGGTAGAAGTAGAGGACGACAGGTCTGCCGGCAAAGCCGGCCAGGCTGAGCGAACCACCGCCGTCCCGCGGCAACTCGAATTGCGGCGCGGGATCGCCCACATTGAGGTCAGCCATATCCATGCCCTTGTTTGAGGTTACGCGCGAAGCCACACCGATATAGTGTCGAGCGGGGATTCGTCCACGAGCGAGTTCGTAGAACGGAAAATTGCGTGGATCAGGAGCAACCGCAGCACGAGAAGATCAGGTTCAGGCGGGATGAAATCACCGACCTGGGCGCCTTGCCATCGGCTTGCCGCGTTCCGCCGCTCGGCCAGGCGGCGATCGGCCGCGGCTTTCGTATCCTATCGCGGCTGTTTGCCGGCGCCGTTGCGCTGGTGCTGCTGGCGGCGGTGGCTGTCTATCTCATCGGTGTCTCCGGAATAGGGGCCGACCGGCTGCGCGTCGAGGCGGAGGCCGCCATCGAGAAGCTTGCGGGCGTCGATGTCGATGTTGCGGTCGGGCCCGCCCGCATCACCCTCGACAGTTCGAGCTTCGTCGCGCTCCAGGTGAGCGACGTCAGCCTGAAGGCCAGCGACGGTAAACCCATGGCCGATGCGGGCAGGGTGCGTTTCGGCATCCGCCTGCTGCCGCTGCTTCGAGGCGAGGTGCGGCTGACCAGCGCCAGGATTTCCGATGCGCGCATCGTTACCGCGGCGATGCCGTCGGGCGGCGACTGGACGGCCGAACTGCGCAATCGGGACGGGCTGATCGATCCCGAAAAACTGTCCGATGCGCTCTTTGCCAACATCAATCACGCTCTCGATGCGGTGCGCGAGGAATCGCTGCACCGTATCGATCTTCACAATGTGGCATTCGTTTTGCCCGACACCGAGGCGGTCAGGTTGATCACAGTCGCCGACGCGGTCGTCCTGCAGTCGGGGACAGGCGGCATGGAGTTCTCCTCGCAGGCAAATGTCGACGGCAAGGCGGTGACCGTCGCAGCATCCGCCAGCCGCGATGCCGAGACCCGGCGCGTGATGTCGCTGGATGCCACCGTCGGCATCGCCGAAGACGGCGGCGAAAGCGGCGCAATGGCGTCCGGCGGCAAGTTGGGGGCGCTCAGCGTGACGCTCAAAGGGTCGCAGGGGGCCGACGACACCGCGTCGCGGCTGACGGCTGCCCTGTCGTCCAGGGGATCGGTGCTTGATCTCGGCACGCGTGGCCTGCTGTCGGCCGATGTCGATCTCGGCGCCACGCTCGTCCGCGGCAGCAACAAGATCCAGGTGGACAGGCTGTTGCTGAAGACCGGCCGCTCGACCTTCGATTTCGCCGGCTCGATCGGGCCCAGGCCCGCGACCGGCGCCGCCGGAGAGGAGCCGGCCTACCGATACGATCTGACCAGTGACGGCTCGACGCTGGCGCCTTCGGAATCGCCGGAGCCAGCGCTCACCTTCCTTGCCCGCATCGCCGGCGTCTACCAGACAAAAAGCCATAAATTGGTAGCCGATCAGATCGCAGTCCGGTCGGCCGCTTCCAGCGAGGTCCTTGGAACCGCGGCCGTGGAGTTCGTTGACGGCAAGGCTCCCGGCATCAATCTGGCGCTCAACGTGCACGACATGCCGGTCTCGCACGTCAAGCAGCTTTGGCCATGGTTTTCGGCGCGCAACGCGCGGCTCTGGGTATTGGACAATCTGTTCGGCGGCCGCGTCGTCGATGCCAATCTTCAATTCCAGGTGGTGCCTGATCGCCTCGGCAATGGCGTGCCGCTTTCCGCCGACGAGGTGTTCGGCCGCTTCCAGATCGAAGGATCGCGTTTCGACACGGCTGGCCGCATCCCGCCGATACGCGATGCCGTCGGCGTCGTCGCCTTCCACGGCAATGACGTCGATATCTCCCTGTCTTCCGGTACTGTCTTCATGCCCAGCGGCCGCACGGTGGCGGCCAGCAACGGCACGCTGACGGTCAAGGCGGCCAACCGCCCGCCGGTCGTCGGCGCGCTCGACATCGACGTTGCCGGCGAAGCGTCCGCGGTCGCTGAACTTGCCTCCTACGAGCCGATCAATGCCATGCGCCATGTCGGCTTCCTGCCCGAAGACCTGTCCGGCAGCGTCACCGGCCATGTCAGGGCCGATATTCCGCTGCAATCCGGCGTCGACAGCTCGAAGCTCGATTGGCTGGTATCGCTCGACTACAGCGGGCTTTCACTGGCCAAGCCGTTCGAAGGCCAGAGCGTCACGGATGCCGACGGTTCCGTCACGGTCGACCCTGAAAAGGCTGTGATTTCCGCCAAGGCATCCCTGAACGGCATTCCGGCCGAACTCGACCTGATCGAGCCGCTGGAGAATGGCGGACCGGCACGCAGCCGCAAGGTGGCCCTGGTGCTCGACGACAAGATCCGCGCCGCCGCCATGCCGGGGCTGGCCCCGTTGCTGGGCGGAACCGTGAAAGTCGCGATCGACAAAAGCGGCGACGGCAACCAGAACGTCTCGGCCGACCTGACCAATGCCAGGCTCGACATCCCCTGGGCCGGATGGAGCAAGGGGGCAGGGATTCCCGCAAGTGCTACATTCGTCATGACCACGTCCGGCGATACCACGACGCTGTCCGACTTCGACCTCGGCGGCAAGACATTTTCCGTCGACGGCAACATCGTGCTGGTCAACGGGGCCCTGTCGTCGGCAAAGTTCAGCAAAGTCGCGCTGAACCGGGGCGACGACGTGGCGGTATCCGTCAAGCGATCGGGCAGGGGCTATGCAGTCAACATCAGCGGCAACGCCCTGGATGCCCGCTCGCTGATCAAGCAGTTCACCTCCGACGTCGACACCGCGACCAAGACGACGGGCGCCGACGCGATTTCCGTCAGCGCCGACGTCGATCGGCTGACCGGTTTCCACGACGAGCAACTGTCCAACCTCAAGCTCGACTACAGCGCGGCCGGTTCGAAGGTGAACGGGCTGAAGGTCAGCGCCACTGCAAGTTCGGGAGCCGCCATAGCCATCAGCAACACGAGCAGCGCCGGCCGACGCTCGCTCAACGTACAGTCGGCGGACGCCGGTGCGATACTGAGATTCCTCAACATCTACGAGCACATGGAAGGTGGGGCGATTGCCCTGGCCTTGTCGGGAGCGGGCGACGGGCCGATGAAGGGCAAGGTGGACACGACGAACTTCTTCGTCGTCAACGAACCGAAGCTCGCGTCCATCGTCTCGACCACCCCGGCAGGCGATAGCCGCAGCCTCAATCAGGCGGTCAAGGGCAAGCTCGATACCTCGCGGGTACAGTTCGAACGCGGCTACGCCGAGATAGAGAAGGGCAGCGGCTATCTCAGGCTGGCCAATGGCGTGCTGCGCGGTCCCCGCATCGGCACGACGTTCCAGGGCACGCTCTATGACCAGAACAACAACATGGACATGACCGGCACCTTCATGCCGGTCTACGGCCTCAACCGCATCTTCGGCGAACTGCCCATCGTCGGCGCGCTTTTGGGCAATGGCCGCGACCGCGGCCTGATCGGCGTGACCTACCGGCTCAAGGGCAACGCCAACAAGCCGCTGCTCGACATCAACCCGCTCTCGGTGATCGCGCCGGGGATATTCAGGTCGATCTTCGAGTACCGGTGAAGGGGCCTCAAACCGGCCGCACCAGAATGTGTTTTTTCCTGCCGAGTGAAAGCTTTACTACGTTTTCCGGACTCAAATCCTGAAGCGTCACCGTGCGGCGGTCATCGCTGACCGGCTGGTCGTTGAGCCGCACCGCACCGCCTTGCACATGCCGCCGCGCTTCGCCGTTGGACGCCGCCAGCCCGGCGGTCACCAGCAGCGCCAGGATGCCGACGCCGGCTTCGAGCTTGGCGTTTTCAACCTCGACGCTCGGCAGCGTCTCGGCGAGGGCACCTTCCTCGAAGGTCTTGCGTGCGGTTTCGCTGGCCTGTTCGGCGGCGCCGCGACCATGGAGCAACGCGGTGATCTCCGTGGCGAGGATCTTTTTCGCCTCGTTGATCTCGGACCCACCGAGCTTCTCCAGGCGCGCCACCTCATCCAACGGCAGCGTCGTGTAGAGCTTCAGGAAACGGCCGACATCGGCGTCCTCGGTGTTGCGCCAATACTGCCAGAATTCGTAAGGCGAGAGCATCTCGGCATCGAGCCAGACCGCGCCCGTGGCGGACTTGCCCATCTTGGCGCCCGACGAGGTGGTGAGCAGCGGCGTCGTCAGCGCATAAAGCTGCGCGTCCTCCATGCGGCGACCGAGATCGATGCCGTTGATGATGTTGCCCCACTGGTCGGAGCCGCCCATCTGCAGACGGCAGCCGAGGCGCTTGTAGAGCTCGACGAAGTCGTAGGCCTGCAGGATCATGTAGTTGAATTCGAGGAAGGACAACGACTGCTCGCGGTCGAGCCGCAGCTTGACGGAATCGAACGCCAGCATGCGGTTGACCGAAAAGTGACGGCCGACGTCGCGCAGGAAATTGACGTAGTTGATCTCCATCAGCCAGTCGGCGTTGTTGACCATGATCGCGTCATTCGGGCCGCTGCCGAATTTGAGATACGGCATGAAATTGCGGCGGATGCCGGCGAGATTGTCGTCGATGTCGCGCGGGGTCAGAAGCTTGCGCGCCTCGTCCTTGAAGGAAGGGTCGCCGATCATCGAGGTGCCGCCGCCCATCAGGGCGATCGGCCGATGGCCGGTCTGCTGCAGCCAGTACAACATCATGATCTGGATCAGCGAGCCGGCGTGCAGGCTCTTGGCCGTCGCGTCGAAGCCGATATAGGCCGTCACCGTCTCCTTGGCGAAGAGATCGTCCAGCCCGGCATCATCCGAAGTCTGGTGGATGAAGCCGCGCTCGCTCATCGTGCGCAGAAAATCGGATTTGAAGGCAGGCATTTTTTCTTTCCCGAAGCGTCCGCCCGTCCGGCGCGGGCGTATGTGAAAGCGCGCGTTTAGCACCCAAGCGCGATCAGCAAAAGTGGATTCCGGTTTTGCGCCCGATCGCGCTTCGACCAGGGGCTTGGCAATCACTTGTTGTTGAAACGCCGCAAGCCGCCTCTCGGCGCGGATGCTTGCTTCATTGTTTGTGCTGGCGTAATGAGGCGCGCGCCAAAAGGTCCTTGCAGCCCACGACCTCAAGCGGCACCGCACGGCATCCACCAATGCCATATCCGACGACAGAGCCCCACGCGACATGCCGGACGCATTGATATCCATCGTCATTCCTTGCAGGAACGAGGCGGCAAACCTGCCGCTGCTGATCGATGAGATCGAGGCGGCGATGACCGGGCGCGACTTCGAACTGATCATCGTCAACGACGGCTCGACCGACGAAACCGCAGCCGTTCTCGCCAGGCAGGCAGCACTTCGCCCGTTTCCAGTCAGGGAATTGCGGCACGAGAAATCCGCCGGCCAGAGCCTCTCGGTACGCTCCGGCGCCTGGGCGGCGCGCGGAAGCATCGTCGCCACGATCGACGGCGATGGCCAGAACGATCCTCAGTACATTCCCATGCTGGTCGACGCCTTGCGGCGGGCCGGGCCCGGCTACGGCGCCGCGCAAGGGCAGCGCCTGAAGCGCCGCGACAGCAAGGTCAAGCAACTGGCATCGCGGTTCGCCAACTGGCTGAGAAACGCCATCCTGCATGACGAGACGCGCGACACAGGCTGCGGCCTGAAGGCGGTCCACACCGAGATCCTGCGCAAGCTGCCGTTCTTCGACGGCACCCATCGTTTCGTTCCGGCGCTGGTCATCCAGGAAGGATACCATGTCGTGCATTGCGACGTCGTCGACCGCTCCCGCCGCCACGGCAAGTCGAACTACGGAATTTTCGACCGCGGCCTGCAGGGCGTGCTCGATCTCTGCGGCGTCTGGTGGCTGCGCCGCAGGCGTCGCCGGATGCCAAAAGTAGAGGAAATCACGCATGGTTAACGTGCTTCAGGAACTGGTGACCTGGATCCACCGGGTCTTCATCGAACAGTTCAACGCGTGGATCCTGCTCGGCTTCGTCGCCCAGTTCTTTTTCACCATGCGCTTCGTCGTGCAGTGGCTCGCATCGGAAAAGGCCAAGCGAAGCGTCGTGCCGATCGCCTTCTGGTTCTTCTCGCTGTTCGGCGGAGGTCTGTTGCTGATTTATGCGATCAAGCGGCAGGACCCGGTGTTCATCGCCGGCCAGGGCATGGGCTTGTTCATCTACATCAGAAATCTCTGGCTGATCGCCAATGAACGCAAGGCGGCGATGACGAAGGTCGATTGAGCGGCTTTGCGCATCAGGGAAGAATGGTCGGAGAGGCTGGAATATGGCGCTGAACAGGAACTACATCCTTCTTTTCCTGTTCAGCCTGGTGATGACGGTGTCGGGACTTGCGTCCATGCCGCCGCTGGACCGTGACGAGCCGCGCTTCGTCCAGGCCACCAAGCAGATGGTCGAGAGCGGCGATTATGTCGACATCCGCTTTCAGGACGCTTCGCGCTACCAGAAGCCGATCGGCATCTATTGGCTGCAATCCGCGGCCGTGGCTCTGAGCGGCAAGGGCGCCGCCGCACCAATATGGGTCTACCGCCTGGTGTCGACGCTGGGCATCGCCCTGGCCGTTCTCGGCATCGCCTGGACGGGCACCAGGCTTTTCGGAGCCAGTGCCGGCATCGCCGCCGGCCTGGTGATGGCGGCGATCTTCGCCACCGCCTTCGAGGGCCGCGACGCCAAGACCGATGCGATGCTGCTGGCCTGCTGCGTGGCGGCGCAGGGCGCGCTGGCGCAGATTTACCTGGCATCGCGCCGCAACGAGCCCGTCGCCGGCCATCTGTGGTGGATATTCTGGCTGGCGCAAGGGGTCGCGATCCTCATCAAGGGGCCGATCGCCCCACTGCTGTCGGCGCTCACCATCGCTGTCTTGTTTGCATTCGAACGCGACGGGCGCTGGCTGTCGAAGCTCAAGGTGGGGCGCGGCCTGCTGCTCGTCGTGCTGATCGTGTTGCCCTGGCTCGCCCTGATCACCTGGAAAAGCCACGGCGCCTTCCTCCAGCAGGCCGTCGGCAAGGATATGCTCGGCAAGGTCGCCCAGGGCGAGGAATCGCACGGCCTGCCGCCCGGCTTCTACATGTTGACCTATTCGCTGTTCATGTGGCCGTTCGGCCTGATCGCCGTCGGCGCCGGCCTGCAAGCCCTCAACCGGCTGCGCGACGATGTCAGGCTGCGCTTCTGCCTCGCCTGGTACATCCCCTTCTGGCTGGTATTCGAACTGATTCCGACCAAGCTGCCGCACTACGTGCTGCCGGCCTATCCCGGCATGGCGCTGCTGATCGGCTGGCTTTTGACATTGCAGCCGCAGGAAGCCAATGCGCCGCTCCGGCGCTGGCAGCAATGGTTGTGGTGGTCGACTGCATTCGGCCTGGTCGTGGTCAGCCTCGGCCTGGCTGCGGTCTGCGTGGGCGCCCCGATCTATCTCACCCATACTTTCTCGTGGTGGAGCATTCCGGCCGCCGCGTCGGCGCTCGGCGCCGGCTACCTGGCCTTCTCGCGACAGTTGCAAGTGCCGCTTGCCCGTATCGGCGCCGTCGCCGCCTGTGCGGGCATCGCCTACGGGTTGCTGTTTGGTATCATCGCCCCGTCCTTGAAGCCGATATGGCTGAGCCCGGCGATCAACCAGGCTGTGCGCGTCTACAAGCCTTGCGACACCTCGGTGCTGGCGTCGGCGCGGTATCACGAGCCGAGCCTTGTGTTCCTGGTGGGCACGAAAACGATACTGACCGACATCGATGGCGTGGCAAAGCATCTGCTTGCCGACCCCGCCTGCGCGCTGGGGCTGGCGCCGGTCGAGGATGAGCAGAAACTCAATGGATCGCTGGCGGGGCAAGGCAAGGCGGCGAGCCATCTTACGACGATCGACGGGCTCAACTTTTCATCGGGAGACAAAATGTCGCTCGGCCTCTTCCGTATCGCCCAATGAGTTCGACAATGGGATCGGGTTTTCAATGCTGGTGAAACCGCGCCCTTCCGTATCCGTTGCGCCCGCTGCGGTGGTGCGTCGGTCCGTTGGCAATTTCCGCGACACGCTGCGGATCGTGAGAGGGCGCTTCGCCGCTCGTTCCGCCTCGTATCCCAAGGTCCTATGGCCGCTCTGGATCTCGGCCTGGATTTTGCTCACGGCAGCGGCGTTCGTCGGCCTCGACACGCCGGCGGGACTGCTGCACGGCCGGTGGTCGGCGGGCTTCGGCCGGCTCGCCGAGTTCCTGACACAGTTCGGCCTGGGCGGCTGGTATCTCATCCCGCCGGCACTCTTGCTCATAGGGGCCAATCTGACGGACTGGCGAAGCCTGTCGCGGCGGTCATTGATGCTCGTCTACAACTGGACCTGCCTGGCGTTCCTTGCACTGAGCGCCGTCGGTCTGTCCGGCCTGCTGGTCAATGTCCTGAAATATGCGGTCGGCCGGGCGCGTCCGCTCTATTTTCAGGATCTCGGCGTGCTCTCGCTGCGTCCCTTCGCCTTCGATGCGCGCTTTGCCGGTTTCCCGTCCGGTCACGCCACGACCATGGGGGCCGTGTTCGGCATCCTGCTGCTTTTGTTCCCGCGGCGCTGGTACATCGCCTTGCCGATCACGGCCTGCATCGCCTCGACGCGGGTCTTCGTCGGCGCGCATTATCCGAGTGATACCGTCGCCGGCTTTGGTCTTGGCTTTGCCTTCGCGCTGGTTTGCGGACTGGTCTTTGCCCGGCTCGGCTTCATCTTCAGCCCGACACGATCGGGATTGCCGGTGCGCAAGCAGACGTTTCGGCTGATCGGTCGAACAAGCCGAACGGCCGTCTGATCCATCGAGCCTGGGATTTAGTCGCCGTTCAGTCCGCCATAGGACCTTACCAGGTTCACCATGTCGGACGAATTTGCCGTCTCGCTTTCAAGCCCGTGCGCAACGCCTGCGCGATCCGCGACGGGACGGTTCTGGCTGACCTTCCATTTGCCATGGATTTCGGCGATCTCGATCTCCAGCCCGATGATGCCCTTGATCTGCGACTGGATGAACGGGGCAGGCGCATCCGTTATCGCCCATGGCGCCTCACGCGTGCCTTCCTGCGATGCCGTCAGGTCGGCGATCTGCCGCGCCAGCCAGTCCTGATCGTCGATCACCTTCGCGATGCCGCGCACCTGCACGATGGCATAGTTCCAGGTCGGCACCACCTTGCCGGTCTCGCGCTTGGTCTCGTACCAGGACGGCGTCACATAGGCGTCGGTGCCCTGGAAGACGATCAGCACCGTCGAGGCCGGATTGTCGGCGATAAGCCGCCATTGCGGATTGGCTTTGGCCAGATGTGCGCGCAGCCTGCCATTTGGCCCGACATCGGCGTCGATCAGGAACGGAATGGCGTCGGCGACCGGCCCTTCGGGTCCGCTGGAAACCAAGAGGCCGAGCGGATGTGCCCGGATCAGCCCGTGCAGCACCTCCGGCCGTGTTTCCTGGAAATGAGGAGGCTGGTACATCGCGATCATCCGTCCTTTAGCGCAGCCGCTTCGGGCGCGGATCCGACAATTCGCCGGCCAGCCGGCGATCGAGATAATCCGCGCATTCCTCGATCAGCAGTTCGGCATCGTTGGCGAAGAAATGATTGGCGCCGGGCAATGTCTTCTGCGTGATGGTGATGCCCTTTTGCGTGTGCAGCTTGTCGACCAGGCCTTGCACGTCCTTCGGCGGCGCCACCTTGTCAGCGTCGCCATGGATGATGAGCCCCGAGGAGGGGCAGGGAGCCAGGAAGGAAAAGTCGTAGGTGTTGGGTTGCGGCGCGACCGAGATGAAGCCTTCGATCTCGGGCCGGCGCATCAAAAGCTGCATGCCGATCCACGAGCCGAACGAATAGCCGGCAACCCAGCAACTCTTGGAATCCGGATGCAGCGACTGCACCCAGTCGAGTGCGGCGGCCGCATCCGACAATTCGCCGGTACCGTGATCGAATTCGCCTTGGCTGCGCCCGATGCCGCGGAAATTGAAGCGCAGCGTGGTGAAGTCGCGCTTCTGGAACATGTAGAAGAGGTCGTAGACGATTTTGTTGTTCATCGTCCCGCCGAATTGCGGGTGCGGATGCAAGACAATGGCAATCGGCGCGCTCTTTTCCTTCGAGGGCTGGTATCGACCCTCCAGACGGCCGGCCGGACCGGTGAAAATGACCTCAGGCATGAAATACTCCAACTTGGGTAATAAGAATGCGCGGCGCCCGGAGAACCTTCCTCTGGCCTTGACGCAGGGCGAGCGTCTTCATAGAAGCTAGTTTAGAATTGTTCAAAACTGGGTGGCCGGAACGCAATCGTCCGGCTGCCCGCGCCGCAAGCCGCGTAAATAGGACGGCTTGCCTTGGAATTTCAAGGAAATAACGCGATATCTCGGTGGAATGGCTTCTGACGGGACCAACTGGAAGAAAATGGCCGGAATGCGCGCCTATCTCGACTACAATGCCAGTGCGCCCCTGCTTGCAGCGGCACGCGAGGCTATGGTCGCGGCGCTCGATGTGGCCGCCAACCCATCATCGGTCCATGCCGAAGGGCGTGCGGCGCGTCGCCTGATCGAAACTGCAAGGCGTGATGTGGCGGAATTGGTGAAGGCCAAGGCTGGGCATGTCGTGTTCACGTCAGGCGCCACGGAAGCCGCCTCGACGCTGCTGACGCCCGATTGGCGGATGGGGCGCGGGACCATCCGCATGAGCCATCTCTATGTCTGCGAAGCCGACCACCCCTGCCTGTTGAACGGCGGGTCCTTCCCGGCCTCGCAGGTGACGCGGATCGGCGTCGACGCCAATGGAATTGTCGACCTCGAAGCAATGGCAAACGCGCTTGCCGCGCACGATAAGGCCGCCGGCCTGCCGCTGGTGGCAATCCACGCCGCCAATAATGAGACTGGCGTCATCCAGCCGGTCGATCGTATCGCCGAAATCGTAAAGTCGGTCGGCGGTGTCCTCGTCGTAGACGCGGTTCAGGCGGCAGGGCGCATTTCGATCGACATTTCGGCGGGTTACGCCGACTATCTGATACTGTCGTCGCACAAGATCGGCGGCCCCAAGGGCGTCGGCGCCATCGTCGCCGCTGCCGATCTGATGATGCCGAAGCCGCTCATCAACGGCGGTGGCCAGGAAAAGGGCCATCGCGGCGGTACCGAGAACCTGCCCGGCATTGCGGGATTTGGCGCGGCGGCGCAGGAGGCTCTCATCGGATTGGAGGCCATCGATGCCCTGCGTCGGCGCCGCGACGAGATCGAGGCCATCGTTAAAATGTTGATACCGGACGTGGAAATCTTCGGAACCGACGCGCCGAGGCTTGCCAACACGACATTCTTCGCTATTCCCGGCGCCAAGGCCGAAACGGTACAGATCGCCTTCGACCTGGCCGGTGTGGCGCTGTCGGCGGGTTCCGCCTGCTCGTCGGGAAAAGTCGGTCCGAGCCATGTGCTGAAGGCCATGGGTCACGGTGACAGTCTAGGTGCGTTGCGCGTGTCGATCGGCGCGGCGACCGGCGCGCAGGACATCGAGGCGTTCCGCCTGGCATTGGCAGAAATCGCCGCACGTCGGGTGGGCAAGGAGAAGGCCGCGTAGCGGTTGGACGAATTTGGGCCTTTCGGCCTGGTAGAGCCGTGCGTTTCATGCTGGCCGGGTGAATTTCCGGCCGAGGCGCACTATATGAAACTTACGCCGCCGCGGGTGCTCCTTGGGTGCTCATCCGGCGGTGCCATAGTTTGAAAACTGTCGGGCCTTGACCCCGGCGTGGATGGAGAACGCATATGCCTGCTGTGCAGGACACGATCGATCGGGTCCGAAAGATCGACGTCGACCAATACAAATACGGTTTCCAGACCGAAATAGCTGTCGACAAGGCCCCCAAGGGCCTGAGCGAAGACATCATCCGTTTCATTTCGGCGAAGAAGGACGAACCGTCCTGGATGCTGGAATGGCGTCTGGAAGCCTATCGGCGCTGGCTGACGCTGGAAGAGCCGACCTGGGCGCGCGTCAACTATCCCAAGATCGATTTCCAGGACATCTATTACTACGCGGCGCCGAAGAGCACGCCCGGACCGAGCTCGCTCAGCGACGTCGATCCGGAGATCTTGAAGGTCTACGAGAAACTCGGCATTCCGCTGAAGGAGCAGGAGATCCTGGCCGGCGTGCAGAAGACCGATGTGTCCGAGCTCGAGGAAGCCAGCGACAATGTCTACAAGTCCGGCCGCGTCGCCGTCGACGCCGTGTTCGATTCGGTATCCGTCGTCACCACGTTCAAGAAGGAACTGGCGCAGGCGGGCGTCATCTTCTGCTCGATCTCGGAAGCCATCCGCGAGCATCCGGAACTGGTGAAGAAATATCTCGGCTCGGTCGTGCCGACGTCGGATAATTTTTATGCGACGCTGAATTCGGCCGTCTTCACCGACGGCTCGTTTGTCTTCGTGCCCAAGGGCGTTCGCTGCCCGATGGAACTGTCGACCTATTTCCGCATGAACGAGAAGAACACCGGCCAGTTCGAGCGCACGCTGATCATCGCCGAGGAGGGGGCCTACGTCTCCTATCTCGAAGGCTGCACGGCGCCGCAGCGCGACGAGAACCAGCTCCATGCGGCGGTCGTCGAACTGGTGGCGCTAGACGATGCCGAGATCAAATATTCGACGGTGCAGAACTGGTACCCCGGCGACGCCGAGGGCAAGGGCGGCATCTATAACTTCGTTACCAAGCGCGGCGATTGCCGTGGCCACCGCTCGAAGATCTCGTGGACGCAGGTCGAGACCGGCTCGGCGATCACGTGGAAATACCCGAGCTGCATCCTGCGCGGCGACGATTCCAGCGGCGAGTTCTATTCGATCGCCGTGTCGAACGGCTACCAACAGGTCGACAGCGGCACCAAGATGATCCATCTCGGCAAGAACACGTCGAGCCGCATCATCTCCAAGGGCATCGCCGCCGGTTTTTCGCAGAACACTTATCGCGGCCAGGTTTCGGCGCATCGCAAGGCGACCAATGCGCGCAACTTCACCAATTGCGACTCGCTGCTGATCGGCGACCAGTGCGGCGCCCACACGGTTCCCTACATGGAAGCCAAGAACGCGACGGCTCAGTTCGAGCATGAGGCGACGACGTCGAAGATTTCCGAGGACCAGAAGTTCTACGTCATGCAGCGCGGCATTCCGGAGGAGGAAGCGATCGCGCTGATCGTGAATGGCTTCGTCAAGGACGTCATCCAGCAGCTGCCGATGGAATTCGCCGTCGAGGCACAGAAGCTGATCGGGATTTCGCTCGAGGGCTCGGTCGGCTGACCGGACAGATATTCAGGAAGAAAAGAATGCTTGAGATCAAGAACCTGCATGCCCGCATCGTCGATGACGGCACCGAAATCATCCGCGGCCTGAATCTCTCGGTAAAAGCCGGCGAGGTCGCCGCGATCATGGGGCCGAATGGCTCGGGCAAGTCGACGCTGTCCTACATCCTCGCCGGCCGCGAGGACTACGAGGTCACCGAGGGCGATATCCTCTACAACGGCCAGTCGATCCTCGAAATGGATCCGGCCGAGCGCGCGACGTCGGGGATTTTCCTGGCCTTCCAGTATCCGATGGAGATACCGGGCGTGGCGACCATGGAATTCCTGAAGGTTGCCATGAACGAGCAGCGCAAGGCGCGCGGCGAGGAGCCGCTGAAGATCCCCGAATTCCTGAAGCGGGTGAAGGAAGCCGCCGGCTCGCTCAACATGGACATGAACATGCTGAAGCGGCCGCTCAATGTCGGCTTCTCCGGCGGTGAGAAGAAGCGCGCCGAGATCCTGCAGATGAAGCTTTTGGAGCCAAAGCTCTGCGTGCTTGACGAGACCGATTCCGGGCTCGACATCGATGCGCTCAAGATCGTTTCCGATGGCGTCAACGCGTTGCGCTCGCCCGAGCGCGCCATTGTCGTCATCACGCACTATCAGCGGCTGCTCGAACACATCGTGCCCGACACCGTGCACGTGCTCTACAAGGGCCAGGTCATCAAGTCCGGCGACAAGTCGCTGGCGCTCGACCTCGAGGCCAATGGCTATGCCGGCGTGATCGGTGAAGCCGCGTGAGATGCCAGAAGGCAAGGTCAAACTGATGAACATGCACACACAACCCCAGCGGACACCGGCCGAAACAGCGTTGATCGACGCTTTCGGCGAACGGTTGTCGCTGCTGCCGGGCGACGGCGCGGTGATGTTGAAGCGCGACGACGCCATCGAGGCGGTGAAGCACGGACTGCCGACCCGGCGTATCGAATCCTGGCACTACACCGACCTGCGCCGGCTGCTGAATGCGGTGCCGGACTTCGACCCGACGGCCGTGGCCAAAGCCATCGCGCCAGTCGTTGAAGGTTCCACCGTGTTGCCGCTTCTCAACGGCGTGTCGAGCGCCAAAACGCCCGCAATCGAAGGCGTCAGCGTCCAGTGCCTGTCGGAGAAACTGACCGACGGCAGCATCGCGCCTGGGCTCGATCCCTACGGCAGCGACGATGCCATCGGGGCGTTGAACACGGCTTTCGTCGCCGACGGTTATTTCGTCGACATCGCCGATGGCACCCAAGTGGAAAAGCCGATCGAATTGCAAAACCTGCAGGCCGGCGGCCAGACGCATGTACGCCTGGCCGTGCGCGCCGGCGCCGACGCCAAGGCTGTGATCGTCGAACGCCAGGCCGGCGAGGGCGCGGCCCTTGTCAGCTCGGTCAGCCAGCTCGTGCTCGGCGAAGGCGCCGAGGTGACGTGGCTGATCATCCAGGAGCAGCCGGACACGGCAACGCATCTGGCGCAGTTCAAGGCTCATATCGGCAAGAATGCGAAGCTGACGCTGTTCGTCATGAACGCCGGCGGCAAGCTCGTGCGCCAGGAGGTCGTTGTGAAGACGACGGGCGAGGGCGCTGACTTCCAATTGCGCGGCATCAACCTGCTGGCCGGCGACGCCCACACGGACACCACCATGGTGCTCGATCATGCGGTGCCGCACACCACGTCGACGGAAGTGATCCGCAATGTCGTGACCGGCAAGGCGCGTGGCGTCTTCCAGGGCCGCATCAACGTCCATCAATACGCGCAGAAGACCAACGCCAAAATGGCTTGCAACACGCTGCTTCTGTCGGACGACGGCGAGTTCTCGACCAAGCCGGAACTCGAAATCTTCGCCGACGACGTGGTCTGCGGTCATGGCGCCACCGTCACCGAGATCGACCACAACCATCTGTTTTACCTGATGGCGCGCGGCATCGACGAGAAGAGCGCCCGTGGTCTGCTGGTGAAGGCCTTCATCGCCGAGGTGATCGAGGAACTGGACGACGAGGTGATCGTCGAGGCCCTGGAGACCAGGCTCGACGGCTGGTTTGCGGCGCATGGATGAGTGGATAGGGCTCGCTCCGGCGAACACCCCTGATCCGGCCGCTTCGCGGCCACCTTCTCCCACAAGGGGAGAAGGAAGAGCGCCTGACCTTCTCCCCTTGTGGGAGAAGGTGGATCGGCGCGAAGCGCCGAGACGGATGAGGGGCGTTGCACGGAATGAGGCGGTGCCTCAAGAGAGCTTATGATGGACCAGAAAGTCGAAACCTACGACGTCGAGGCGATCCGCCGCGATTTCCCGATTCTGTCACGCGAAGTCTACGGCAAACCTCTCGTCTATCTCGACAATGGCGCCTCGGCGCAGAAGCCGCAGGCGGTGCTCGACGCGGTCCAGCACGCCTATGCCCAGGAATACGCCAACGTCCATCGCGGCCTGCACTTCCTGTCCAATGCAGCGACCGACGCCTATGAGAAGGCGCGGGAGACGGTTCGCCGCTTCCTCAATGCGCCGAGCACCGACAATATCGTCTTCACCTCGAACACGACATCGGCGATCAACACGGTCGCCTATGGCTATGGCATGCCCAATATCGGCGAGGGCGACGAGATCGTGCTGTCGATCATGGAGCACCACTCCAACATCGTGCCATGGCATTTCATCCGCGAGCGGCAGGGCGCCAAACTGGTCTGGGTGCCGGTCGACGATCTCGGCGTCTTCCACATCGAGGAATTCGAGAAGCGACTGACCGACCGCACAAAGCTGGTCGCTATCACGCAGATGTCGAACGCGCTGGGCACGGTGACGCCGATCAAGGAGATCGTGCGCATCGCGCATTCGCGCGGCATTCCCGTGCTCGTCGACGGCAGCCAGAGCGCCGTCCATATGCCCATCGACGTGCAGGACCTCGACTGCGATTTCTTCGTCTTCACCGGCCACAAGGTCTACGGTCCCTCCGGCATCGGTGTGCTCTACGGCAAGAAGGACATCTTGCAGCGCATGCGTCCGTTCATGGGTGGCGGCGAGATGATCGAGGAGGTGACCGAAGACATCGTCACCTACAACGACCCGCCGCACCGCTTCGAGGCCGGTACGCCGCCGATCGTCCAGGCGATCGGGCTCGGCGCCGCGCTCGATTACATGGAAAAGATCGGCCGCGAGCGCATCGCCGCGCACGAGGCCGATTTGAAGGACTATGCGCACGAGCGGCTGCGCGCCATCAACTCGCTGCGCATCTTCGGCGACGCGCCCGGCAAGGGCGCCATCATCTCGTTCGAGCTGCAAGGCATTCATGCCCATGACGTGTCGATGGTGATCGACCGGCAAGGCGTGGCTGTGCGCGCGGGCACCCATTGCGCCCAGCCCCTGTTGAAACGCTTCGGCGTAACCTCCACATGCAGGGCGTCGTTCGGCATGTATAATACGCGAGCCGAAGTCGATGCTTTGGCTGATGCGTTGGAAAAAGCGCGCAAGTTTTTCGGGTGACGATAATGGAAGATGCCAGCACAGCTACCGACGCTGTTCCCGACGCGGCCGCTAAGGCGGTGGTTTCCGCCTCCGCAATTCCCGCCGACGAACTGGCGCGGCTGACCGACGACATCGTCTCGGCGCTGAAGACGGTCTACGACCCGGAAATCCCGGCCGATATTTACGAGCTTGGCCTCGTCTACAAGATCGACATCGAGGACGACCGTTCGGTCAAGATCGACATGACGCTGACCGCGCCCGGCTGCCCGGTGGCCGGCGAGATGCCGGGCTGGGTTGAGAACGCCGTCGGCGCCGTCGAAGGCGTGTCGGGCGTCGAGGTCAACATGACATTCGACCCGCCCTGGTCGCCCGATCGCATGTCGGAAGAGGCGCAGGTGGCGGTGGGCTGGTACTGACGTCGAGTCCGGCACACTTGCGCCAGTGGCAAAACTTCACCATTTTAGGTGAGGAATCATTCGGCAGGCCTTGAACCTGCATGGAATGGAGAAGGAAAAAGATGGGACGCTTTGCCGTCATCACGATGACCGAAAAGGCCGCCGACCGGGTGCGCGAGATCGTTGCCACGCGTGAGAATGCGCATGGCATTCGCCTCGGTATCAAGAAGGGCGGTTGCGCCGGCATGGAATACACGGTCGACCTGGTGACCGAACCCAATACCAAGGACGACCACATCGAGCGCGACGGCGCCCATGTCTATGTCGCGCCGGAAGCAGCACTTTTCCTGTTCGGCACCGAGATGGATTTCGAGCAGACGACGCTGCGCACCGGCTTCACCTTCCGCAACCCGAACCAGAGCTCGGCCTGCGGCTGCGGCGAATCCGTCGAACTGAAGCCGGCCGACCTCAAGGCGCTGGCAGAAGCACGCGCCTCCGCCTGACCTTCCTTCGTCCCGTTTACGGGGAGAAGGTGTCCCCCAGGGCCGGATGAGGGGCAGCGATAGCCCCGCTGCCGGCGTTCGTCATTCGAAAAGCCGCGCAATTGGCTTCCCGCCTGCTGCGCAGACCACTCCTCACCTCCCTTAGAACGCAGCGAAGACACTCACTCCACCCACGTCCCGGTCCGCTTATGCCAGTCGGCGATCGATTCCTCGGGATAGACGTCGAACACCTTGTCGCTCGGCCCGACATCGGGCTCGACCCAGTTGGCCTTGTATTTCAGCATCAGATGCACCTTGCTTGGCGGTTTCGGCAGGTCGCTGTCGATCGCCGAGGCGAAGGGATGGACGAGTTCCGGCCAGGTCGGGTCGTAGAGCCACAGCGCCGATCCGCATTTGCGGCAGAAATTGCGCTCTCCGGTCGAGATCTCGCAATGCGGATGTTCGTCGTCCTCGATCTCGGCCCGATAGACGCCGAGGCTCCTCTTGCCCCGGATGGTCATCGTCTCGTAGTCGGCGCCGAGATTGATGGCAAAACCGCCGCCGCCCTGCTGCTTGCGGCAGATCGAGCAGTAGCACAGCATGAACGGCACGGGCGTGTGGCTTTCCACCTCGAAACGAACGGCATTGCAGCGGCAGGACCCCTTGAGCAGGACAGGCATGGCGGGAACTCCGATCGATCCCCTTTCAATCTGTCAGCATGGTTTTGGTTGCGCCGATGACAAGGCCGAATCGCGGTGACATGATCCGCGCATGGACAATGAACGCATAGAAGAACTCTTCCAGAGCCTGGGCCCGGTCAGCATCCGCAAACTGTTCGGCGGCAAGGGCATCTATGCCGACGGCGTCATCGTCGCCATCGTGCTGCGCGGCGAATTGATGCTGAAAGCGGACGAGCAAAGCGCGCCCGATTTCGAGGCCGCCGGCTGCGCGCAGTGGACCTACACCGGGTCCCGGCACGGCAAGCTGGTGGCGATGCCCTATTGGAGCATTCCCGATAGTGCCTTCGACGACCCCGACGAGATGGCGGTATGGGCGCGGCGGGCCTATGAGGCGGGGCGGCGGT
>NZ_VFUH01000029.1:0-22929 GCF_006440475.1 Mesorhizobium sp. B2-6-1
CAGACCTACCTACCAGCTCACAATGCCCGCTTCGCCAGGCCGGCCGCGGTCGAGGACAGCGCCTTTGTCGCCGCAGATCCGCAACAACTGGCCCAGATCCTGTGCAACGCCATCTGCCTCGACGCAACCATTCCGGCCTCGTCCATCACGAAAACGGTCTTGCCGTCGAGGAGGTCAGTACCCCTCCCCCACCGAAGCTCCCATGACGCCAATGTGCGCGCCGCGATTGCCGCTTCCTTTTCCAGGCCTTCGGCCGCCTTGCCGGCGAGCGCCCCACCAACGACGCGAAAACCTTCGCGTTCCCAAGCCTCCCGTGCCGCTTTCAGCGCGCTGGTTTTTGCGGGCTGGACTTGGAACGTCGCGCCTTGTCGGGGGTTGCCCTTCAGCGCGCGCGGATCGACAAATTTCAGTTCCATGGAAATGCTCCTTACGGGGTTGCCGGACACAGCCCGTCGCTGCGTCCTTTCTCGTCTTCTTCTCGAAGACACCCCCCGGCCCGCGGAGCGAGCGGGCCGGTGCAACTGCGGCCGAGCATCCCTGCCCGGCAGGACAAGCGGGGCTAACAGCCCTGCGAAGGACGACGTGGCCGGGATCGCGAGCGGCGCGGTTGAGCGCAAGCGTCAGCGGTCCGCTCGATCTGCGAGCAGGTTTTCCCCTCCCCTTCCTTCTCAGCCTTCTTCCCAAATTTGGATTGAACCCCGCTATTCTGACGCTATATTGCGTCATAATTATTGACATACAGGAATGGAGGTAAGCGTCATGGGACTTGCCCAATATGCTGACGGCGGACTTTTTTCACCGCGCAAAATCGCAGACGCCTTGCGTACTACCAGCGAGGAGATCGCCCGAACCGCCGGTCTCGGAAAGGATGCCATCCAGCGCAAGGACCGCATTGGCTCGGACAAGACGCAGCGACGGCTGCGCGAGATGTCGGAGATCGTCAACAAGGTCGAGCCCCGCTTCGGCTCGGCGCTGATGGCCTATGCCTGGTATCGCTCCGAGCCCCTGCCCGGCTTTTCCGGCCTGACCGCGATGCAACTGGTCCGTGATGGGCGCGCCGATGACGTGCTCGACTATATCGACGCGGTCGACGCCGGCGTTCACGCCTGATCCGGTCGATGCATTTCAAGGGGGAACTCTATCGGGCGCTGAATCCGATCTATGCACGCGAGCGGATGTCTGGCCGTGGCGCGGAGCTTTACGGTGGCCGTTTCAACCGGAAAGGAACGCAAGCGCTCTATATGTCCTTGTCGGTCATGACGGCGTTGCGCGAAGCCAATCGGGCCGGCAGTTTGCAGCCGACGACACTCGTGTCTTATGATGCGGATATCGAGGCGGTTTTTGACAGCCGCGACCATGAGCGCCTGCGTGCGGAGGGGATGGATGCGGCGGGGCTCGCCGGTACGACTTGGCGCGATCAGATGAAAGCAACCGGAGAGGCGAAGACGCAAGCCTTCGCACGAAGACTTGTCGCGGCTGGCTATCATGGATTGCTCGTCAGAAGCTTCGCCCCCGGAGCGACGGAGGACGGCCTTAATCTCGTCCTCTGGACATGGAGCGATGTGGCGCCCTGCCGTCTCACCCTGATCGACGATGAAAACCGCCTGTCGCGATAGCGGCGATCGAGGACAGCCGGTTATGGTTAACAAGAAGAAAGGCCGGCCACGCCGCGAGGCGTGACCGGCCAGCACATTCGATCAGGCGGCAATTGCGTCGGTCGCCCCGGCACCTTCAATATCCGTCGCCAGTGCCGCCTCCACCTCAGCAAGCTGCCGCCGCTTGTCGGCCAATTCACCCGCGAAGGCGAACTCGGCACTATCATCCCGGGACTGGTACGACGCAAGCCGGCGGCGGGCGTCGGCGAGGCGCTGGCGATAGCGCTCGCGCTCTCCTTCGAAATCGTCGAGCGCGTGCTTGAGGCGCGAAATCGCTCCGAGCGGCGTGACCGTCATGGCAAGCTCGATTTCGGAATCGGCACCGGTGCGCATCAGCGTGGTGCTATAGAGGCCGTTGACCTCGTCGTCATTGCCGGGGCGTGTACGCGGCGAAGCCTCACTTGCGCCCTGTCGGGCGCAAGTGGCAGGCAACGATCCCCTCTTAGTGAGCCGGGCGGTACTCGTAAGGATCGTATTCGTGGACCACCGTGCCCTTGTCACCGTCATATTCGCTCGACACCATGACGCCGAACTCGCCATCGACTTGGAAGAGCGTGACCGGGACCATCAAGGTCTGCGCGAGATTGAAGGCATGGTGCTGAGCAAGGGTGAAATTGTGCGACATCGTTTGGCTCCCGTCTTTGGGCGGGGTCCATCCCCGCTCGACAGGCGCCCGACGTGTTCAGGGCATGGCCGCGGTCACCTTGAAGGCGCAGCCGCAGAGGTCGCACGCTTGCGTAGCGAACCCCTTGCGGGTTGATTGTGGAAGGCCAGGACCTGAACCAGGAAAGCCGGACATGAGAGCGGGATTGCACCTCCTCAATGGCGGCCGCCCTGTCCCCCGTCTCACACTCCTTCACGTGCTCGCCCGAGAGCCGTTCATACCGAGCCCGTTCGCCTTCAGTTCCCCGCGTTCTCGAGAGGCCTACAACATCGCTGCTACAATCCGGTTCCAAGGCATCCTGAAATAAGCGCTAGAGTCCAACGCTTCATAGCTGCCACAGCCAGGATTTCCGCTTGCCGTTTGACAAGGCCCACCCGCCGAGCAGCATCAGCGCACCCCAAATCAAACAACCCGCGGTCCCAATAGACCCACTGGGACCGCGGGACGGTTTCGTTGACATGGTGTGTGCCGAGAAGCTGGTGATCGTCCACTCCCTCGACCAGGTTGAATATGCCAAAGCCCATGAGCATCGTTGCAAGTAGCAACTTTCCTGACCACCCGAGATGAGGTTGGCGCGCCGCACGCCATAGCACAATGAGACCTAATGCGACGAACACGTATGTGCCGGCGTGGAACCAGCCATCGAGGGACGTGTTGAACCGAAGGTTCTCAAGATTGCGGCGGGATAGCCGGCTGGTCGCCATATGATGCCACTGGAGCAACTGATGCAGAACGATTCCCTCGAAGAACCAGCCTGAGCCCGAGCAGGATTCCGGCCGAGGTCGGGAACCTGTGAGGCTCTTCGTCGCTGTTCCTTTTTCTCCTAAGGGGACCCAACGTCGAGCCCGCCAATGTACATCACCGTTTTTGCGCTACCGGCGCGTCATCATCGCTTTTTGAGAACCGCTTCAGCTGGCAGACCGAGACGGTGACCGCCACCGACCTTGTGGTATGCGACTGGACAGAACGCTATGATGTCAGGAGCAACTTCGCATGACCGACCAACAACTGATTATAGGAGCATTGGGAGTCTCGTCCAGTTTTGACGTCGCGCTTGAAACGCGCCGACGCATCGATTTTCTCGGCACCTATCTGCGTGCCTCGAATCTCAACACCTACGTTCTGGGCGTAAGCGGTGGCGTAGATTCGCTTGCTGCCGCTCTTCTTGCGCAACGGGCCGTGGAGGAACTGCGAACGGCAGGATATGAGGCCAGATTCCTGGCCGTTCGGCTTCCATACGGCTTACAGGCCGACGAGAGCGACGCGCAGCGGGCACTGGATACAATACAAGCAGACGAAGTGCGCCGGGTCGACATCAAGCCCGCCGCCGACGCGATGCTGGATTCGATCAAGCTTGCGGGCACCGACCTCGGCGATGCCGGCGGAGAGGACTTTTTGCTTGGCAACATCAAGGCTCGTGAGCGGATGATTGCCCAGTTTGCGCTTGCCGGCGCCACCCGAGGGCTGGTCATCGGTACCGATCATGCGGCCGAAGCACTGATGGGTTTCTTCACCAAGTTCGGCGACGGTGCTGCCGACATCCTTCCTCTTTCCGGGTTGAACAAGCGTAGGGTTCGCGCCTTGGCGGCGCATCTGGGCGCTCCGCCTCAATTAGTTGCCAAGATTCCGACTGCCGACCTGGAGAACCTAATTCCGCTTCGCCCGGACGAAGATGCCTATGGCGTAACTTACGATCAAATCGACGATTTCCTTGAAGGTCGGGAGATCGACGAAGCAGCGCGCACGCGCATATTTCAAGCGCACGCCGGCACCGCACACAAGCGCGCGCTTCCAGTGGCGCCCGTCGCCTCGTCCGGTCCATCACGACAGTAGCCGGACTCTCGGGATGGATGCTCACTATTGCTGCGACCGCCGCCAGATCTTCCACGTCCGATCCGACAGCGTCAGGTGCCGAATCCCGCCCTCGGGCTCACTTGGATTCAGCGAATAAGTTGAGCCGTCCTATCGCGCGCAATGCATCGGCCGTCGGCCCCGAGGGCGACTCTCGATCGAAACGAGCACTGCGTAGGGACGGTTGTCCGTCGCGGTGATGGCGCCTTTCCGGGCGCGCTGGGTTAAGCGACGTTTGAAAAAATCTGCTGATCCAGGTCGCACGTGGCCAGCCCATAGCGCCACCTGTGATTCGTTGCCTCGCGCCGGCTCTGATAGAACAGCGTCAGTTGCCGGCCCTCTATCATCACAGTCGAGTGCCCGTTCTCTCCCGGCTCGCCCGGATCCAGCACTGGGCCGACGGACACGTAAGGTCCTTCGACGCGATCGGCAATTGCGAAGAATACACGCTGGCGGCTGCCGCGCGGCCCCTCGGGCAGGAAGCAGGTTGCATTGAGCAGCACGCGTCCATCCGGCAACTCGACCAGTTGAGCGCCTTCGATGCCCCATTCATAGTCGGGATGCTCGCGTGCGTTGTGATGCGGAACGTCCAGGTGGTCCAGGATCTTGCCAGCGCGCTTCCATGGTCCGAACCAGGAGTCGGACTGGCTGCGTGCGAGATAGACGTCGGGTTGCGGGACCCTGCTGAATTTCGGCATTCCCGAGTAGACGATGTAGCGCTTGCCGCCGATGACCGCCGGATGGGGATCGTAGATGCCATCTTCATCGGTGTCCGGCAGGGATAATATCGCCGACGTCAAAACAACCCAGTGGAAACCATCATTAGACACCGCATGCTCGCACCGCCCACCCGACTTCATGAATTCGGTCTGGATGAACATGTGGAAAACCCCGCCTTCGTGGATGACACCGGGCGCCGCCACACCCGAGCCGGTGATCGGCAAGGCGATCGGTTCATGCTCGGTCCAGGGGCCACGCGGATCCGGCGCTGTGGCGTGCAGTATCTTCCATTCCTCGCTCGTGACGGTGCCGCTCGATCCGAACATGTGCCAGAGCGTTCCGTCGAATACGGGACAAGGATCTTTCAGGTCGTCCACCTGCTGCGGGTGAAACAACGGAAAGACGTGCGTTTCAAAATTGATCTGCATGTCCATAAACCTCGACAGCCTCTCTCAGCTTCCGACACCCAGGTCCAAACAAACTGATTCGAGGCGCTCTTATTCTAGCAGCGTCGGCTAACACGTGTCGATTTTCCCACAGGCCTTCAACAGCTCGAGGAGTGACAAAGCGCCACGTTAGGGCGCCGTGGTCCCAATTCCAGCGGATCTCGTGCCGCATTCGGACCGCCCGCGAAGCAGTCGAGCGGCCCTACCTCTGATCGTTGAGGCCGATGATCGGCCACGCAAATCAATTAATACCGCGGGAACAACTTACTAAATCGAAAGTTAGATGGAACTGAAAGCATCAGGCAGGAGTGTCGAAAATTAACCTAGGTTAATTCTTCGAGACTTGACTCGTATTAAAAGGGAAAATATATGGAAATCGCGCCGGCAAAAACAAAAAAAATCACGTCTATTGCGTACAATGCAGTAGTTATCTGCTTTTCACATCTCCGATGGAATTTTGTATTTCAAAGGCCACAGCACCTCCTGACCCTCGCCGCCCGGCAGCAACAGGTAATTTACTTCGAAGAACCAGCCTTCGAAGATGTCCGCGGTCCCTTCATGCGCGTGAACGACGTAGCTCCGGCAATCAGGGTTGTCACGCCGGTCGTCCCGCTTGGAACATCCGCGACAAAGGTGGACGCCATCCAGCGAAGCTTCGTCAATGAACTCGTCGCACCCGTTCCTCATGACCGGCTGATTGCGTGGTATTACACGCCAATGGCGCTGCGCTTCAGCAGTCATCTGCGCTGCAATGTGTGTGTCTACGATTGCATGGATGAGTTGTCCGCCTTCCGCGACGCGCCCGCGGAACTGGCACAGCTGGAAAGAGCGCTGTTCCGCCGTGCCGATCTGGTCTTCACGGGCGGGCAAAGCCTCTATGAGGCAAAGCGCAGTCAGCATCGTTCGATCTTTGCGTTTCCAAGCAGCATCGACGCTGCTCATTTCAACATGGCGAGAGAGGGGGGCGAGGAACCATCCGACCAGGCAGCCATTCCCCATCCAAGGGTTGGCTATTTCGGCGTGATCGACGAACGGCTCGACATCGCCCTTGTTGGCCAGACGGCTGCCGCGATGCCCGACATCCAGTTCGTCATGCTTGGGCCGGTGGTCAAGATCGATCCGGCGACCCTGCCACGGGCAGACAATTTGCATTGGCTCGGGCCCAAGAACTATGCCGACCTGCCGAGCTATCTTCGTCATTGGGCAGTCGGTTGGATGCCGTTCGCGCTCAACGAGGCAACGCGATACATCAGCCCAACCAAGACACCCGAGTTTCTTGCGGCCGGACTGCCCGTGATCTCCACCGCGATCGTTGATGTCGTTCGCACCTACGGTGCGGCTGGTCTCGTCGAGATCGTCGACGCCGACGACATTGCGACCAAGCTTCGCTGCATGCTTGCCCGCCCCAGAGACCTGCAGGTGAGGGCAGTTGATGCCTATCTCGCCGACAAGTCGTGGGAACGCACTTGGGATGCCATGACCTCACACATCCACGGTGTCCAGGCGATGAAAACTGTCGTTCCGCTGCGCAGGAGAGCCTGACGATGTTCGACTGGCTGATCGTCGGAGCCGGCTTTGCCGGCAGCGTGCTTGCCGAGCGCATTGCATCGCAACGCCGCGAAAGTGTCCTGCTCATAGACCGCAGAAATCATGTCGGCGGCAACGCCTATGACTGCTACGACGAAGCGGGACTCCTGATCCATCGCTATGGTCCCCACATCTTCCACACCAACGCGCAATCCATCGTCGACTATCTGTCGCAGTTCACGGCGTGGCGGCCCTACGAACATCGCGTCCTCTCTTCGGTAGACGGCAAACTGCTGCCCATCCCGATCAATCTCGACACGATCAATCGTCTCTACGGACTTGATCTCACCTCCGAACAACTGGAAGAATTTTTCGCTTCGCGACGAGAAACGGTGGAGGAGGTCCGAACCGCCGAAGACGTGGTGGTCAGCACCGTGGGCAGGGAACTCTACGAAAAATTCTTTCGCGGCTATACTCGCAAACAATGGGGCGTGGATCCGTCCCAACTGAGTAAATCCGTAACGGCACGGGTGCCGACCCGCACCACCCGCGACGACCGCTATTTTGGCGATACGTTCCAGAACATGCCCGCCGGCGGCTATACGCGGATGTTCGAGCGGATGCTGGACAGGCCTGAAATCAAGGTGATGCTGCAGACCGACTATGGCGAGATACGCGACAAGATCGGCTTTCGGCAGCTGATCTATACTGGGCCGATTGATGAATATTTTGATTGGAGGCTCGGCCGTCTGCCTTACCGTTCCTTGCGGTTCGACCATGTGACAGTGGATTGCGAACAATTCCAGCCAGTGGCGGTGGTGAACTATCCGCAGACGGAAAACTACACCCGCGTCACGGAGTATAAGCATCTGACAGGCCAACGGCATCCGAAAACCAGCCTCACCTACGAATACCCGACCGATATAGGCGATCCCTATTATCCTGTTCCGAGAGCCGAAAACGAGGAGCTGTACAAACGCTACGAGGCAATGGCGGACGCCTGCCCAAACGTCTGGTTCGTTGGACGGCTAGCGACCTACCGTTATTACAACATGGATCAAGTGGTGGGTCAGGCCTTGGCCACATTCGCGAGGATACAGAAGACCCTGCCGGCCTCGGCTTCGTTGGAGGCGCCGACATTTGCTGTGCTCGCGCCGTAACCATTTGCCGGACGAAGCCGAACGCGATGCCGTTCTACCCGACAGGCCCATGCTGCACGCGTGATGGCCGGGCTTACGCGAACAGAAGGCGCTGGCGCGCCAGCTCGTCCGCAACTGGCTGCCGGATGCTGCGCGAACCATCCGCGTGCACGGTAGAAAACAAGCCGACTTCGGCGTGGCGGGAATTGTCCCAACCCGGATAGGCTGTCACGGGATAAATGCAAATGCCTTGGATGGGGACGCCCAGCTTCATCGCGGCGCGGACCTCATCGCAGACATAATGCAGCCATGCTGGCCCGGCGGATCCTTCGGACCCGGTTTCAGCAATGAACATCGGCTTGCGGAACCTGTGAGCGACCTCGAGCAACATCTCGGACAGCGCCTGATATTCATGGTGGCCCATGGGAATGGTCGGACCGTTTAGATACCATTGGTTGTGAGGATAAAAGTTCAGGCCAATCACGTCGACAAGATCTTGGCTGCCGCCCAGTTCAGGCTCGACCTGTCCCATCAGCATCTCATACGCCTCGAACTGACCTCGCCGGGCGTTCTGCGCGCGTTGCCGTTCCGCTCGGCTGCCGTCGCGAGGCGCGATATGGATCAGCGGCTCAGCCCAGACGAATCGACAGTCGGGGTCGGCCTGTCGCATTGCACGGATGCCCGCGACCGCTGCCTTAACGAGATGCCGTTTGAACCATCCGCGCTTCTTTGGGCCGACACGCGGGAAGTAGCCGACTTCGACGGCCCAGGCAAAGAACGAGATTTCGTTGATTGGACAAAGCAGCGGAGAGGTGCCCGTGAAGGAGCGATGGAACCGCACGGCCTCCGCGGCAAAAGCGGCGTAGGCGTCGATGAATTCCTGCGATCCCTGATCGATGTGATCGGGCGACCCGTAATGAAAAACATCCCAGATCACCTGCACGCCAACGGCACGAGCCGCTTCGATCATGGCCGCCCAACTCGACCAGTCATAGATGCCCGGCGCCGTTTCGATCAGGTGCCAGCGCAACCCGTCTCGGATCGTTCGAAGCCCGAGCTCGGCACAGCTCCGGTAGTCCGCCAAGGCATGGATGTTGTGCGAGGTAGCGCGAACAAGATCGAGCCGGACACCGTCGCTCCGCCTGTGGGAGGAACATTCAAAGCCGGCCATGAAGAAGCTTTCGAAGGTTCGGCCGACCGCTCGGTGTTGACCATCGTCTACCACATCCTGGACCGGGCCGGATCGTTCGGTGGGGGCCGGCCTGGCCATCATGCTCTCTCGCGGGTCTGGCGATTTGCCCGTAGCTCGTTACAGTTCACGGTGCTACGCGATTCGTCGACAGGATCGGCTTCAGGATGCCGACTGGCGCGAGCCTCTGCTTGGCTTCTGTCCTGCTCGTCCATGCCGCGCTTGGCTGTGTGCGGCCAGGCTAGCCTACCCGAGTGTGCCGGCTCCTTGATTGTCATTGATGCATTTCTCCGCTGGCGATCGGCGCCGGAGCTAAACCGCGAGCACAATGCTTTGTTCCGGCTGCGCCCGTTACGAACCCCATGCGGATGATTGTTCCCCGGCGCGTCGCAAACCCCACGGCGGGTCACCGCCTGCACGAGAATGGAACCGGCGACCGTCCCGGTAGTTGGGATGATTATCGGTCGGAGGTTTGTCCATGCTTTCCCCATCGAGGAACTCGCGCGTTCCGTCAGGGAGCGGCGCGCGATCCTGTTCGTTGGGGCTGGCGTGTCAATGAGTGTCGGCCTGCCCTCCTGGCGTAAGCTCATCGATCATCTGGTCGAGGACCTGGGCATCGATGACGGCATCATCGCGCCGTCGGACGTCAGCTACCAGACCCTGGCGGAGTTCTACCGGTTGAAGCGGGGCACCATCGGACCGCTGCGAAGCTGGATGGATCGGAACTGGAGTGTCTCGCATGAGAAAGTGAGACGTTCGGAGATCCACCGCCTGATCGTGGCACTGGACTTCCCGATCATCTACACGACCAACTACGATCGCAACCTCGAGGTCGCCTTCGAAGTCCATAGCCGCGACTACGTGAAGGTGGCAAACGCAAAAGACATCGCCAAAGCCAGCAACGGGGTCACCCAGATCGTCAAATACCACGGCGACTTCGACGACGACTCCTCCCTCATTCTGGCCGAGACCGACTATTTCGACCGGCTGTCCTTCGATTCACCGCTGGATGTGAAATTCCGCGCGGATGCATTGGGGCGGACGATCCTTTTCATCGGCTACAGCATGTCGGATATGAACATTCGCCTGCTTTTGCACCGCCTGTGGCAGACCTGGAGGCTGTCCGGCTATGAGACCGACCGCCCCAGATCGTTCGTATTCATGCCTAGCCCGAGCGTCGTCCAGGAGGCGGTGCTGGGTCGATGGGGCATCGAAATGTTGAGCGAAGAGGCGGCTCAGCCTGAACAAGCGTTAGCAGCGTTTCTTTCCAAGCTGCTTGACGCCATGAGGGGTCCATGAGGGGGGACGAACCGGGCACCAGGGCCGCCTTGAGGGCGGGGTGAAGGCGATCACCCCGCGGGTCGCTTCATCTTGGTCTTGCGCCAAACAACCGCGCCCTGCCGAAGCGGATTGCACACGTTTCGCGCACGCGCGTCCAACTCGACATGGTCAGGATAAATACTGTCGAACAGAAGGAACATCTGGTTCTGCGGTCGGTTGGGCGAGATCAACGGAGATAATATGAGATGTTTTACACCGACAAGAAATTGCAATTCCCTGTGCGCGTGGAAACGCCCAGCCCGATCTTTGCTCGTGCTTTGCAGCAGGCGATCGGTGGCGTCGAAGGCGAGATACGAGTTGCGCTGCAGTACTTCTTCCAGGCCTGGGGCGCGCGCGGCCCAAGCAAGTATCGGGACCTGCTGCTGAACACCGCCACTGAGGAACTCGCCCACATCGAGATGCTCGCGACGGCCGTGGCGTTGAATCTGGAAGGGGCGCCGCTGTCTTTGCAAGAAGACATTTCAGCCGATACGATCGGCGGCTCCGTGTTGAACGGCATGAACTTCCGCCACATCCTTTCCACCGGACTCGCGGCATTGCCGGAAAATTCAAACGGCGTGCCCTTCAATGCTTCACACGTCTACGCCAGCGGCAATCTCGCCGCCGACATGATCGCCAATGTCACGGCGGAAAGCAGTGGCAGAGTGCTTGCCACACGCCTCTACAATATGACCGACGATCCCGGCATGAAGGAGATGCTGTCGTTCCTGATCGCCCGCGACACGATGCACCAGCAGCAATGGTTAGCAGCCATCGAGGACATGGGCGGGCTCGCGGCTTCACTGCCGGTTCCCAATTCCTTCCCCCAGGAACAGGAACTTCGCGACGTCAGCTATGCTTTCGTCAACTGTTTCGTCGACGGCGTGCCGCCGCCCGAGGGCCGTTGGTCGAGCGGCAAATCCATTGACGGCAACGGAGAGTTCACGACGGTCGCGGGCGAGCCGATGGGTGAGGAACCCATGCTTGGCTCCCCCCGCGTGGACAGCGGAGCACAGAGCGAACAGATCGGTTCTACCCGGGGCTCCAGTCGCGCCAGGGGGTCAGACGGTAACGGCGCTCGCGGCTAGTGTCATTCTCCAGCTTAGGCTGATGGCAACGCTTTCTCCCTCCAATCGTCGGAAAGCACCTATGGCGTCGCGCCTTCTGTTCAGGGTGAGAAGCCGTGTTGGTTCCCGAACTCACCACCTGGCCAAAGGACCTGCTGCCCATCAGTGGCCAGCGAAGCTCTTGTCACCGTCAATCGAACAAAACGATGAGGGGACGCGTGATCATGAGCCAGAAGATGGCGAGCACGGCGGCGAAGGCAGGAAAACCGAAGACAAACCACAACCGAAACAGCTTGTTGTACCGCTCCGGCGGCGGGTCGCCAGATGTGGCGGCGCGCGTCGCCAGATTGCGCATCTCCATCTGCATCCAAACGACCGGCAGCCAGAACAGGCCGGTCACGACATAGAGCACAATCGACAGCACGATCCATCCTTCCCTCAATGAATAGCCAGCCTGCCAGGCGAGGGCCACGCCGGTGATCGGCTGCGCGACGACGGCAGTCGCGGTAAAGAGGAAATCAGCGACAACCACGATGTGGGCAACTGCCGCGATTGTTGCGGCATTGCCGGTCCGGTGAGCGAGAAGCATGAAGAAGGCAATCCCCGCCCCTGTCCCAAGCAGCACGGCTGCGCCGATGACGTGCAGATATTTGACCACGAAATAAAGCATCAGCGCTCGTCCAAGATCGCCAGCGCAACGAAGTGCAAGGCGAGGATCGGCAGGATTTTCATCAGCGGGCCGAGTGGCTCGTTCCAGAGATCCGGGCGCAGGATGGTGCCGGCGATGGCGTAGGACAGCGAGATCGCGATCGCACCCCAAAGACCCGGGCGGCTTGTCGGCCGGAACGCGATCAGAGCGCCGACAGCCGCGTCGGCGATTGCACCGGCCACGACCGCGGCCTCGGCGTGGGGCGCCACCGCAGTGCCGATCAGCAGTTCGACGCCATTACGCCAGCCTGTCGTGAGCGAGATGATGCCGGTCATGATCCAGAAGAATGGCAGCACAACGAAGATCGCGGGCTTGATGAGATAGAGCCCGGCAAACCATCGCTCCTGGACCGTTGCCGGATCGGCCGCAAGTGCTGATGCGAGGCTTGCCGGGTGAATGCCTGTCGTCACAATCCAGGGCTGCGGATCACCGACAGCGCCTCGCGTGATTTCTTTTTTGCGCATTGCTGCGGATCGGCGGTCGCCAGCCGAGCCATCCAGCCAGATCGCCCAGACGATAGAGGCCTCTCGCCACCCAGCCGGGCAAGGTGAATATGGCTGCCTTCTTCCATCCAAACCACTGGCGGTAACGACTGACGAGCTCTGTCATGGTGAGCGCCTCCGGCCCCGCAAGCTCCAGCGTCAAGCGAGAAGGACTCGTGGGCAGGAGGAAGAAAAGAACGGTGGAGACAATGTCATCGAGCTGAACGACTTGCAGGCGACCGGTATTGGGCATGGCCGGCAACAATGGCAGCGCGGCTAGCCCACGCAACAATGCGCTTGCGCCAAAGACGCCGCGCCGCGCCACCGAGGGACGCAGGATCACCCAGCCGACATCGAGCGCCATCAATACCTTGTCGCCGGCCAGCTTGCTGGCGGAGAAGGCGGACAGCTGATCGCGGTCGACACCGATCGCCGAGAAATGGATGACCGTCTTGATGCCGGCCCGTTCGCAGGTCCTGAAGAGAGCGGAAGCGGCGATGGCATGGACCTCCTGAACCTTTTCCCGCGCGTTGTCCTGCAGAACGCCGGCGCAGTTGACGACGGCATCGACGCCTGAAAGAGGCGAACTCCAGTCCTCCGGTCGGACCGCCTCCGTCATGTCCAAAATGACGTCCGAACTTTTCGAAGAGCCGGCAGGTCGGGAGCGGCGGAGCACGCGCCGTACTTCGTGTCCCTCCGCCTCCAGGCGCGCGCATAGTGAGGCGCCTATCAAACCTGTAGCGCCGGTGACGAGGATCTTCATCCCGTGAGCCCGGCCTGCGGCGTCGCTCGAGCCGCCGGCGGCCTGTTTGCCGGCAGCACGCCTTGTTCGTCGAATCCCCATCTGTGGCAGGACCAGTACCATATCCGGTCGACCGGGTTCCAACCGTCGATGCAGCCGGCACTCGAACCGTCTGCCGCCTCGCTGATAGCGAGTTGCTCGCCATCATGGTTGATCACCCGGCCGTCGCCTGGGTCGATCTCATCGATCTCAACAGCTTTGGTGCGACGTTCGAACAGGAGCTGTCTTTTGCTCGACGCCGGTTCCGCGGACATAGGCGCGGCCGATGCTTGGTCAAGCGGCATGGGTTGCCGGACATCCATGACGGACCTCCTCGGCGTGATCCAGTGCGGATATCTAGGCCGCCTTTTGCATCGCTCTCTCGTTCACACCGGCCTCCCCGAGTTGCGTCAGTGCTTCATCGGTCGCCTTCTCCTCCTTGAGCGACTGTTCAAGCAGCGGAACGGCCTTTTTCAGCCCAAGCAAACCGGCCCAGGTGATCAGCGTTCCATATCGGGCGATCGATCTCATAATGCTCGACGGCTTGCGCGGCGGCCACGAGCCCGGCATCCAGGGCTGGAGCCTGTTGAAAGTCCTCCAGGATCTCCTGCCCTTCTTCTATGATGCCGTCGATTGCCGGGCAGGTCTTTCCCTGTGCCCGCTTGCCGAAGATCTCGAACACCTGCTGCAGGCGCTCGATCTGGCCTTCCGTCTCACCTCGATGCTTCTCAAAGGCAGCAATCACCTTTTCGGATTCAGCTCCCTTCGCCATCTTCTTCAAGGCGGAAGGATTTTGCGCTCGGCGTAGTAGATATCCTTCAAGCCGTCGTGGAAGAGATCCTCAAGTCCCTTTGTCTGCGAAGCTTTCTTGGTTGCCATCCTCATCTCCTGCTTGAAAGCGCGCCGGGCGGCACCCCGTTCAAACGAGGCGGCTCCTTGTTTGTTCCGCCGTTTTTCCCCAGCAGACGCCGGCACCCCGTCGGTTGCGAATAAGCGGCATCGACGGCAGTGCCTGAATGCGCACACAATAGGTGTTGTCTCGCCAATGCCGCATTGAGGCTCTTACGGCGCCAATGGGGGGCACCAGGATGCCGGGGAAGCGACGAATATCCCCGCGAGGGCTGCGCCACGCGCCATCCTGTACGACTGAACGACTGAACGACTGAACGACTGAACGACTGAACGACTGAACGAGGGCGGACCTGTTCACTCGTTTTGCGCAAGATAGCTGTGCATATCGGTTGCGGCGATCGCCGCGTGTCCGAAGGCGACCGCGACCTGGTTGATTTCGTCAACCACATCGCCTGCGGCGTAGAGGCCCGCAATTGCGGTTCGCTGGCGCGAATCCACGACAAGATTGCCGATTTCGTCACATTCCGCGCCGAGGTTGGTGGCCAGCTTCGATCGCATCGTGCAGCCCAATGCGGGATAGATGGTATCGAAAGACAGCGTGTTTCCGGCAACGAGCCTGATGGTCGCCTGATGGCCGGCAGAGCGGATCGAGCCCGGGAGGCACGCGTGCACCTTGATTCCAGCCTTTTTGAGCAAGGCGTCGGCGGCGGGGTCGAATCGAGTTGTCGTCTCGACCAACATGGTGACGTCACTTGTGTAGCTTCGCATAAACAACGCCATCTTCATTGCGTGATCTGCCGGGCCCATCACCGCAACCCGTCCGTCGATGACCTCGTAGGCGTCACAGATCGGACACAGCCGCAACGTGCCGGCCTTGATCATATCGGCGGCGTCGGGCGTGTCTGGAAGCGTATCGACAATACCGGTGGCCATGAGCACCGCGCGAGCCCGAATGGGAACCGATGCCGTGGCGATGAAATCGGTCCCACCCCGCTTAATGTCGTGGATCGTATCGTCCACGAGATCGACTCCGCTCAGCAGTGCCTGCTGCCGCAGACGATCAAGCAGCTCAACACCGGCAATACCGTCAGGAAACCCGGGACAGTTGTGGGTTACCGGTATCCACTTTGCGCGGCTTTGGCCGGCATCCACAAGGACGATCCGGCGCCGAAAACGCCCCAGGTAGGTCGCGGCGGTCAGGCCGGCCGGTCCGCCGCCGATGACCAGGCAGTCGTATGATTCGCCAGGACGGATTTCATCGTCTGAAACCACAAGAGAACTCCCGACATGAGCGCGTCATTCCTGGCTGCCACCGCTGAGCGCCTCGTAAACCTCAGAACGCAACCAAACGAAGATCATCGCTCAGTCCTTGAGGCAGCGGGATCCAGCACGTCCGCGACCGCGTCCTTCTTCGCGCGAGGAAGGAGCGTCATCAGAAGAATGAATGCCGAGAGAACGAGACAGGCGGCGTTTGTGATGATGATCGGCCACTCGCCTTTCATGGACCCGAAGATGAGCCAGAGGGCGAACCCTGCTGCCGTAATCGCATACATAGGCGCGGAGATACTGCCCGTGTCTCGCGTCTTTATGATCTTCCAGGCTTGCGGCGTAAAGCTCACCATCGAACATAGTGCCGCGAGATAGCCGACCAGTGTCTCAGTTTCCATGCAATCAAACCGTCGGCGCGCGGTTTTGTTCACGACGGGTGTCTCTAAGTTCAATTTGACCGCTGCCCTGGCACCCTGCAGATGGCTTAGGGCTTGGCCGTGGAGGACTGATCCGATTCGGGAAGTCGATCTCGAACCGCCTTTTCGGTAGTTTTTGCGGTGGCCTTGACGACCTCACCGACCTTACCGGCTAACGTGTCGGCGGTGCCGCTCGAGCCCTGCCGGTCCGCCTCGCTCTTGACTGTCTCGTAAGCTTCGGCAGCGATCTCTTTCGCTTGCTCCACGCCGTCCTCTAAAGCACTGTTGGCGCTGCCAAGTAGTTTGTCGCGGTAGCCGCCGAGTTGCTCGTCTTCCATGGTTGTGCGAGGCAGAAGCACGCCTATAGCCGTACCCGCCGCCAGGCCGAGGACGGCAAGTGCCAGTGGTTCGCGCTCAAATAGTTCCTGCGCGGTTCGACTCGCCTGCACAGCCATATCACTCGCACTGGAGCCAAGCTGCCCCACGGTGTTTACAACCTTATCCTTGGTCTCGCCAGCCGCAGTTGCGGCCGCTTCGCTTGCATTGCTCGCAATCGAGCCAGCGGTCGCGCCGGCATCCGAGAGCATCTCTGCGACCGCCGATGGTCCACCATTGGGGATCTCTTGTCCGGAACTCGGCCCTTCCGCAGCCCCCGTCACATCGCTGACCCCGAACGTCCCCCCATCCGTGTCGGCCTGATTGTTGACAGCCTGGGTTGCAGGAGAGCCACCCGCCGAAGCACCGCTGCCAAGCATCAGCCAAGCCAGGCCGGTCCCAACCAGCATCAGGGCCAAAGGGTTGTCGCTGACTTGGGTCTGGAATCTGCTGAGGGCGGCGGTCCCTGCGCCGCCAGAAAACAACCCGGTGAATTCGTCGATCAACTGACCGGGTGTCATTTTGCTGCGGATGGATTCGGCGGTATCGACGACCGCTGCGCGGGCAATCTCGGCTTCGCGTTCGAGTTCGGCTGCCGATTTCTCGCTCATCTCATTTGTCCTTTGATCACACGCGCATCGCTGTTGAGTTGTTCTTGTGTGCGGTCAGGAGCCAATCCGGAAGGCGCAATGCCGGCCATTCCCGTGCGAAGGAGAATCACCCCCAGGATCGCCACGACGACACCGACGAGCAGCGAGGCCCACCCGGCCCCCAGACCCGCCTTAGCCAAAGCGATCACGAGCGCTTGGAGCAGTACCACCAGCGATGCCAGCAAGCACACGGCACCGCCTACGACTTCGACCACGCCGTGCCCGGCTTTGCTGACGTTTTCGGATATTTCGGCCCGCAGAAGCCTTGTTTCGGTCTGTAGCAGGGTCGTCACTTGCTGTGTAAGGTCGCTCACAAGGCTCGCGAGACTGCGGCCGTCCTGATCGTTGTTCATCGGTCATGCTCCGTGCTCGGCCAAGAAAGTGGCTGCATTCGTTATGACGTGAGGTCGTCCCGTGGAGAGCTGCCTGTGGTCTTCGGGCGCGTTACAGTCTTTGGGGCGCCACTGCTTTTCAGCCGACCGTCCGCTTCGCTCGAATCAGCGGGTTGCGAGCTTTTGATGAAGCGTCCCAGAGCCAAACCGGCGAAAACCGACCCGGCGATAAGCACTCCAGAGTTTTCGCGCCCGAAGGACCTGACCTCGCCTAAGACTTGTTCGACTGGTTTGTCCCGCAAAGAGGACGAGAGGCGCTCCAGCCCGCCAGCGGCAGTAAGCACGAACTTCGAAACGGTGGCTTGATCGCTGTTGGCCAGATGCTCACTTGCTGCCCGCAACGCGCCCCCAAAAGCGGCTAAGCTCGCGCTCATGTCGCGCTGCGTTTCCTGCGCCTTCCCTGACAAAGCCTCCTGCGCTTCCGACGCGTACTCGCCAGCTTTGCTGACGACTTCGTCACTGGCGTCGTGAATCAACCGGGTGGCATTTTGGGTTTCTTCCTGGAGCCGGTCGGAGAGCTCGCTCTTTGCCGTATCGAAATCGGATGCTGGACGTCCTGGATCGCCTTCGCGTTGCATAATGGCTCCTAGTGAAAACCGAGGAAGGAGAGAATTGCCAGCACGACGACAACGAGACCTATGAGATAAATGACGCTGTTCACGGCCTGATTTCTCCATTTTCGTCGAAAGCAAACACGCTGAACCGCGCGATGTTCCATCAGCCAAAACTTTTTTAGCTCCCTTAGATTTAAAGACCCCCTGCGTGGGTTGATCGTGCGAGTTGAACGCGAGCACGTCGCCATGTTTGGAGCCCAAGGGTTACTCGTCACCGGTGCTCTTTTGGCTATCCAGTCTGTGGAAACGGCTGGCAAGACTAACGCCTCCCCCGGCTGTCATTCGACCTTCCGCGGGCTCAATCTCGAGGAGCCCTAGGCCGAGCTAAGCCCGTAGCCTCGTTCGAAGGTCAGGCGATCAGGCGCCGGAACAACCTTGTGGCGTCTCAGTTCGGATGGCGAAAACGGTGAGCCTTTTGGGTGCGACGTCCCAGCGGCGATTCGCCAGTCGCCGCAACCTACGCAAGGAGCACGGCAGCTTGTCTTTCCGGTTTCAATTCTCACTGAAACGATCATCACGCGTCTGGGTCGGCGGCCTGGTTGCGGCGGTGGCCTTGCTAGCGTTGAACAATCGAGCAGCGACCAAGCAAGCGCTTTCCGTCCGCGCGAAAGGAAGGACCATAGAGGTCGACGGTGTCCGCCTTCGATATGTCGAGGCTGGAAGCGGCAGGGACCTGGTTCTCCTGCATGGGAACGGTTCCGCCGCTGAGGACTTCCAAACCAGCGGTCTAGTCGACAAAGCAGCCAAGCGTTATCGCGTTATTGTATTCGACCGCCCCGGGTTTGGCGGAAGTACTCGGCCGCGCGGTCGCCTATGGACCGCCGCGGCCCAGGCAGATCTGCTCCAGAGCGCCACGCAGAGGATCGGGGCAGACAATCCCATCGTTCTTGGGGGGCATCGATCGCCCTCCAGTGGGCGGCCCGGTATCCGGACGAGATTGGTGGCGCGGTTCTCCTCTCCGGCTATCATTTCCCCTCCGCAAGGTTCGATGCCATGCTTGCCGCCCTGCCGGCACTGCCAATCGTGGGAACCATCATTTGCCACACCATCCTGCCGCCTGTCGTCAGGCTGATCTGGCCCGTTTTGATGCGCCGCCTGTTTGGGCCGCAACCTGTCCCGCCAGAGTTTTCAAATGCTTTGCGAGATCTGGTCAGCGCACCGTCGCACTTGCGAACGACTGCCGCGGAATCTGGTCTGCTGATCCCCGTTGCCGCGTTGGCTCCCAAGACCGCAGGGAGGACAAACGCGCCGATAGGTATCATGGCCGGGGACGCGGACAGCCTGCTCGACACCAACTATCATTCCCAACATTTGCACGCGGTCCTACCGGGCTCGATGATGCGCATCGTCGCGGGTGCCGGTCACATGGTTCATCATGCTGCGCCGCACCTTGTGCTCGAGATGGTGGACAGCATCGCGGCAGCCGGATCGCTCTCACCTGAAGAAGCTGCTTACTATGCTCCTGCACCGCGCGAATGACTCGGGCGGTAGCCCCGAGCCCGGGCGGCCAATCGATCTTTTCTGATCCAGGCACAGAGTCGTTTTGTCATAATTCGAAGAAAGCTTTTCGGGTCTTTGAATATAGTCTCTTCCGAGATCATCTCGTCATGGGTCCGCAACTCGGTAAGCAGCATTCCCTTGCCATAGGGCTGTATCACGACTTCGCGCCCGCGTTGGTACAGCACCACGCAGGACCGCGCCGCCACACCCTTGGCCATCGCTTCGCGCAGCACGGAGAAGGCCTCGGTGGAAGCACCGTCGGCAGGGATCAGGTAATAAGGCTTTTCCAGGTAGCGCGTGTCGATATCCTTGATGGCGACAAACTCGTCGACCTCAAGCGTGTGCTCAGACGTCATCTTTAGCTTTTTGATCTCGTCCGGTTCGACCTTGATGAAATCGCCCGCGTCTGCCTCGTAGCCTTTGACTTGGTTTTCGCTATCGACGACATCGCCCGTCTCTTCGTCAACATAGGCAGCCTTGACAGGCAATCCATCTTTCCGATTCAAAATCTTGAAGTGGATTTTCGATGCCTCGCTGGTTGCACCCACAAGCTTCACTCCGCACGACACGGACCCGACTTTTAAAATCCCTTTCCAAACTGCTCGTGGGGCTGCCATGCAGTCCTCCTGTCGGGCCGATCCTCGGCACAAACGTCAGCCAGATCGTTATGTTCCGCCCGCCTGACTTGGATTGCCGCCGGCGACTGTGCCTGGGTTGAGTGGGCCTGATCCAACGACACATGCTCCAAGGAAATGAGGCGCTCATGCCACCGCGGACTGAACGTCAGGCCAACGCACGATTTGGACCAGAAACTCGATTGCGATCGTACGCGATAAAAAAATCCTGCCTCACAACAAAATCCAGCTTGGAACCTTCTGAAATCGCCAAGGTTCGGACAGAAAGGCCCCGAACGGATACACGAACATGGCACGCTTCTTTTTTGATCTTACTGAAAATGGAAACGTTACTGAAGACAACGAGGGGAGCGAACTTCCCGATACGGAGACCGCTACAGATGAAGCTGTAAAGGCTTTGACCGAAATAGCGAGAGAGACACTCCCCCATGACGGCAATGAGTGCGAACTCGCTTTCATCATACGCGACGAGGAGCGACCAATAGCAGAGGCAGTTATACGGTTCGAACTTCGCCCGCTTTAAAGCGCTCCCCGGGCTGAAATCCATCGATCTGGCGACGCTCTCGGCAGGCGATCCTTGTCTGGTCGGAGAGTGTCCTGAAGCGCTCCATGTCGTTTCGGATTGCACAACTGCATCAGCCTCCACTACCATCAGAACCTCCCGTTTCGCTAGCGACTCCTCATCCGCGTATCCTATCGCGGCCTTCGACCGGCAAGTCGCCAGGCCCATTTGCGGCGTTGACCGTCTCGCTTACCGAACACCTCTGATAGGTATGTCTCATTGGGTGAGCCATTCGTGATGAAGGTCCGTCAGCGCTCCTGAGGCTGCATGGATCGAAACGCCAACCGACCAGTTAAGTGGGTCAGGTGGAGACACGGAGAGAGCTATGCGCCCAAACACCTCAGGCAATGACATGGGATCCGCCACCCCAACCACACCACCCGCGGACGGCCTCGCTCCTGCCTTGGCCCGCAACATCGAAGCAATCGTTCAACGACGGAAGCGCGATGCGAACGCTGCCACTGCGGAGCAACGCGCCGCGGGAGCAATTAGCCAGTTCGCAGGCAGCATGATGTTCGTCTATATCCATCTTGTTTTCTTTGGGGGCTGGATCGTCCTCAATATCAAGCCCGTCGGCTTTGTTCAGCCTTGGGACCCATCCTTGGTTATCCTGGCGATGATTGCATCCGTGGAGGCGATCTTTTTGTCCACCTTCGTGCTCATCAACCAGAACCGGATGGCCGCTGAGGACGATGCGAGAGCAGACCTCGATCTTCAGGTCAGCCTGCTCAACGAACACGAGACGACCAAGCTCATCAAGATGGTCGAGGAGATTGCCAAGCGCATGAATGTTGCCACGGAAGCGGACGATGAATTGAAGGAACTGAAGCGCGACGTGGCACCTGAAGCTGTTCTCGACAAGATTATGGAGGCAGAGGAGTAGAGGAGGTGTCGCCAGTATCTCACCGATAGGCGAAACCGTGTCGATGAACGCTCGTTTGCTGTCAGCAGGGCTGGCGGGTACAAAGTAGCCGCAGACAAAGACGATCCCTTCGCACACTTGCCCCCTCCGACATGGCTCCCTGCGTCGCAGCCGCTATACCTGGCACGACATGTGTCTCGTCGGATCCATTCGGTATCCCACACTGCACCTTTATCAGCGGCCTCCCTTCGCCGCTGCCATTGCCGGCAGAAGCTGGCATTGGTCGAATTCGATCTGGCTTACATCAGCGGCCAGATCGTCGACCATCAGAAGACTGTGCAACTCCTTGAATGGGAGATCGGCTCCGGCCGGGATCCGGATGTCCAGCATTTCGCCTCCGATATCCTGCCGGCCGTACTGGAGCACCTGCGAATGGCGCGGGACGTCCGCAGCAAGCTGGTGAACCCGGCATTGGCCGATGCCTCGGGCCAGAGCAAGAAGTGACCGTCGCGTCGGCGGTCAATCCGCGCGTCGACAGCCTCTGGCCGAGCCTGCCATAGCCCGGGCGGAACCATCCTCTCCACTCGCGGTTTGGGCAGGCAACCCAAGGGAGACCTTCATGACACAATCGCGCGATTGGTTGATACAATGGCTGAGGGACGCTCACGCTATGGAGGAGCAGGCGGAGACGATGCTCTCCGGGCAACTGTCACGCCTCGAGAGCTATCCGGAGCTCGGCGACCGCATCCGTCAGCATCTCGACGAGACGCGACAGCAGGCCTCACGGCTGAGAACCTGCCTTGACCGGATCGGAGAGGGATCTTCCGCGATGAAAGACGCAGGTGGCAAGCTCACCGCCATGGCCCAGTCGATCAGCGGCGTGTTCGCCGGCGACGAGGTGATGAAGGGGTCGCTCGCCAGCTATACTTTCGAGCATATGGAGATTGCCTCCTACATGATGCTCATCGCCGCGGCCCACGCCGAAGGGGAGGCCGAGGTGGCGCGTGTCTGTGAGCAGAATCTGCGCGAAGAGGAAGCGATGGCGGATTGGCTCAAGAGCCACCTCGCCGAGACGACGCAGATGTTCCTGTCTCGCGCCGCGGCCGACAGCGATGCCGCGAAACGGTGACGCCCAAATGGCGCGGGCGGACTTTTTTTCTGACGATCGGGTCCGCGGGCGGCTCTTGCGCCGGCCGCTGGGTCTTAGGTCGCAGCTAAGAGCCCGCTTCTCCTCCCACAAGAGCGGACTCTT